>DASQFD010000024.1:0-7705 GCA_035633255.1 Dermatophilaceae bacterium
TCCACGGCGAGCAGGTCGCAGGGCCGGAGGTCCTCGGGCAGGTCCGCCGGCACCAGCTCCAGCGTCCGCGGCGCCCGGCGGGCCCGCACGGCGCGGCGGAGGCTCTCCGCCCGACGGGTCACGGCGGCACCGGCGCCGAGCGGCAGCCCGGCGGCCGCCCGACCGAGCCGGCCGGCCGGCCGCGTCGGCGCACCGACGTCCGGAGGGTCGGGCGCCGCGGGCGGCTCGGCGGTCGCCGTCGCCGCGCTGGTCAGCGCCTCCAGGCCACCGACGTAGTGCGCCCACGGCCCGGTGAGGTCCGGCGGCCGCACCCCGGACCGCAGCGCCACGGCATACCCGGGCTCGGCGAGGCGGCGCAGGGCGGCGACCAGCGCGGCGCGGTCACCCGGCGGCACGAGGAGGCCGTCGACGCCGTCGTGCACCTGCTCGGGGAAGGTGCCCACCGCGGTGGCGAGCACGGGCAGGCCGTGGCGGGCGGCCAGCAGCACGTTCTGCGAGGCGGAGGCGGAGCGGTAGGTCAGGGCGAGGACGTCGGTGGAGGCCAGCAGCGCGGGCACCCGGTCGGCGGGCACGTAGCCGCCGTGCACCTCGACGCGGCCGGCCAGCGCCGGGTCGGCGGCCAGGGCGCGCACCCGCTCCCCCGCGGCCCCCCAGAGCTCGCCGGCGACGGTGACCTCGAGCCCGGGCACCTCCCGGGCCGCGTCCAGCAGGTCGTCGACCCCCTTGTAGTCGCGGACGATGCCCAGGGCCAGCACCCGGGGCGGCCCGGCATGGGGCGGGCGGGGCACCGGCGGCCCGCCCGGGAGGTGGGGCGGCAGGTCGAGCCGCCGCACGTGGCGCGCGCCGAGGCCCGCCGCGAGCCCGGCCTGCTCGGCGGTGTGGACGACGATCGAGTCGACGCGACGCAGCAGCGCCCCGACCAGGGCCCGGTCGCCGGGGCGGGGCTCGTGGGGCAGCACGTTGTGGGCGATGAGCAGGGCACGCGGGCCCTCCGCGCCGGGTGACCCGGCACCCGCCGCGCGCAGCAGCGCGAGGTGCGCGGGCACGACCTGGGGGACCACGTGGACGAGGACCACCGCGTCGACGCCGCGCAGCCGCCGTCCGGCGCGCACCCAGGTGTCCGGGCGGGCCCAGGAGAGCAGGCGCTCGGTGCGGGGGAACGGCTTCACGTCGGGGACGCCGCCCGGGACGGTCTGCTCGCCGGGGTAGAGGACGCCGGGGTAGAGGGCGGTCCACGACACCAGCACGACGTCGTGGCCGGCGTCCGCGAGCTCGTGCGCCAGCGCCGTGGTGTGCGCGGCGACGCCTCCCTTCAGCGGGTGGGTCGGGCCCACCACGGCGAGGCGGAGCGCGGCCGGGTCAGCCACCGTCCCTCGAGCGGACGACGAGGTCGGCGAGCAGTGCCAGGGACCCGATCATGATGCCGCTGACCACCAGCAGCACCGTGCTCGCGGGGAAGTAGAAGGGGTGGCGCACCATGTCGACGACGCCCTTGACCACCCCGATGACCAGCATCCACAGGGCCGGCGGCATCAGCACGCGGAGCGGGTCGAAGTACATGACCATCCGCAGGACCTGGAGGATGTAGCGGTAGGCGTCGTGCACGAAGTGGAACTTGCTCGTCCCGGCCCGCTTGGCGTAGCTGGTCTCGACGTACCTGATGTCGTGCTGGTTGGCCAGGAACGCGATGGTGATCGTCGTGACGCAGGAGAAGCCGGGCGGCAGGAGGCCGAGGTAGGGCAGGGCCACCTCGCGGCGGAACGCGCGCAGACCGGAGTTGAGGTCGGGGATCCTCGTGCGGGTCAGCCACTCGGCGACCTTGCGGATGAACCACTTGGCCGGCACCCGGGCCCACTTGTGCGTGCCCTCCTCGGTGGTCCGGGCGCCGACGACCTGGTCGTAGGTCGCGTCGTCACGCAGGATGCGGACCAGCTCGGGGATGCGCTCGTTCTCGTACGTCAGGTCGGCGTCGGTCCACACCACCACCTCGCCGCGGGCCTGCTGGGTGCCGATGCGGCGCGCGGTCCCGGAGCCGCCGTTGCGCCGGAACGGCAGCACCCGGACGGTGTCGCGCTCCCGCATCGCCCGCCGCAGCACCGCCAGCGTGTCGTCGGTGGAGGCGTCGTCGATGCACAGCACCTCGTAGGTGAACTCGCTCGCGTCCAGGGCCGCGCTGATCCGGTCGACCTCGGCGCGGACGTGCGCCGCCTCGTTGTAGCAGGGCAGCACCACGGTGACGTAGGGCGCGGCGCCGCCGGCGCGACCCTCGATGGGGTATGCCGGGTGGCTCACCGGCGGTGCCGCCACCGGGTCGGTGGGCGGGGGCGGAGGCGGGGGAGTGCCGGGCGGCGGGGCGTGCTGCTCCACCGCGATGACCTCGGTGGCGGGGGATTCGTCCATGACGCGCCCGAGACTACCGGCGTCCGGGCCCGGGCCTCTCCGGCCCGCACTACCGTGGGCGGCATGAGGGCGCAGCGGGTCGTGGTGGTCGGGGGTGGGATCGTCGGCCTGGCGGTCGCGGACCGGGTCGCGGCCCGCACCGGCACCGCGGTCACGGTCCTGGAGAAGGAGCAGGGCTGGGCGCGGCACCAGACCGGGCGCAACAGCGGCGTCGTCCACTCGGGTCTCTACTACGTCCCCGGCTCTCTCAAGGCCCGGATGTGCCGCGCGGGGGCCGAGTCGCTCGCCGACTTCGCGCGGACCGAGGGCGTGCCCTTCCACCGGAGCGGCAAGCTCGTCGTCGCCACCTCCGAGAAGGAGCTGCCCGGGCTGGCGCGTTGGCGCGACCGGGGCCGGGCCAACGGCCTGGAGGTCGTCGAGCTGGACCGCGCGGCCGTCGCGGAGCTCGAGCCGGACGTCGCCGCGGTGGCCGCCCTGCGCGTCCCCGCCACCGGCGTCATCGACTACGGCGCCGTCTGCACGGCCCTGGCCCGCCGGCTGGCCCGGCACGGCGCCGCACTCGAGCACGGCACGGAGGTGCTCTCGGCGCACCGGTCCGGCCGGGAGCTGGTCGTCACGACGACACGCGGGGAGGTCACGGCCGACCTGGTGGTGAACTGCGCCGGCCTGCAGGCCGACCTCGTGGCCAGGGCGCTGGGGCACCGGCCGTCGGTGCGCATCGTGCCGTTCCGCGGCGAGTACGTCACGCTTCGGGAGGACGCCCGGCACCTCGTCCGCGGCCTGGTCTACCCCGTGCCCGACCCGGAGCTGCCGTTCCTCGGCGTGCACCTCACCCGGGGGGTGGACGGCGTCGTCCACGCCGGGCCGAACGCCGTGCTGGCCCTCGCCCGGGAGGGCTACGACTGGCGCACGGTCTCGCCCGCGGAGCTGGCCGACACCCTCGGCTACCCCGGGTTCTGGCGGCTCGCCAGGCGCGAGTACCGGTCCGGCCTGACCGAGATGCGCTGCTCGCTCTCCCGCCGACGCTTCGCCGAGAGCGTCCGCCGGCTGGTGCCCGCCCTCACCCCCGATGACCTCGTCCCGGCGCCCGCCGGGGTCCGCGCGCAGGCGGTGGCGCGGGACGGCTCCCTGCTCGACGACTTCCTCATCGAGCACGACGCCGGTGTGGTGCACGTGCTCAACGCGCCGTCACCGGCGGCCACGGCGGCGCTCGAGATCGCCCGGCACATCGAGACGATGCTCCCCCTGCGCGACCGGACGCCCTGACCGCCGCGACGGACCTGCCGGAGGTGCGGGCGGCGCGGGGGCGATGTCCCGATCCGCCGACGCGTGTGGAACCGTGGAGCCGTGGACACGGGTGAGGTGCTGGACCTGCTCAAGGCGGTCGCGGCCGACGTGATCACGCCCCGTTTCCGCTCCCTCGCGGCCGGCGAGGTCATGGAGAAGGGCCCGGGTGACCTCGTCACGGTCGCCGACCACGAGGCCGAGGTGCTGATCACGCGGGCGCTGACGACGGCATACCCGGACGCCGTGGTCCTCGGCGAGGAGGCGCACGCAGCCGACCACACGCTGCTGGACCGCTTCCGCGCCGCCGACCACGGGTTCACCGTCGACCCGGTGGACGGCACCAAGAACTTCGTGCACGGCATCGCCGACCATGCGGTCATGGTCGCGGAGGTGATCCGGGGCGAGACGGTGCGGTCCTGGATCTGGCAGCCGGAGCACGCGGTCGGCTGGGTCGCCGAGCGCGGGGCGGGGGTGTTCCGCGACGGCGTGCGCATGCACCGGGCGCCGGTGCCCGTCGGCATGCGGCCCGCGGGGGTGACCTCGGTGTGGTCGATGAAGGGGCACGCCCTGGACGGCCTGCCGCCGATGCGGCTGTCCTGGGTGTGCTGCGGCGTGGACTACCCGCGCCTGATCGAGGGGGCCGCCGACTACGTCCTCTGGGGCCGGTCCAACCCGTGGGACCACGCGCCCGGGTCGCTCATGGTGCTCGAGGCCGGTGGGGCCGTGGGCCATCCGGACGGCACGCCGTACTCCCCCCGGTCGAATCGCCCCGGGGTGCTCGCCGCGGCCGACCCGGCGACGTATGCCGCGGTGCAGCGCCGCGCCGCCGCGGTCTTCACCCGCCGCTGACGCCGGGCGAGGCCAGCCACACGGTGATCCGCAGCGGGACCAGGTCCTCGGGGCGCTCCTCGAGCAGCCGGGGGTCCTCGAGCACCACGGTGTCGACGACCTGGCGCAGGTCCGAGGCCCCGAGGGCCCCCAGGATGCGCGTGGAGTCGGTGGCGAGGAGGACCAGCCTCCCGCCGGAGGCCCGCACCCCCTCCTCGAGGGTGCGCACGGCCGCCGCGAAGCCCACCTGGTCCGAGCGCAGGGCCGCGGTGGTCGCCACGGCGGGGTGCCCGCACGAGCCGCGGACGACCTGCGGCCACTCGTTCACGGCTCGCGAGTCGACCATGAGGACGACGTCGCCGTCCTCGAGCGACCGGCACAGGTCGCCGACGGCCGCGGCCGACCCGAGCTCCACCCGTTCGGTGCGGTGGGGGGCGGTGGCGACGGCGGTCGGCACGAGCAGCGCGAGGACGACCACGGTGGCCGGCACCGCCCGCACCACCGCGCGCACCCGTCGGTGCAGCACCTCACCGGGGGCGACGGCGTACCGGTGCCCGACCCAGTCCACCGAGCGGCGCTGGACCTCCGCGGCCGCCGCGAGGACCGCCACGACCACGAGCACGAGCGGGATCAGCAGGCGGCGCTCGGCCCACGGGTGGTCCGGCGTGATCCCCGGCCGCCACAGGGTGAGCAGCGTGGACCCGCCGGCGACGACCAGGGCCGGGACCCAGGCCGGCAGCAGCTCCCCGAGCGTCCACCGGGTGCTCGCCCGGTGCACCGCGACGGCCAGGGCGACCAGGGCGACCGCGAGGGCCACGGGGCCGACCCACCACGCGAGCCAGGCGACGGTGTCCTCGGCGTAGGTCCGTCCGCCATCGACGGCAAGGCCCTGCTGCTGCTGGAGCCCGGCGACCACCCGGGCTCCCGGGTCCTCGGCCGACTGCCGCACGGTGAGCCAGAGGGGCCGGCTCGCCAGGAGCAGGCCGACGGCGAGCACCGCGGCGGCCAGCGCGCCGGGGAGCCGCCGGCTCACCGACGGCGGCAGGCGGCGTCCGCGCTCCCACCCGACCGACGCGGCCCAGGTCAGCGCCGCCAGTGCCACGCCGAGGGCGATGAGGGGGACCAGGCTGCCGGCGATGTCGCCGAGGTAGCGGCGGGAGAGGGTGAGGGCGGCCACCGCCGCGACCGCGGTCGACGCCCCGGCACCGAGCAGGAGCGAGCGTGGCCACCGGCGGCCCTGCGCCGCGACCAGCCCCGCCACCGGGATGAGCAGCACGGCCTCGCGGAGCCCGTCGACGCGCAGCAGCGCCGTGCCGCCGAGCAGCGCACCGGCCAGGAGCGCGCTGCGCGAGGCGAGCGCCCCGGGCAGGCCCCAGCGCGCCGCGGCCGTGAGCGCCAGCAGCCCGGCGACGAGCGGGACCGACGCCAGCGGCTCGGAGTAGGTGGCCCGCGCGGTGTGGAGCACCGGGAAGAGCAGCGCGGTCCCGAGGGCGGCGAGCGGGGCCCACCGCACCCCGAGCACCCGGCCGGTGAGCAGCCCGACGCCGAGCGCGGCGACCGCCATCGCGAGCCCCGGGATCACCAGGGTGGGGACCAGCCCGCCCAGCCACTGGCCGAGGGAGTAGACGGCGGCCGGACCGGTCACGAACTGCGGCTGGATCGCCGGGTCGCTCGCCGACCCCACCTGGTAGAAGGCCGGGCTGGCCAGGGTCAGGCCCTCCTGGGCGAGGACGTCCGGGCCGCCGAGGACGTCGGGGTCCACGGGCACCACCCGGCGGCCGGTGTCCGCGAGCGAGACGGCCTGCTGGTAGTAGCTCCCGGCGTCCCGCCGCGGGAGCACCTGCTCGCTGTGGGTGGCGGCGGTCCAGGCGCCGCTCGCCGCCGTCACGGCGACCAGCGCCACCGCGGTCCAGCGCGGGACCGCCATCGAGGGCGTCTCGCGCACGGCGAGGACGCAGCCTCCGGCGGCCAGCGCGAGGAGCGGCAGGACGAGCAGTGGGCGCCACAGCCCGACCGCCGAGAGCAGCGCCGCGAGCGCCGACGTCACGACCAGCCACGCCCCGACCGCCAGCACGAGCGTCTGCAGCACCCGTCCGGTGGTCGACCCCGGCGCGCGCGGCGGGCGCACGGGGGCGGGGGCGGCGCGCGCGGTCACGGCCCGAACGGTAACCGTCCTACGCTGCGCGGGTGAGCAGCCCCGCCGACGTCCTCGCGCATCTCCTCGCGTCCGACCCCGGCCGCCCACGCGTCACCCAGTACGACGACACCGACGGGCCGGCCCGGGGGGAGCGGGTCGAGCTCTCCGCCCGGGCGCTGGCCAACTGGGTGGCGAAGGCGGCGTCGCTGCTGGTCGAGGAGCACGACGCCGGCCCCGGCACGCGGGTCCGGCTCGCGCTGCCGCCGCACTGGCGCCTCGCCTACTGGGCGCTGGCGACCTGGTCGGTGGGCGGCTGCGTCGACCTCGACCTCGACCTCGACCTCGACCTCGACCCGGACCTCGACGTCGCCCTCGACCCGGGCCGCGACCCGGGTCGCCGCGGGGCCGGCCCGGCCGATGTCGTCGTGTCCGACGACCCCGTCCGGCTCGCCGCCGCCGCGAGCGGACCGGGCTCCCCCGCCACGGTGCTCGTGACCCTCCCGGCGCTCGCCCGGGCCGCCGCCGGACCAGTCCCCCCCGGGGCGGTGGACGAGGCGCGGGAGCTCGCCGCCTACCCCGACGTGCTCCCGGTGGTCGAGGAGCCGGCCGGCACGGACCCGGCGCTGGCCACCGCCGCCGGCACCACGGCATACCTCGACGTCGTCCCGCACGGCCGGCCGGCCGGCACCCGCCTGCACACCTCGGCGACGGACCCGGCGGCCTTCCTCGGCCTCGCGCTGGGCGCGTGGGCCGCCGACGGGTCGGTGGTCCTCTCCCGCGGGCCGGTCGAGGAGGCGGTCCTGGCCGCCCGGCTGCGTGCGGAGGGGGTCACCGCCGGCGCCTGAGCGCCGCCGGCGTCACCGGCCGGTCAGCGCCCGCTCGACCGCCTTCCAGGTCAGGGTGGCGACGACGCCGGTCTGCGCCAGGCGGGCGCGAGCCTGGGCCGCCTTGACCGCCGTGGTCGTCGCGGGACCGAAGGCGCCGTCGGCCGTGATGCGCAGGGCCCGCTGCAGGGCGGTGACCGCCACCCCGCGTGAGCCGGCCCGGACCACG
>DASQFD010000025.1:0-4632 GCA_035633255.1 Dermatophilaceae bacterium
GGGCGGCGATCCGACGTTCGGCTTCGCGCCGGGCGACGTCGGAGGTCACGGTGTCCAGCCAGACGTCCCCGGCGAAGGTGCCTTCCCCGAGCAGGTCGCGCAGCGCCGGATCCACCCCGGCGCCTCCCTTGTGGCCGGGACAGGAGAAGGCGACGGTCCCGCGGCCCACGTGGGTGCGCAGGGCGTCGACCATCGGGGTGGGTGCCCGGGGAGCCCGTTGCCGCGGCAGGGTCGGCGCGCTGGCCGGCTCGGTGATGGTCTGGGTGATGGGCGTGGTCTCGAGGAGGGTCATGACAAGCCACCCGTCGGGGTGCTCGGCCCGAGCACGAGATAGCCCTCGAGGCCGAGGATGACGACCACCGCGACCCACTTCGGGGCGGGTACGTGCACCCCGTGCTGGAAGCGGTCGATGACCAGCACCCCCACCTGCAGGATCACGATCCAGGCGATCGTCACCTCCGCGAGCTCGGCGTAGCGCAGGGCGGAGCCGTACACCCAGAACAGCAGGCCGAACAGCACCAGCCCTCCGCCGAACCACAGCGCGGACCGGTGCTCGGCCCACGCCTTGGCGGCCAGGGCTCCGGCCAGGTCGAGGCCCGCCAGGACCAGGGCGGTCCCGAGGAGCAGGACCGGGGCGGGCACCCGGCCCGGGACCGGCAGGAGGGGTACGGACGTCGGGACACCGGACGGGAAGGGGAGTGTCAGCAGGTTCATGCCCTGACCGTGGCGGTCCGCCGGGCCAGGGCGAATCGGGCGGAGTCCTTAACCGAGCGGCAGCGACCCCTCAAACTCCGGCGATCGCGGCGATAGCTGCGCAGCCGGTGTCACGGGCGGGTGAGCAGGACCTTGCCGACGTGCTCGCCGGACTCGAGGACCCGGTGGGCCTCGGCCGCCTGATCCATCGGCAGCACGCGGTCCACGATCGGCCGGACCCGACCGTCGGCCACCAGTGGCCACACATGCCGGACGACTGAGCTGACGATGGCCGCCTTCTCCTCCAGCGGCCGAGCGCGCAAAGCCGTCGCGCGAAGGGTGCCGCGCTTGGCCAGGAGCTGGCCGAGGTCGAGCTCGCCGACGCTGCCTCCCTGGAGACCGATGACGACGAGCCGCCCGTTGACGGCGAGGACGTCGACGTTGCGGGCCAGGTAGACCGCTCCCATGTTGTCGAGGACGACGTCCGCACCGCGGCCGTCGGTCGCTGCTTTGACCTCAGTCACGAAGTCCTGCTCGCGGTAGTTCACCAGGATCTCCGCCCCGAGGTCGGCGCAACGCTCGAGCTTGGCGGTCGAGCCGGCGGTGACGGCCACCCGTGCGCCGAGCACCGAGCCGAGCTGGATGGCCATCGTGCCGATCCCGGAGGCACCGCCGTGGACGAGGAGGGTCTCTCCAGCCTGGAGCCCGGCCAGGCTGAAGACGTTCGACCACACGGTGCAACAGACCTCGGGCAGTGCCGCTGCGCTCACCAGGTCGAGCCCCGCTGGCACCGGCATGAGCTGACCGGCAGGGACGGCGACGCGCTCGGCGTAGCCCCCGCCGGCCAGCAGGGCGCACACCTCGTCCCCCGCTGCCCAGCCGTCGACCCCCGCTCCCACCTCACGCACGGTGCCGCTGCACTCGAGGCCGAGCCAAGGAGGAGCGCCGGTCGGCGGAGGGTAGAACCCCTTGCGCTGCAAGAGATCCGCGCGGTTGACCGCGCTCGCGGCAACCTCGAGGACGACTTCGCCGGGGCCGGCGACCGGGTCGGGGACCTCGGCCCACACCAGGGCGTCGGGGCCACCGGGGACAGGGACGGTGATGGCGTGCATGGCCCCAGCCTCGCAGGTGACGCCGCCTCGTCCGGACCCGCCTTTGAGGGCTCTGCCGGGACCGGATAAGGGGTTCTCCTGATGTGTCCTCGCCCTCGGGCCCAGAGCCTGGACCTCGACCGCTCCCTCCGACGCCCTGGAGACCACCGTGCGCCACGTCGCTGCCGCCCTCGCCCTCAGCCACCGCCTTCCCCCAGTCCCCGGCTCGGTGCCTCCGGCAAGGACCGCCGGGACCGCCCTGCCGTACGGCGCGCTCACCACGGGGGAGCGCGCCGTACGGCAGGCTTACGTCGCCCGCGAGCGCTCGCGGCGGAGCCTTCGGCGGCGGGGCGCCCTGGCGCGGACCCTCCAGTCGGTGATCCCGGTCCAGCGTCCCGCGCCCTGACCCGCCTCCGCGCTCGTCCGGCGCGGTGCTCGGCTCCTGCTGAACTTCCTCGCCGGGTGTCCCTGAGCGACGCGGCCCCCTACCGTGGCCCTCGAGGGTGCCGGACCCACCGGTCTCCCTCGGCGGGGGGACCGGGAGGCTCGGCGGTGGCAGGTCGAAGCGGCGTACTCGTGGGCCGCGCCCGCGAGACCTCCGATCTGCGCGCGGCCCTCTTCGACGGCCTGCGGGGCGACGGCCCCTCGCTCGTCCTCGTGCTCGGTGAGGCCGGCGTCGGCAAGTCCCGGCTGGTCGCCGACCTGGTGGGTGGCGGTCCGGACCTCGACGGCGAGGCGGTGGTGGTGTGCCGGGGTGCTGCAGTCCAGGACGGCGCGACGAGCCCGTTGCTCCCGTGGTCTGACGCCCTGCGTCAGGCGGTGGCCGCCTACGGGGTCGAAACCGCCACGCGGGCGGCCGGTCCTGCCCTGGTCGACCTGGCGGTCCTGGTGCCCGACCTCGACCCCGGGGCGGCGCCGGCCGGGGCTGGTCGCGCTGCCGACGTCCTTCCCTGGTACGTCGGACGACTGGCTGCGGTCCGGCCCCTGGTCGTGGTGCTCGAGGACCTCCACCTCGCCGACGTCACCACGGTCAGCGTGCTCTGCCGCCTGGTCGCCCAGCCGGCACCCGGGTTGGTGGTGGTCGCGACCGCCCGAGCCGAGGGTGAGCGGCGCGACCCCGACGTCGACGCCCGTTGGGTCGCGACGTCGGTGACGGTGCGACGCCTGGCCAACACCGTCGACGTGGGTCCGCTTGCTGCTGCTGACTCGGCCGTGCTGGTGGCTCAGCTCGCCGCCGCAGCCGGCGCACACCTCGACCCGGTCACTGTCGAGGACATCGTCGAGCGCGCTGAGGGCAACCCGTTCTTCCTCGAGGAGCTCGTGTCAGTGCGCGCCTCCGGCCGTGGCACCGTGCCGCCGGCGGAGGTGCTCGGCGTACGCCTGTCGGCCCTCAGCGCACCCGCCCTGACGGTCGCTCGGGCGGTGGCTGTGCACGGTGGGGAGGTACCGCACGGCGTCCTGCGGGAGCTTGCGGGCCTCGACGAGGTGACCCTGCTCGACGCGTTGCGCGAGCTGGTCGCCACCGACCTCCTCGTCGGGGACGACGCCGGGGAGTCCTACACCTTCCGCCACCTGCTCGTCGGGGACGCCGTCCGCGACGGCATGCTCCCCGTCGAACGGCGGCGGCTCCATGCGGCCAGCGCGCGTGCCACCGAGGCGGGGTTGGACGGCGCGACGAGCGACGAGCGGCGCACGTTGCTCGGAACCCTGCCGAGGCACTGGACCGAGGCCGGCCGCCTCGACCTGGCGCTGACCGCCGCGGTTCGAGCGGCCGAGGCGAGCGCCGTGGTCGCCCCGGACGTCGCTGCGGCGCACTACGCGCGCGCTCTCGAGCTGGACGCCCTCGTGCACGGGCCGGAGGACTCCTCGCTGCCGTCCGGACGAGCTCATCTCCTCGAACAGCTCGCCGTGCAGCATGGTGCGGCAGGGGACGGTGGCGCGGCCACGGCCTCGGCCCGCGCCGCCCTCGCCATCGTCGAGGGCGGTGCGGAGGGTCGGGTTGCCGAGCCGGCCCGGGCTGCCCGTCTGCACCGACTGGTCGCGGTCCACGGCGAGGGGGTGCTGGACGACGGGGAGGTGATCGCCTCCTTCGAGTCCGCTGTGGCCGCCGCCGAGCAGCTCGGACCCTCACCGGAGCTGGCCGCTGCGTTGGCGGCCCAGGCGCGCCACGAGCTGGTGCTCGACCACAACGCCCGAGCGGTCCCCCTCTCCAGGCGCGCTCGCGAGATCGCCGTGGCCGTCGACGCCGTCCCTGAGGAGGCCCTCGCCGCAGCCACGCTGGGCGCGTCCTTGTGCTACCTCGGGTCCTTCGAGGAAGGGCTCGCCACCTTGAGCTACGCCGTCCCCGCGCTCGAGGCAGCCCATCGGCCCTACGACGCGGCGCGGGCGCTGCTCACCTTGGTCTGGGCCCAGTTCCACAGCGGCGATCCGCTGACCGGTCGGGCCTCGGCCGAACGCGCGTCGGCCGCGCTGCGCGACGGCGGCGGACCACGTGACGTGGCGGCGAGGCTGGAGGCTGCCGCGTTGGAGATGGCGGTCGCGAGCGGGCACTGGGACCACCTCGATGCCGACCTCACCGCACTGGACGGCCCTGGTGTCGAGGATCCGGCCGCGGAGGTCGGGTCGGTGGAGGGGGCCGTCCTCCGGTCGGTTCGAGGCGAGCTGGCGCTGCGGCGGGGCCGGCTGGACGTCGCCGAGCGGGCGTACTCCGCGGTCCTCGGTCACTGGGAGCGCCTGGGCCTGCGCCCCTACGACGCGGGGTCGCTGTCCCGGCTGGCGGAGATCGCCTCGCTCCAGGGTGACCTGCCGGCCGCCCGGGCCTTCGTCGAGGAGGGGCTGGCTGCCGTCG
>DASQFD010000026.1:0-4968 GCA_035633255.1 Dermatophilaceae bacterium
GGGCCGGAGGGCCACCGCAGCCAGTCCAGGTAGTCCATACACGCTTCGTCGTCGGGGAACCACGCCCTCAGCTCCGCATACGAACCCGGATAGTGCAGACCGCGCGACGGCACACGATGACTCTACGCGCAGGTGGCAGTGGAATGGATAACCCACATCGGGAACTGCTCGAGTCGGGCGGAAGGGGCGGCCCCCCGCTGTCTGCGAGGACGGTCGAGTACGTGCACGCTGTGCTCCGCAAGGCCTTCAACGATGCGGTGCGCTCGGAGCAGTTGCTAGCGACCAACCCGGCAGAGCGCGCCAAGCACCCGCGTCGACGGCCCGCGCAGACCTCCGTGTTGTGGTCGCCTGACCAGTTGAGATCTTTTCTCGATCACGCCGGGCAGCACCGACTCGGGGCGTTCTATGCGCTGGCCGCGCACACCGGAGCCCGCAGAGGTGAACTACTAGCCGTCCGATGGAAGGACGTCGACCTCGTCGAGCGTCGCCTGTGGATCAGGGGGTCGGTGTCGATCATCGCCGGCCAACGCGTGGAGGGAACCCCGAAGTCCGGCCGTCAGCGCTCTGTCAGTCTCGATGCCACGACGGTCGAGACGCTGCGTCGGCACGTGGAGTCTCAGGAACACGATCGCGCGGTGGCTATGGGCTCGTGGGTGCCGAGCGACTTGCTGTTTCGAGCCGCCCTGGGATCTCCGGTTTCTCCTGACACGGTGACTGCCCTCTTTGCGAAGCTCTTACGGCAGTACAACGACTCACACGATCCTTCCGAACGCCTGCCCCACGCGCGGCTGCACGACCTCAGGCACCTCCACGCGACCTACCTGCTGCGTGCCGGGGTCCCCGTGCACGTTGTGTCGGAGCGGCTCGGCCATGCCGACCCTGCCATCACGTTGAGGGTGTACGCCCACGTGCTCGAGGGACAGGCGCAGTCCGCGGCCGACGTGTTCGCCCAAGTTCTCGATGGCGTGGAGCCGCCTGTTAGCAAAACTGTTAGCAAGGCGGGCGCCTGAGGCCCCAGAGGACAGCGCATCAAGCGCCTGACCTGCGGTGATGCCGGTGGCCAGGGGCGGGGTCGAACCGCCGACCTTCCGATTTTCAGTCGGACGCTCGTACCAACTGAGCTACCTGGCCGAAGCCACGCTGACGCGTGACGAGCGACCCCGACGGGACTCGAACCCGCGACCTCCGCCGTGACAGGGCGGCGCGCTAACCAACTGCGCTACGGGGCCTGGCGCGCCGGTGAGGGCGCGAGGCCGTGCGTATCCCCAACGGGATTCGAACCCGTGCTACCGCCGTGAAAGGGCGGGGTCCTAGGCCGCTAGACGATGGGGACCGGACTCGCCGAACCCCTCGTCGCGCAGCGCGCAGCGCTCGGATCCGTCGAGGACGTCGAAAGCATAGAGGCTGCCGCGACCCCACGCCAAAACGGTCGCCACCCCACCCCGTGCCGCACCGCCCCGAAGAAGGGCGGCCCGCGGCCCGTCGGCCCGGCCGCTCGGCGGCCCGGCACCGACCGCTCCCCTCACGCGGCCCGGCCGGCCGCCGTCCACTCCAGCACGCGCCCCACCGGCCACGCCGTGACGATCCGCTCCGCGGGCACTCCGAGCCGCTCGGCCCGCTCACACCCGTAGGCCTTCATGTCGAGCTGCCCGGGCGCGTGCGCGTCGGAGTCGATCGCGAAGAGGCACCCGGCCTCCAGCGCGACCGCGATGAGGTCGTCCGGAGGGTCGCACCGCTCCGGCCGGCTGTTGATCTCCACCGCCGTCCCGTGCTCGGCGCAGGCCTCGAAGACCGCCCGGGCGTCGAACTCCGACTGTGGCCGCGTGCCCCGCCCCCCGGTCACGAGCCGCCCGGTGCAGTGCCCCAGTACGTTGACCCGCGGGTCCGACACCGCGGCGACCATCCGCCTGGTCATCGGCTCCCGGTTCATCCGCAGCTTGCTGTGCACCGAGGCGGTCACCAGGTCGAGCCGCCTGAGCATCTCCGCGGTCTGGTCCAGCGAGCCGTCGTCGAGGATGTCGACCTCGATCCCCTTGAGCAGGCGGAACGGGCGTCCGGCCGCCTCGCCCGCCGCCGCGTCGATGGCGTCCACGATCGCCAGTTGGCGACGCAGCCGCTCGACGGAGAGCCCGTTGGCGACCCGCAGGGACGGGCTGTGGTCGGTCAGCACCATCCAGTCGTGACCGAGCTCGACCCCGGTCAGCACCATCTCGTCGATCGGCGACCCCCCGTCGCTCCAGTCCGAGTGCAGGTGGCAGTCCCCGCGCAGACCGGCATACAGGTCCGCCCCTCCAGCGGCGAGCGGGCCGCCGCTCTTGTCCTGCAACGAGGCCAGGTATGCCGGCAGCTCGCCGCGCACCGCCTCGCTCACCACCGCCGCGGTGGTCTTCCCGACGCCGGGCAGCTCCTGCAGCGTGCCGGCCGCCACGCGCGCGGCGACCTCGTCCTCCTCGAGCGTCTTGAGCGTGGTGACGGCCCCCCGGAAGGCCTCGACGCGGTATCTCCCGGCGAGCTTCCGCTCGAGCAGGAAGGCGACGCGGCGCAGGGCGGGCACCGGGTCGACCGGTGCCGCCAGCGGTGCGAGGGGGGAGTCCACGTCAGGCCCCGTACGTCCGCGACACCGCGGCGTCCCACACCCGGTCCGGGGCCACCGTCCTCGCCAGCACCATGCCCTTGGCGGCGGGGGTCAGCAGGTAGCGGGCGCGCGGCCGCTGCGCCTCCACCGCCTTGAGCACCACCGCGGCGACGCTCTCGGCGGGCGCCGAGAGGGCCGGGTTGCGGTAGGCCTGCTCGTTGACCGCGGCCGCGGAGGCCCGCAGGCCGGCATACGGGCTCGTGTCGTCGGGCCGGAGGGCCCCGGACTGGCCGATCCGGTCCTCGAAGGCGCTGCGGGTGACGCCCGGCTCGATGAGCACGACGTCGACCCCGAAGCCGCGGACCTCGAGCCGCAGCGCGTCGCTGAGCGCCTCCACGGCGTACTTCGTCGCGTGGTAGTAGCCGCCCAGCGGGAAGGTCAGCCGCCCGCCCATGGAGCCGACGTTGACGATCCGGCCGCCACCCGCGCGTCGCATGCCCGGCAGCACGAGCTGGGTCATCCGGGCGAGGCCGAAGACGTTGGTCTCGAACATCGCGCGCACGGCGCCGAGGTCGACCTCCTCGACCGCGCCGTACTCCCCGTAGCCGGAGTTGTTGACGAGCGTCCCCACCCGGCCGTGCTCGCGCTCGACCTCGGCCACCGCGGCGGCCATCGACGCCTCGTCGGTGACGTCCAGGGCCAGGGTGCGGGCGCCGAGGGCCGCGAGGTCGGCGACGCTCTCCGGGCGGCGCGCCGTCGCGTAGGTGGTGTGGCCGGCGCGCAGCAGCAGCTCGGCGGTGGCGCGGCCGATGCCGGTCGAGCAACCGGTGACGAGGATCGGGTCCAGGGAGGGGCGCATCCGCCCAGTCTCCCCGACGTCGGCGGTCGGCGGGTGGTGGCCCGGTCGGGCCGGCGGCGGTCTCGGTCAGCCGGCGGTGACGTCGGCGAGCCCCTCGAGGAGGCGGTCGACGTCGCCCTCGTCGGTGTAGGGCGCGAGACCGACGCGCAGGCCGCCGGCGTCGCCCAGGCCGAGGTGGCGCGAGCACTCGATGGCGTAGAAGTGCCCGGCGGGCGCGTTGACCTCGCGGTCGGCCAGCGCCCGGCGCACGTCGTGCGCGTCCCGGTCGGCGAAGGTCAGCAGCAGCGTGGGCGTGCGGGCGACCGCGTTGGAGTGGACCGTGACGCCGGGGAGAGCGCGGATCTCCTTCTCCGCCCGGGCCAGCAGCGCCGCCTCGTGGTCCTCCAGCGCCTCGAAGGAGGCGAGCAGGCGCGCCCGCCGGTCGGTGCCCGCAGACCCGGCCGGTATGCCGTCCTCGCGCGCGCCGTCCGCGGCCCCGAGCGGGTCGGTCCAGGTCGGGGCCGGCTCCTCACCGCTGCGCCCCAGCCAGGCGAGGAACTCCACGGCCGCGGTCGTGCCCGCCATGAGCTCGTAGGGCAGCGTGCCCAGCTCGAAGCGCTCGGGCACGTCCTGCGTCGAGGGCAGCAGCTTGTCCGGGTGCAGGGTCGCGAGCAGCGCCGGGTCGGCC
The DNA here is from genome assembly GCA_035633255.1 of Dermatophilaceae bacterium. Lineage (GTDB taxonomy): Bacteria > Actinomycetota > Actinomycetes > Actinomycetales > Dermatophilaceae > DASQFD01. The sequence continues at coordinate 4,102 of DASQFD010000026.1, forward strand.
GCGGCCACCCCGCAGTGCGGCCCGAGGAACTTGTAGGGCGAGCACGTCCACACGTCCGCCCCGAGTGCCGCGAGGTCGACCGGCGCGTGGGCGGTCGCGTGAACGCCGTCCACCCAGAGCAGCGCCCCGGCGTCGTGGACCCGGTCGGCGATCTGGTGCACCGGCGGGCGGGTGCCGATCAGGTTGGAGGCGGCAGTGATGGCGACCAGGCGGGTGCGCTCACTCAGCAGCGGGGCGACGTCGTCGACCTGCTGCTCGCCGGTCGCCGGGTCGAAGCCAGCCCACCGGACCGTGGCGCCGACGGACTCGGCGGCCTGCACCCACGGCCGGACGTTGGCGTCGTGGTCGAGCCGGGTCACCACCACCTCGTCGCCGGGGCCCCACTGCTTGGCGAGCGCGCGCGACACCTCGTAGGTCAGGGCCGTGGCGCTGCGGCCGAACACGATGCCCCCCGGGTCCGCGCCGAGCAGGTCGGCGAGCGCGGCGCGGCACTGGGCGACGACCGTCTCGGCCCGCCGCTCCGCCGGGGTGACCGTGCCACGGTTGGCGACCGCCGCGGTGAGCGTGCGCGCCACGGCCTGCCCGACGACCTCGGGCACCTGCGTGCCGCCGGGGCCGTCGAAGTGCGCCGCCCCCTCGGCGAGGGCGGGGAAGCAGGCACGGATCGCGGCGACGTCATAGCTCACCGGTCCATCCTGCCCGTCCCCCGGCCGGGGACGAACTTGCCAAGTGGGTTATCCATTTCACTGCCACCTGCGCGTAGAGTCATCGTGTGCCGTCGCGCGGTCTGCACTATCCGGGTTCGTATGCGGAGCTGAGGGCGTGGTTCCCCGACGACGAAGCGTGTATGGACTACCTGGACTGGCT
>DASQFD010000027.1:0-29882 GCA_035633255.1 Dermatophilaceae bacterium
GGGCCGGGCGTGGCGCGGGCGCGGCCGGGCGTGGCGCGGGCGCGGCCGGGCGTAGCGCAACCGAGAAGCCCGGAAGCCGGGCAGATCTTCCAGGGCAAGGGTTAGCGCCGTCGCATTGTGCAGAAGTGGTCGACGGGCCACAATTGTGGCCATGAGCACCGAACCGCTGCGTGAGGTCCGAGACCACTTCAGTGACGTCGTCGACCGTGTCGAACGCGAGCACGAGCGAGTCACCGTCACCAGGAACGGACGTGCGGCCGCCGTGATCATCAGCCCGGAGGACCTGGCCGAGCTCGAGGAAACCCTCGCCGTCCTGAGCGACCCCACAGCGCTGGCCGACATCCGCCAGGCCGACGCTGCCTACGCCAGTGGAGACGTGGTCCGCGGGGTTGACGCGGTGCGCGCGCTGCGTCCGTGACGGACGGTTCGCCGTACGAGCTCATCCTGACGCCGCCGGCGGTCCGGGCGATCCGATCGGGGCTTCCCGAGGCGGTTGCGGCTGCGGTGATCGAGTTCCTCACCAGCGCGCTGGTTGTGAACCCTCGCCGGGTCGGCAAGCCGCTCCGTGGAGACCTGGCTGGGATTCGTTCCGCCCGGCGAGGTACCTACCGGGTGCTCTACCGCATCAACGAAAAGCCTCGCGAGGTCGTCATCCTGCGCATCGACCACCGCAATGAGGCATACCGGCCGCACTGAAGTCGCGGCCTTCGGTTCACTCGAACTACCCCGAAGCCGCGTCTACCCCGCCTGCGGGGGCTGCCGCGAACGCGGGGCCTGGGTCTTGCGTCAGGTGGTCCGAGTGCCTGGCCGCGGTGGCGGCGGGCGGGGTCTGGGCGCATCGGTGGTCGCCGCGTGAGGTGATCCCATGTCCACTCCGACGACCCTGTTGCCGTTCCAGCCGGCATCCATGTCGACCGCCCAACTGGCGGCGGTCTCGTTCCCGGCCCGCTCCCCCGGGCGCACGAGCCACCGGTACGCCTTCCAGCTGCGGGAGGCGTTCGCCTGGGCATCGGCACCTGGCCGTGCACGCCCGGCTACGCAAGGTTCGGCGCGACGAGTCCCGCACCCAAGGGCTGGACCGGCTCGAGCTGATCCGAGCCGCAGCGGTGCGCATCGAGGACTACGCCGACACCCTGCGTGGGCACCGCGTCATCCGGCTGGTCGGCAAGGGCAACAAGCCCGCGGTGCACGTCCTCACCGCCTTCGTCACCGCCGTGTGATCTGTTTCCGCCTGGTGCTGGGCGGCTCAGTGCCAACCGCTGAGTGCATCGGCGTTGTTCTCGACCGTCGGCTCGCTACGGGCGACGGCCATGACGAGCTCGTACGCGTCGTCGTCGGGCGCGTCGATCGTGACGTCGTTGAGCCCGTAGAACACCACGGTCGCCAGCCACCCGAGACGGCTGTTGCCGTCGACCAGTGCGTGGTTGCGCACGATCGACTCGAGCAGGACGGCGGCCTTGGTGTCCAGGTCGGCGTAGGCCGGGCGGCCGTAGAGCTCGACCTGGGGCCGATGGGCGGCAGCGTCGAGGAGGCCGATGTCCCGGACCGGTCCGACCCCGAGGTCGTTGGCCAGCGTGAGCAGGTCCTCCAGCGAGAGGTAGGACGTCACCGGCCGAGGCGCTCGAGCAGGTCGGCGTAGCGAGCCCGAGCCGCGGCGGAGAGATCACGGACCCGGTCATCACGGACCCGACGCGCGGCCGCGTCGCGGATTGCGCGCACGGTCGCTTCCTGCTTGCTGATGCCCTGAGCCTCGGCGAGCAGCGCCAGCGCCCGCTCGTCCTCATCGGTCAGCCGCAACGTCATGGCCATGCGACAATGGTACCAAACTGGTATCACGAGCATCGGTCGGGCCGTGGCGGCGCCGGGCCGTGGCACCGCAGGGCCGTGGTGCGGCGGTGCCACCGCACGGACCGGCTCAGCGACGGGCGAGGAGCAGCTCGGCGATCTGGACCGCGTTGAGGGCGGCGCCCTTGCGCAGGTTGTCCCCGACGACGAACAGGTTCAGGCCCTTGCCCTCCGGCGCGGCCTGGTCGGCGCGCACCCGCCCCACGAAGACCTCGTCCCGCCCGGCCGCCTCGAGCGGGTTCGGCACATCGGTGACGACCACGCCCGGCGCGTTCTTGAGCAGGTCCAGGGCCGACTCGGGCGAGAGGCCGTCGGCGAACTCGGCGTGCAGGGCCAGCGAGTGCCCCGTGAAGACCGGCACGCGCACGCACGTCCCGGACACCCGCAGGTCAGGGACGTGGAGGATCCTGCGCGACTCGTTGCGGAGCTTCTGCTCCTCGTCGGTCTCCCCCGAGCCGTCGTCGACCAGCGACCCGGCGAGCGGCACGACGTTGAAGGCGACAGGCACGGCATACACGGCGGGTGAGGGCAGCGTCAGCGCACCGCCGTCGCGCGCCAGGTCCTTGGGGTCGCCGGAGGCGTAGCCGGCGCGCAGCTGGGCGTCGAGCTCGGTCAGGCCCTTGCCGCCGGAGCCGGAGACGGCCTGGTAGCTCGACACGTGCAGCCGCACCAGCCCGGCCGCGTCGTGCAGCGGCCCGAGCACCGGCATCGCGGCCATCGTCGTGCAGTTGGGGTTGGCGACGATGCCCCTGGGGATCGAGTCCAGGTCGCCCGGGTTGACCTCGCTGACGACGAGCGGGACGTCGGGGTCCTTGCGCCACGCGCTGGAGTTGTCGACGACCGTGGCGCCGGCGGCGGCGACCTTCGGCGCCCACTCCCTGGAGGTGGAGCCGCCGTTGGAGAACAGCGCGACGTCCAGGCCCGCGAAGTCGGCGGTCGCCGTGTCCTCGACGGTCACCTCGCCGTCGCGCCACGGGAGCGTGGTGCCCGCCGAGCGCGCCGAGGCGAAGAACCGCACGTCCTCGACGGGGACGTCGCGCTCCTCGAGGAGGGTGCGCATGACCGCGCCCACCTGGCCGGTGGCGCCGAAGACTCCGATCCGCATGCGGTTCAGGATACGGAGGACGGCGCGTATGCCGGTGACGCCGCCCACGATCCGGCGCGCCGCCTGGGCGCGCGTCACGGAGGACGACTCAGACACGCCTCGCAGTCACTCGTCGCGCTCGGGCTCGACCCGGGCCTCAGCTCGCAGCTCCTCCGTCGTGGGTCCCGCCCCCTGGTACGCACCCATGGGCGCCTCGACGGGGTCGTTCGGCACCGGACGGACGACGAGGTGGCGGTCGTGCTCGATCACGAGGACGCGCTCCGCTCCCCATCTGCGCCGGGCATCCCGGGGGGACCCCGCGTCGAGGGCGAATGCCGGATGGTGGCCGAGGAGCTCCGCCCCTAGGATCTGGGAATGGTGGCCCGGCGCTCATGCCTCTCCGTCCCCGGCTCCTCGGAGAAGATGCTGGGGAAGGCCAGGGGGCTCCCGGCGGACGAGCTGGTCCTGGACCTCGAGGACGCCGTCGCCCCTCCGGTGAAGGACGAGGCGCGGGAGCGGGTCGCGGCGGCCCTGCGGGACGGCGCCTTCGGTGACCGCGTGGTCGCCGTGAGGGTCAACGCCGTGGACACCCGATGGGGCTGGCGCGACGTCGCGACGCTCGCCGAGCGCTCGAACGGTCCGCTCTCCCTGGTGCTCCCCAAGGTCGAGCACCCGGCAGACGTCACCTGGGTCGAGCGGCTGCTCGACGCGCTGGGGGAGGGCGCGCGCGGCATCCGGCTGCAGGCGCTCATCGAGTCCGCGGCCGGGCTGGCGTGGTGCCGGGAGATCGCGACGGCGTCGCCGCGGCTGGAGGCGCTGATTCTCGGCTACGCCGACCTGTCCGCGTCGCTCGGCCGGCCCTCCGGCGTCGAGGATCCGCCCGAGAGCTGGGTCCACGCTCAGGAGAGCGTGCTCGTCGCCGCCCGGACCGGCGGCCTCCAGGCGATCGACGGCCCCTACCTCGGCTTCCGCGACGAGGACGGGCTGCGCCGGCGGGCGGAGCACGCTCGCCGGCTGGGCTACGACGGGAAGTGGGCCATCCACCCCGTGCAGGTGACGGTGATCGAAGGGGTCTTCACGCCCACCAGCGAGGAGTTCCGCACCGCGCAGGCGGTGATCGCGGCCCTCGAGCAGGCGGAGGCCGCAGGCCGGGGCGCCGCCGAGCTGGACGGCGCGATGGTGGACGAGGCGAGCCGGCGGCAGGCGGTCGGGATCGTCGCCCGTGGCGAGGCCGCGGGGGTGGCGACAGCCCAGAGGGCGGGGGTCGGGCCGTGAGCACCGAGACCCTGCCCGACAGCGCACGGCGCCGCGTGGTGGGTGGCCCCTACTTCGAGGACTTCTCCCGAGGGGACGTCTTCGCCGACGCACCTGGGCTCACGGTGACGTCCGGCCTCGCCGCCGTGCACCAGGCGGTGGTCGGCGACCGGCTGCAGCTCGCTCTCGACGCGGCCCTCGCCGAGGAGGTCACCGGCCGGGCGGCGCTGCTCGCCCACCCCAGCCTCGTCTGCGACGTCGCCATCGGTCAGTCGACGTTCGCCTCGCATCGGGTCCGGGCCAACCTCTTCTACCGCGGGCTGGTGCTCGCCCGCCCGGTCTTCCTCGGCGAGACGCTGCGGACGCGCACCGAGGTGGTGGCGCTGAAGCAGAACCGTCGCCGGGAGGGCGCGCCGGCCACCGGGCTGGTCGTCCTGCGGATGCGGACGACGACCTCCGACGGAGACGCGGTCCTGGACTTCTGGCGGTGCCCGATGATCCCGCTGCGCGACCCCGCCACCGAAACCGGCCACGCCGACGACCTCAGCGTCATCCCGCAGCAGCTCGACCCCGCCGTCGTGAGGCGGGCGGTGCCGCCGTGGCGGCTTGCCCCGTTGCGCGAGGCCGCAGCACCGCCGTATGCCGCGGACCTGCGGCCCGGCGACGAGCTCGTGGTCGAGGGCGGAGACGTGGTGAGCGCCGCCCCGGAGCTCGCGCGGCTCACCCTCAACCTCGCGATGGCCCACACCGACCCCGCCACGACCACCGACGGGAGAGCCCTGGTCTACGGAGGGCACACCATCTCCGTCGCGGCCGCGCACGCGACCCGGGCGCTTCCGGCGCTGGCCACGGTCGTCGCATGGGAGGGGTGTGACCACACCGGTCCGGTCTATGAGGGTGACGTGCTGCGCAGCCGCTTCCTCGTCGAGGCGGTCGACCCGCTGGATGACGGCGCGCTGGTCTCCCTGCGAGCCTTGGTCGACGCCGTGCGAGGCCCCGAGTACGGCGCGGCCGACCAGGTGCTCGACTGGCGGTTCATCGCGCTGGTCGCCTGAGGGACGAGAGGGAGTCATGCCCGGTGTGCTGGAGGGACTGCGGGTCGTCGAGGGGTCGGCGTTCGTCGCCGCACCGCTCGGCGGGATGACGCTGGCCCAGCTCGGTGCGGACGTCATCCGCTTCGACCCGATCGGGGGCGGCCTCGACCGGGGCCGCTGGCCGATCACCAAGGACGGTCACAGCCTCTTCTGGGCGGGGCTCAACAAGGCGAAGCGGTCGATCCAGGTCGACATCACGCGCGCCGAGGGCCGTGAGCTGATCACGGCGCTGATCACCGCCCCCGGGCCCGACGCGGGCCTGTTCCTGAGCAACTTCCCGGCCCGCGGCTTCCTCGACGACGCGGTCCTGCGGGGGCGACGGTCGGACCTGATCTACGTCAACATCGTCGGCAACCACGACGGCACCTCGGCCGTGGACTACACCGTCAACCCGGCCACCGGTTTCGCGTGGGCCACCGGTCCGCGCAACCTCGGCATACCGTTCAACCACCTCCTCCCGGCCTGGGACGCCATCACCGGCATCCTCGCCACCACGTCGCTGCTCGCCGCGGAACGGCACCGCACGCGCACCGGAGAGGGCCAGCGCGTGACCATCGCGCTGTCCGACGTCGCCTTCTGGATGGTGGGCAACCTCGGCAAGATCGCCGAGGTGCAGATCAACCGCCACGAGCGGCGCAAGGACGGCAACTACCTTTACGGCGCCTTCGGCCGTGACTTCGCCACCGCAGACGGCCGTCGGGTCATGATCGTGGCGCTGACCCCACGGCAGTGGCAGAGCCTCGTCGCGGTCACCGGGCTCGGCGAGGCGTTCGACATCATCGGCAAGGTGATGAGCGTCGACCTGAACGAGGAGGGTGGCCGCTTTCTCGCCCGAGAGATGATCGGGGCCACCCTGCGACCCTGGGTGCTCGCCCGCACGCTCCCGGAGGTGGCGAAGCTCTTCGACGAGGCGGGCGTGCTCTGGGGGCCCTACCAGACGTTCAGCCAGCTGGTGCGCGAGGACCCCCGTTGCTCGACGGACAACGAGCTGTTCGCCGAGGTCGAGCAGCCGGGGATCGGCACCTACCTCATGCCGGGCGCACCCTCGGTCTTCTCCGCGGCCGACCGGCTGCCGCCGCGTCCCGCCCCGGCCCTGGGTGAGCACACCGACGAGGTCCTCGCCGAGGTGCTCGGCCTGGGCGGGGCCGAGATCGGTCGGCTGCACGACACCGGAGTCGTCGCCGGGGAGGACTGAGGCGCCGCACGTCCTGGTGGCTGCCCAGGTGCGGCGGGAGGCATCGGGGGCGCCCAGCACAGAACGCGCGGCGCCGCGTCGCGCCTCGCGAGGAGCGACGGGGGCCGGAGCGGACGAGGTGTCAGAAGCCGAGGCGCTGGAGCTGCTTGGGGTCGCGCTGCCAGTCCTTGGCCACCTTGACGTGCAGGTCCAGGTGCACCGGCGAGCCAAGCAGCCGCTCGATGCCCTGGCGGGCGGTCGTCCCGACGTCACGGAGCCGCGAGCCGCCGCGCCCGATGACGATGGCCTTCTGCGAGTCCCGCTCGACGTAGACGCTGACCCGAACGTCGAGCAGCGGGCGGTCCGCCGGGCGCCCCTCCCGCGGCACCACCTCGTCGACCACCACCGCGAGGGAGTGCGGCAGCTCCTCGCGCACGCCCTCGAGCGCCGCCTCTCGGACCATCTCGGCGACCAGGACGAGCTCGGGCTCGTCGGTCAGCACGTCCCCGGGGTAGAGCGGCCCGGGCGAGGGCGGCAGCAGGCCGGCGAGCACCCCCGCCAGCTCCTCGACCTGGTCCCCCCTGGTCGCGGAGCACGGCACGATGGCCGCCCAGTCGCCCAGCCGGTCGATGGCGATGAGGTGCTCCGCCAGCCGGGCGCGGTCGACGGTGTCGGACTTCGTCGCTATGGCGACGACCGGCGTGCGGCGGGCCTTCCGCAGCTCGGCGAGCTCGGCCGCGATGAAGGCGTCCCCCGGCCCGACGCGCTGGTTGGCGGGCAGGCAGAAGCCCACGACGTCGACGTCGAGCAGGGTCTGGCGCACGAGGTCGTTGAGCCGCTCGCCGAGCAGCGTCCGCGGCTTGTGCAGGCCGGGGGTGTCGACGAGGACGAGCTGGCTGGCGGGGGCGGTGACGATGCCCCGGATGGTGTGCCGCGTCGTCTGCGGCTTGCTCGACGTGATGGCCACCTTGTCGCCGACCAGGGCGTTGGTCAGGGTGGACTTGCCCGCGTTGGGCCGCCCGATGAGGCACGCGAACCCGGCCACGTAGCCGGCCACCTGCCCGGCCATGTCCCCGGCCACCTGCCCCGCCACGTAGCCGGCCACCTGCCCGGCCACCTCCCCGGCCACCTTCCCGGCCGGCTCCGCACCGCCCGCCGGGCTCCCCGGCATACCGGCGTCGTCCTCGGGGGCACTCATCGGGCCACCTCGCGCTCGGTGACCGCAGCACCGTTGCGGGCACCGGCCTCCTCGCCGCCCGAGGAGGCGACGCGCTCCACGACCACCGTCGCGAGCCGGTGCCGGCGCCCGGCCATCCGCTCGGCCGTCAGGCGCAGCCCCGCCACCTCGCACGTCGACCCGACGATGGGCACCCGGCCGATCGTCTTGCCGATCAGCCCGCCGACGGTGTCCACCTCCTCCTCGTCGATCTCGACGTCGAAGTGGTCGGCGAGGTCGTCGATGTCCATGGTCGCGGCGACCCGCACCCGGCCGTCCCCGAGGTCCTCCACCTCGGGGTCCTCCCGGTCGTACTCGTCGGCGATCTCCCCCACGATCTCCTCGATGATGTCCTCGATCGTCACCAGGCCGGCGGTGCCGCCGTACTCGTCGACGACGAGCGCGAAGTGCGTCTGGTCGCGCTGCATCTCGCGCAGCAGGTCGTCGACCGGCTTGCTCTCGGGGACGAACGGCATCCGCCGCATCACCTTGGTCACCGGCACGTCCCCGCCGGCGGCGTCGGCGGTGTCGGCGTGCACCCAGCGGACGACGTCCTTGAGGTAGAGCAGGCCGAGCACGTCGTCGCTGTCCTCGCCCACGACGGGGATCCGCGAGTAGCCCGAGCGCAGCGAGAGGTTGAGCGCCTGCCGGCACGAGCGGTCGGCGTCGATGGTGACCATGTCGGTGCGCGGCACCATGACCTCGCGCGTGACGGTGTCGCCGAGCTCGAAGACGGAGTGGATCATCTCCCGCTCACCGGCCTCGATCAGCGAGCTCTCACCGGCCAGGTCGACGAGGTCGCGCAGCTCGGACTCGCTCTCGAACGGCCCGTGCCGGTAGCCGCGGCCCGGCGTCACCGCGTTGGCCAGCACGACCAGCAGCCGGGAGACGGGGCCGAGGAGCCGCCGCAGCCAGATGGCGACCGGTGCGGCGGCGAGCGAGATGCGGCTCGTGTGCTGCATCCCGACGGTTCGGGGCGAGACGCCCACGAGCACGAACGACGCCACCACCATGATGCCCACCGCCACGAGGAACGGCTGCCAGCTCCCCTCCATCGTGTCCAGCACGGCGAAGGTCACCATGACCGCGACCGTGGTCTCGGCGAGGACCCGAACGAAGGTCAGGACTGACAGGTATGCCGCGCTGTCACCGACCACGCGGACCAGGGCCCCGGCGCCGGCGCGGCCCTCCTCGAGCAGCTCCGCGGCCCGGACGCGGGACATCCGCTGCAGCGCGGCCTCCCCGGTGGACAGCGCGAAGGCGATGGCGAGCCCGAGGACGGACAGGACGACGAGACGGGTCATGGCGCGGCCTCAGCCCGCGGCCGGCGCGCCGGCGGCCGGACGGCCGCGCGTGGCGAGGAAGGTGAGCAGGAGCGAGCGCTGCAGCTCGAACATCTCCTTCTCCTCCTCGGTGTCGGCATGGTCGAAGCCGAGGAGGTGGAGGATCCCGTGGGTGGTGAGGAGCAGGAGCTCCTCCTCGAGGGCGTGGCCCGCCTCGACCGCCTGGCGCGCCGCCACCGCGGGGCAGAGCACGACGTCGCCCAGCACCCCCTCGACCGGCTCCTCACCTTCGGCGCCCGGACGCAGCTCGTCCATGGGGAAGCTCATGACGTCGGTCGGGCCGGGCAGGTCCATCCACTGCACGTGCAGGGTCTCCATCGCCGACTCGTCCACCAGCCGCAGGCACAGGTCGGCCCGCGGGTGGACGTGCATGCGGCCCAGGACGTAGCGGGCGCAGGCGAGCAGCTCGAGCTCGTCCACCGAGGCGTCAGTCTCGTTGAGCACGTCGATGCTCACGCGGCCCCCTCCCCGTCGCGGGGCGACTGCCGGACCCGGCGTCCCCCTCGCCGGCGCGGCCGTCGCCCACGCGGGCGTCGGCTGCCTGCCGGCCCGCGTCGGCTGCCTGCCGGCCCGCGTCCCACCGCCCGTAGGCGTCGACGATGGCGCCGACGAGCCGGTGGCGGACGACGTCGTGCGCACCGAGCTCCTCGAAGTGGACGTCCTCGACGTCGCCGAGGATGCCCCGCACGACGCGCAGCCCGCTCTGCACGGCGCCCGGCAGGTCGACCTGGGTGACGTCGCCGGTCACCACCATCTTGGAGCCGAAGCCCAGCCGGGTGAGGAACATCTTCATCTGCTCGGGCGAGGTGTTCTGCGCCTCGTCGAGGATGATGAACGCGTCGTTGAGCGTGTTGTGCGTCAGCAGGAAGTCGTCGGTGACGTAGAGGGAGTCGGCTGCGGCGACGGCGATGCACATCGTCTCCGCCTCACCCGCTGGCTGAATCGACTCGATGTGCCGCATCGGCCGGCCGCCGCCGGTGCGCTCGTATGCCGTCCGCTTGCGTCCCAGCCGGAACGGTGGGCACACCTCCGGCAGCCGGATGTCGACGACGTAAGCATCCGCCCGGTATGGCACCTCTCGGCCCCGGGCACGGCCGGGCGTCCGGCCGTCGGCGAGCCGAGTCCGCCGGTAGGCGACTCCGCCCAAGGAGCGAACGAGAAAGAGGACGTCGTCAGCGAGTCGCTCCGAAGTGCTGGTCCACTGGACGCGGCACGTGCGGCCCACTTGGGTGACCGGGCCGCCGTCGGTGTCGAGCATCCCTTGGAGCAGTGCGAGCCGGACGGCGACGGAGTTGCGCTTGTAGATGTCCGGCACGAACTTCGTGCCGGAGCGGGTCCCGGCGAGTCCGAGGTCGCGCAGCAGCGTGGTTACCGGGTTGGCGACGCGCAGACCGCCTCGCCCCCCAGAGCGGTGCCGCAGTACGTAGTTGAAGCGGTCCTTCCGGCGTACCTCGATGTCGAGGGCCGACCGTGCCAGTGCCTGCTCCAACGCCTCGGCCAGCTCCGGGTCCGCGGTGGTGAAGGACGGTGTCGTCGAGGTCGTCAGGCAGCCGTCCCCCAGCAGCAGCCCCATGGCGTAGGCGTCCAAGGAAACGCTCTGCGGCACGAACTCCACGGGGTTGACCACCGGGAGCTCGAACCGCCGCGCGTGCAGGCGCCGCTCGAGCCCGACCATCTGCCGGGTCTCCACGGTGCGCCACCGGCCGCGTCGCCGGTCCTCGGCGGTCCGCACCGTCCACAGGTGCTCTCCGCAGCACACCGTCGAGGCACCGTCCTGCGCCGCGACCCGGTAGACGGGTTTCGGGCCCTGAGGATAGACGCCGATGACCGAGGTGGGCAGCCCGTCCGAACCGACAACCAGGTCGCCGACCTGCAGGTCACCAAAACGCTGCCACCCGTCGGGCGTCAGCACCCGGCTGTCGAGCGGCTGAGCCCGGCCCCGCATGTAGGCCAGCGGGGCGACCTCGATGGTGCCGCTCGCCATCAGCCGCGGGATCGACTCGGGGTCGACCATGTCGTGCAGGGCGTCGTAGAGCGGCCGCAGGTAGGGGTCGATCTTGTCGGTGAGGGTGCCGGGGAGGAAGCCGAGCCGCTCCCCCGCCTCGACGGCCGGGCGGGTCAGGATGATCCGGTTGACCTGCTTGGCCTGCAGCGCCGCCACGGCCTTCGCCATCGCGAGGTAGGTCTTGCCCGTGCCGGCCGGCCCGATGCCGAAGACGATGGTGTGGCTGTCGATCGCGTCGACGTAGCGCTTCTGGCCCAGGGTCTTGGGCCGGATGGTCCGCCCCCGGTTGGACACGATGTTGAGGGTGAGCACGTCGGCCGGCCGCTCGACGGTCTGCGCGCGCAGCATCCCGATGCTGCGCTCCACGGCGTCCCGGTTGAGCGGCTGGCCCGCGTCGATGACCGCCAGGAGCTCGTCGACCAGCCGCTCGACCAGCGCCACCTCGGCACTCGGCCCCGACAGCTGGAACTCGTTGCCCCGCACCGAGATACGGATCTGGGGGAACTGGCGCTCCATCGTCCGCAGCAGCTCGTCGCGGGGGCCGAGGAGGGCGACCATCGGCACGTCGGTCGGGATGACGACCGTGTGCTGCGGCACGTGCGGGGAGCCGGAGGCCCCGGGTCGGGAGGCCGGCTCCGAGCCGGGTGGCGTGCCGCTCGCGGAGCGGGGCGGTGGGTCGGTGGGGGCGTTGGTCATCGTGGCAGGAGTCTACGGTCCGCCGGCGCCGGCGGGTCGGTCCGTCCCCATCGCGGTGGCCGGGTCACCGCCAGCCCAGCGCGGCCCCACCGAGCACGTGCAGGTGGGCGTGGAAGACGGCCTGGCCGGCGTCCGGGCCGGTGTTGAACACCAGCCGGTAGCCCTGGTCCAGGCCCTCCGCGTCCGCCACCGCCCGGGCGGTCAGCACGAGGTCAGCCAGCTCCTCCGGTGACTCCTGCGCCAGCTCGGCGACCGTCGGCAGGTGCCGCCTCGGCACGATCAGGACGTGCACGGGCGCCTTCGGCTCGATGTCGCGGAACGCCAGGGAGCGCTCGCTGCTCGCCACCACCGTCGCCGGCACGTCACCGGCGACGATCGAGCAGAAGAGGCAGTCCGGGTCACGAGGCGCGTCGCTCATGCGGGCACAGTAGCCCGCGGGGCCGTCAGCGCCAGCGGGACAGCGCGCTCAGCACCGCGAGCGCGGCGGGGCCCGCGGTGGAGGACCGCAGGACGGTGTCACCGAGCCGCACCGGGACCGCCCCGGCCGCGGTGAGCGTGGCCGCCTCCTCCTCCCCGACCCCGCCCTCGGGCCCCACGACCAGCAGCACGTCCCCCGCGGGAGGAAGCGCCCGGGTCGCCAGCCGCTGCCCGGCCTCCTCGTGCAGCAGGTATGCCGTGCCGCCGCCGGCGACGCGGCGGGCCAGCTCCGCGGTGGTGACCACCGGGGCCAGGAGCGGCCGGCGGGTCCGGCGGGACTGCTGGGTCGCCGCGACGACGGCGGCGTCCCACTTGCGCCACGCCCGCTCGCCGCGCTCGCCGCGCCACTGCACGACCGAGCGTGCGGCCTGCCACGGGACGACCTCGTCGACGCCGAGCTCGGTCGCGGCCTCCACGGCGAGCAGGTCCCGGTCGCCCTTGGCGAGCGCCTGCACCAGGACCAGCCGAGGGCTGGGCGCGGGCTCCTCGGCCACCTCCTCGACCCGGACGTCCAGGCTGCCGGCGGCCACCCGGCGTACCTCTCCGAGCACGACCCGGCCGGAGCCGTCGGCGAGGCGCAGGCGCTCCCCGACCCGGGTGCGGCGCACCGTGGCCGCGTGGTGGCCCTCCGGACCGGCCACGGTGAGCACGTCCCCGGGGCCGAGGTGGGCGAGGTGCTCGCCGGGCACGAGGTAGAGCGGCAGCGTCATCGTGGGGCGGGGTCAGCGGGCCTTGAACGCGTCCCGCAGCTTGCCGAAGAGGGAGCCGTCGGCGGGGGTCGCGGCCGCGCCGTCCGGTTGGCTCTCGGCGCGGAGCTCGGCGAGGCGGCGCAGCAGCTCCTCCTGCTCGGCGTCGAGGCGGGTCGGGGTCTGGACCATGGCGTGGACGATGACGTCGCCGCGGCCGTTGCCGCGCAGGTGGGTGACGCCGAGGCCGCGCAGGGTGATGGTGTCCCCGGGCTGGGTGCCGCGCTTGACCGCGAGCTGCTGCGGGCCGTCGAAGGTGCCCAGGGTCAAGGTGGTGCCGAGGGCCGCCGCCGTCATCGGCAGCGAGATGTTGGCGTGCAGGTCGTCGCCGCGGCGCGAGTAGACCGGGTGCCTGGTGACCGCGACCTCGACGTAGAGGTCGCCCGCCGGACCGGCGCCGTGGCCGACCTCACCCTCCCCCGCGAGCTGGATCCGGGTGCCGGTGTCGACGCCGGCGGGGACCCGGATGGTCAGCGTGCGACGGGTCCGGACGCGGCCGTCGCCGGAGCACTCGAAGCACGGGCTGGGGATGAGCTGGCCGTAGCCCTGGCAGGTGGTGCACGGGCGCGAGGTCATGACCTGGCCGAGGAAGCTGCGCTGCACCTGCTGGATCTCCCCGCGCCCGCCGCAGATGTCGCAGGTGCGGGGTGTGGTGCCCGGCTGCGCCCCGGAGCCCGAGCACGTCGAGCACGCGACGGCGGTGTCGACCACGAGCTCCTGGTCGCCACCGAAGACGGCTGTGGCGAGCTCGATGTCGAGGCGGACCAGGGCGTCCTGGCCACGGCTGCGGCGGGAGCGGGGGCCCCGGCCCGCTCCGGCGGACGCGCCGGCGCCGGCGCCGAAGAACGCGTCCATGATGTCGCTGAAGGAGAAGCCCTGGCCGAAGTTCGGCGCGCCGCCGGCGTAGGGGTCGGCGCCCATGTCGTAGGAGCGCTTCTTCTCCGGGTCGGAGAGCACGTCGTAGGCCTGGGAGACCCTCTTGAACTGCTCCTCCGCCTGCGCCCCCGGGTTGACGTCGGGGTGCAGCCGCCGCGCGGCCTTGCGGTAGGCGCGCTTGATGTCCTCGGGGCCGGCGTCGCGGGCCACCCCGAGGTCGGCGTAGTAGTCGTTCACGTGCGTCCTTGTCGTCTGACCGGTCGTGCGGTCGTGTCGGTCGGTGCTGCGCTCGGTACTGCGGTCGGTCGGGGTCTCCGTCGGTGCTGCGGTCGGCGTCCCCTACTCGGCGAGGAACCGGCTGACGTAGGTGGCCACGGCGCGCACCGCCGCCATCGTTGTCGGGTAGTCCATCCGGGTGGGGCCGACCACGCCGAGCCCGGCGACGAGGTCCGTCCCGGTGCCGTAGCCGGTCGTCACCAGGGAGGTCGCGTGCAGGTCGGCGTGCGGGTTCTCGTGACCGATGCGCACGGCCACCGCGTCCTGCTCACTCGCGGTGCTGAGCAGCTTCAGCAGCACGACGTGCTCCTCCAGGGCCTCCAGCACCGGACCGATGGAGGAGGGGAAGTCGGCGCCGCGGCGCACGAGGTTGGCCGTGCCGGCCAGCACCACCCGCTCCTCCCGCTCCTCGACGAGCACCTCGTCGAGGGCGCTCGCGACCGACCGGGCGAGGTCGCGCACGCCCGGCTCGACCCGCGCGGGCAGGCCGGCGAGGCCTGCGGAGGCGTCGGAGAGGCTGCGCCCCACCGTCACCGCGAGCGTCTCGGCGCGCAGCCGCGCGAGCCGCGCCTCCCCCTCGGGCGTGGAGCTGTCGCGCGACGCGTCCAGGACCCGCTGCTCGACCCGCCCGGTGTTGGTGATGAGCACGACGAGCAGCCGCTCGGTGCCGATGGCGACGAGCTCGATGTGGCGCACCGTGGACCGGGTCAGTGAGGGGTACTGCACGACGGCCACCTGCTGGGTCACCGACGCGAGCAGCCGCACGGTGCGGTCGACGACGTCGTCGAGGTCCACGGCACCGTCGAGGAACTGGCGGATCGCCCGGCGCTCCGGGGAGCTCAGGGGCTTGATGGCGCTCAGCCGGTCGACGAAGAGCCGGTAGCCGGCGTCGGTGGGCACCCGGCCGGCACTGGTGTGCGGCGCCGCGATGAGCCCCTCCTCCTCCAGGGCCGCCATGTCGTTGCGCACGGTGGCGGCCGACACCCCCAGGTGGTGTCGTTCGAGCAGGGCCCGGGACCCCACCGGCTCGGAGGTCTGGACGTAGTCCTCGACGATGGCGCGCAGGACGGCGAGCCGGCGCTCCTCGTTCATCGCACCACCTCCCCTGCCGGGCTGGACTTGGCACTCCGTGACGTCGAGTGCCAATTCTACGTGCTGGCGGGAGGAGGAGTGCATGTCGGCGCGGCGCGCCGGTGCCGGCGCGGCCCGGCGCGCGTCTAGCCTCACCGGGTGACCGACCGCTACGGGCCCGACGCCCTCGCCACGGAGCGGCGCGCGGCGGCCGCACGCCGCTCCACGACGGCGGCGGTGCCGGCCGAGTCGGGCCTGGTCGTCGAGGACGTCGACACCGGCTGGTGCGGGGCCGTGGTCCGGGTCGAGAAGGCAGGTGGGGTCCGCGTCGTCCACCTCGAGGACCGTCACGACCGGCTGCGGGCCTTCCCGCTCGGTCCCGGCTTCCTCCTCGACGGGCGGCCCGTGGTCCTGACCCCGCCGGCGGTCGCGCCGGCCGCCCGGCTCGCCGAGGCCCGCGCCGCCGCCACCCGGACCGCGAGCGGCTCCCGCGCCGTGGCCGACCGCCGGGCGCGGGTGGCCCGTGGCTCCCGGATCTTCGTCGAGGGGCGGCACGACGCCGAGCTCGTCGAGAAGGTCTGGGGGGAGGACCTGCGCGTCGAGGGCGTCGTGGTGGAGCTGCTCGAGGGGGTCGACGACCTCGAGGACGCGGTGCGCGCCTTCGCCCCGGGGCCGGGACGGCGGATGGGCGTCCTCGTCGACCACCTGGTGCCCGGCACCAAGGAGTGGGCCGTCGTCGAGCGCACGCGGGCGATGAAGGGGTGTGCCGCCTCCCTGCTCGTCGTCGGCCATCCGTACGTCGACGTGTGGCAGGGCGTCCGGCCGGAGCGCGTCGGCCTGGAGCGCTGGCCCGAGATCCCGAGGGGGACCTCCTGGAAGGTGGGCATCGCGGCCGCGCTCGGGCTGCCCCACCACACCCAGGCCGACCTCGCCTCGGCGTGGCGGCGGATCCTGCACTCGGTGCGCGGCTACGCCGACCTCGAGCCGGCGCTGCTCGGCCGGGTCGAGGAGCTCATCGACTTCGTGACCGCCGACACCGGAGCCGGCTGAGCGCCCCGACCGCCGGGCGTCCCGCGACTCCGTCGCTCGGGGTATCACCCGTGGGCGTCGCCACCTCCTCATGGCTGGGAGCGGGACCCCCCTCCCTGCCGGGCCACTGCCGCCCGGTCCTCCAGGAGCAGCCGGGAGCCCTGCCATGGGAACCATCGTCACCCGCTGGAACGACGCCGTCCTCGACGCCATCCGCACCACCCACCCCGGACCCCCGATCGTGGCGCGGGCCCTCGCCGTGGTGCACACCTGCATGTACGACGCGTGGGCCGCCTACCACCCCGTCGCCGAGGGCACCCGCCTGGGCCCGCTCCTGCGTCGCCCCGCGGCGGAGCACGACCGCGCCCACCGGCGGAAGGCGGTCGCGTATGCCGCGCACCGCGCCGCCGTCGACCTCCTCCCCTCGGAGGAGGCCCACTTCGTGGCACTCATGGCCGACCTCGGGTACGACCCGGCGGACACCTCCGCGGACCCCACCTCGGCCGCGGGCGTCGGGAACCTCGCCGCCCGAGCGGTGCTGGAGTTCCGGCACGGCGACGGGTCCAACCAGCTCGGGACGCTGTCGCCCACGGCGGTGCCCTACTCCGACTGGACGGGGTACCGGCCGAGGAACACGGCGGACTCGGTGGTCGACCCGGGCCGGTGGCAGCCCCTGCGGGTCGACGACGGGCACGGTGGCACGGTGGTGCAGTCGTTCATCGCCCCGCACTGGGGCCTCGTGGCCCCGTTCGCCCTGGACGTGCCGATCGAGTCCCTCCCCGGCGACCCCCAGCAGGCCGGCAGCGAGGGTTATCGGACCCAGTGCGAGGACGTGCTGCGCTACAGCGCGGAGCTGACCGACCGCCAGAAGGTGATCGCGGAGTACTGGGCCGACGGACCGCAGTCGGAGCTCCCCCCGGGCCACTGGTGCCTCTTCGCGCACGAGATCTCCGACCGCGACGGGCACGGGCTGAACAAGGACGTGCGCCTGTTCTTCGCGCTCACCAATGCGGTGCTCGATGCGAGCATCCTCAGCTGGGGGCTGAAGCGGCGCTTCGACTACGTGCGTCCCGTGACCGCGATCCACGTCCAGTTCGGCGGCCAGCAGGTGCGGGCCTGGGCCGGGCCGGGTCAGGGCACCGGGATGATCGACGGCGCCGACTGGCGGCCGTACCAGGCGGCGAACGTGGTGACGCCGCCCTTCCCGGAGTACTACTCGGGTCACAGCATCTTCAGCTCGGCTGCCGCCGAGGTGCTGCGCCGCTTCACCGGGAGCGACGCCTTCGGGCACTCCGTGACCGTCCCGGCCGGCTCCTCCCGGGTCGAGCCCGGTCAGGTCCCCGCGACGGGGACCGTGCTCCAGTGGGACACCTTCACCGAGGCGGCGGACGAGGCGGGGCTCTCGCGCCGTTACGGCGGCATCCACTTCGAGGACGGCGACCGGGCGGCCCGGGCCGTCGGGCGGGTCGTGGACTCGACGGCCTGGGCCCGGGCTGACCGCTACTGGTCCGGCACGGTCTGAGCCGTCGCCCTCGACGGTGCCCGCCGACGCGGGCGCCGGCATCCGCAGGGACAGGGTCACCCCTGAGCGCACCCTGAGCGCACCCCGAAGACCCTCGCCGGAGGGACCGGCATGGGCTTTGATGGAGGAGAACGTCCACCAAGGAGGACCCATGAGCCAGGAGCAGCCGACCGGCAGCTCGCCCCAGCCCGGCATCGACCAGACGACCACCGGGCCGGTCGCCCACCCCGAGTCCGTGGCCACCCCACCCGGCCCGGCACCCCAGCCGCCGCTGCCCGCCTCCGGGCCGGCACCGGCATACCCCGCCGACCAGTGGCCCCCGGCGGTCGGTGCGGCGCCGCCAGCAGGTGCTCCGCCGGCATACCCGACCGGCCCCGCGGCACCGCAGCAGCCCGGCGTCGAGCAGCCGGCCGCGGGTTCCCCCGCGGTCGGCTCGGCGGTGGCGACGGGCACCCAGCCGATGACCCCCGAGCAGGAGCGCACCAGCGGGCTGGCCGCCCACGGCATCGCCCTCGCCGCGACGGTGATCAGCGGTGGGTTCCTCGGCTTCCTCGGGGCCCTGGTGATGTACCTGGTGCTGCGCGACCGCGGCCCCTTCGTCCGGTCGCACACCGCCAACGCGCTGAACATCCAGATCACCGTGGCGATCGGCTACGCCGTGGCGACGATCAGCGCGATCACGATCATCGGCCTCATCGTGGCGATCCCGCTGTGGGTCGCGCTCTTCGTCTACGCCGTCATCACCCACGTCATCGGCATGACCAAGGCCAACAACGGCGAGTGGTGGGACCCGCCGCTCACGCCGAAGTTCGTCAAGTGAGCCAGGCGGCTTGAGCGGATCCCGCGACCGTCTCGGACGGGCTCGCGGGGCCGCTCAGACCCCGCCGCTCAGCAGCTTGCCGCCGTCGACGGGCAGGGTCACCCCGGTGACCCAGGCCGCGTCGTCGGAGAGCAGGAACGCGACCGCCCCGGCGATGTCCTCGGGCACGCCGAGGCGGCGCAGCGGGTAGGACGCGGCCACCTCCTCCTCCCGTCCCTCGTAGAGGGCGGTGGCGAAGCGGGTCTTGACCACCGCCGGGGCGACCGCGTTGACCCGGACCGTCGGCCCGAGCTCGACGGCGAGCTCCTCGGTGAGGTGGATCAGCATGGCCTTGCTCGCGCCGTAGAAGGCGATGCCGGGCGCTGGGCGCAGCCCGGCCATCGAGGCGACGTTGACCACGGCGCCGCCCCGCTCGCCCATGCCGGCCGCGTGCGCCTTCTGCACCCAGGCGAGGGCGGCGATGCAGTTCACCTCCACGATCCGGCGCGCGGCGTCGAGGTCGATCCCGAGCAGCGGCCCGAAGACGGGGTTGATCCCGGTGTTGTTCACCAGCAGGTCGACGGGGCCGAAGGCCTCCGCCGCGCGGGCGAGCGCCTCGTCCTGGTGGCTCGGGTCGTCGGCCGCGCCCGCGACCGCGACGGCGTGCTCCGGGCCGCCGAGCGCCCGGACCGCGGCCTCGAGCGGCACCGGCTTCCGCGCGGTGATGCACACCCGGGCACCCTCGGCCACGAGCCGCCCGGCGATCGCCAGCCCGATGCCCCGGCTCGCCCCGGTCACCACCGCCGTGCGTCCCGCCAGCCGCTGGCCCGTGGTGGTCCCGCCCGTGGTCCCGCCCGTGGTCGTCCCGCCCGTGCTGCCCTCGGCCGCCGTGGTCATCACCCGCTCCTCCCGCGCGCCGACCCTCGGGCGCGCTCGGCAGGCTAGCGGGGCCGGGTCACCGCAGGCCCAGCAGGCGGCGCACGACGGTGTCGGTGAGCAGCCGGCCCCTCCGGGTCAGCACGACCCGGCGGCGCACGACGGCCTCGCGGCCGTCGACGAGCCCCTCGGCGACCAGCACGCCGACCGCGGCGCGGCCCTCGCCGCCGAGGACCTCGATGGGCAGGCCCTCGCGCATCCGCACCCCGAGCAGCACCCGCTCGTCGTGGCGCTGCTCCGCCGTGAGCGTCTCCCGGCCGGCGGCCGGGGAGACCCCCTCGGCCAGCCGACCGGCATACGCCGTCGGGTGCTTGACGTTCCACCACCGCACGCCGCCGACGTGGCCGTGCGCGCCGGGGCCGGCGCCCCACCAGCTCGCGCCCGACCAGTAGCCCTCGTTGTGGCGGCAGCGGCCGGCCGGGGTCCGCGCCCAGTTGCTCACCTCGTACCACTCGTAGCCGGCCTCGGTGAGCAGCTCGTCCGCGAGCTCGTACTTGTCCGCCTCGTCGTCGTCGTCCGGTGTCGGCACCTCGTCGCGGCGGACCCGGCGGGCGAGCGCGGTGCCCTCCTCGACGACCAGGGCGTAGGCCGAGACGTGGTCGGGTGCCAGGTCGAGGGCGCTGCGCAGGCTGGTCTCCCAGTCCCGGAGGCTCTCCCCCGGCGTGCCGTAGATGAGGTCGACGCTCGTCGCCAGCCCGGCCGCGCGGGCCGCCGCCACCGCCCGGGCGACGCCGGCCGGGTCGTGGGTGCGGTCCAGGGTGCGCAGCACGTGCGGCACGGCCGACTGCATGCCGACGGAGACGCGGGTGAAACCCCCGGCGGCCAGCGCCTCGAGCGCCGGCGGCGTCACCGAGTCCGGGTTGGCCTCGGTGGTCACCTCGGCGTCCGGCGCCAGCCCGAAACGCTCCCGTATGCCGTGCAGCACCCGGACCAGGTCGGCCGCCGGCAGCAGCGTGGGCGTGCCACCGCCGACGAAGACGGTGTCGACGCGCGGGGCCCGGGAGCCGAGCAGGGAGGCGGCCAGGTCGAGCTCGGCGAGGACGCCATCGACGTACCCCGCGGTCGCGGCGCCCGGGCCGAGCTCGGGAAGGGTGTAGGTGTTGAAGTCGCAGTAGCCGCAGCGCACCGAGCAGAACGGCACGTGCACGTAGAGACCGAAGGGGTGGTCGGCGAGGGTGGCGAGGGCCGCCTCGGGGAGGTCCCCGCCGGGCGGCGCCGGGTCGCCGTCGGGCAGGTGCGGCACGGTCCCATCCTCGCACCGGCCGGGTTGCGTCCCGTTACGGTGAACGGCGTGCGGGTGCTCAGCGAGGCCGAGGTGCGAGACCTGCTGCCCGGGCCGCAAGAGACGGTCGACCTCGTCGAGGACGCGCTCGTCGCGCTGGCCGAGGGCCGCGCGGACGTGCCGCCCAAGCCCGCGGTGCGCACCACGCCCGGGATGTCGGCGCACGCCATGCCGGCGGCATACCCCGAGCGCGGGCTGCTCGGCTGCAAGTGGATCACCGTGGTGCCCGACAACGCGCTGCGCGGGCTGCCCGCGGCGAGCGGCGTCATGGTGGTGTCGGACGGGGTGACCGGCCGCCCGACGTGTGTGCTGCCGGCCGGTGAGCTGACGGCCGCGCGCACGGCGGCGGTGTCGGGGGCGTGCGTGCGGGCGCTGGCGCCACCGGGGCCGGTGGCGTTCCTCGGGGCCGGTGTGCAGGCGCGCTCGCACCTCGCCGTGCTCGCCGCCCTCGGTCACCGGGAGGTCCGGGTCTGGGCGAGGCGCGGGTCGGCGGTCCGGGCGCTGGCGGAGGAGAGCGCGGCCCGAAGGCTCGCGGTGCGGGTGCTGGCGTGCCCGTCACGGGAGGCCGCGGTCCGGGACGCCGCGGTCGTGGTGACGGCCCTGCGCCCGGGCCTCACCGACACCCGGCTGGACCCCTCGTGGGTCGCGGAGGACGCGCTGCTCCTGCCGCTGGACTGGGCCAGCTCGGTCGGCCCGGAGGTGGCCGAGGGGGCGTCGGTCCTGGCCGCCGACGACGTCCGTCAGTTCGTGGCGGTGCGCGAGGAGCGCAGGGCCATGGGGGCGTACCCGACGCCGACGGCGTGGACCGGGCACCTGCTGCGGGCACCGCGGCCGCCGGGGCGCGTCGTCGTGCAGAACACGGGCAGCGGCCTGTGCGACCTCGTGGTGGCGGCCGTCGTGGCGGAGCGGGCGGAGGCGCGCGGCACGGGGACGGTGCTCCAGGACTGAGGCCGAGGATGGGGGCGCGGCTCCGGGGCGGGCGTATCGCCGGACACCCCCGACCCCACCGGGCGCCATGGCCGCCTCGCCAGCCCTGGTCGGCGCTGGGACGCACGCGGACGCCTTCGGCGCCATGCTCGTGGCCGGTGCGGTGGCGCGGTCGGTGCACGGGAAGGGTCACGTTCCGGAACCGCGCCGTCGCGGCCTCTGGCAGTGGCTGCGCCGCAGGTCGTAGCGGCCCGGGCCGCCGGCGTCGTCACCCGCTCTGCCGCCGCCCGCCCCGCCGCCGCCCGCCCCGCCGCCCGCCCCGCTGCCCGGAGGGCGGGACGAATCGGCGCGGTTCGCGAACCTACGATGAGGGCGTGACGACAGGACGGTGGATCGAGCTGGACGGCGTGGCGAACATGCGTGACGTCGGCGGCCTCCCCACGCGTGACGGCCGGACGGTCCGGCCGCGTCGGCTGCTGCGCTCGGACAACCTCCAGGACCTCAGCGACGCCGACGTGACCCACCTCGTCGAGGTGCTGGGCGTGAGCGACATCGTCGACCTGCGCAGCGAGACCGAGCTGCACGCCTCCGGTCCCGGTCCGCTCCGCCGGGTCGGGTCCCTGTCCCACCACCACCACTCGCTGCTTCCCGAGCGGGTGCACGAGGACGCCGACCAGGTGGCGCGTCAGGCGCTGGTGGTGCCCCGGACCTCCACCCCGGACCGCAGGGACGCGAGGTTCTGGGCCGAGCACTACCTCGGCTACCTCTCCGAGCGCCCGGACTCGGTCTCCGCTGCCCTGGACGTGATCGCCCGCAGCACCGGGGCGACGGTGGTGCACTGTGCCGCCGGCAAGGACCGGACGGGCACCGTGGTGGGGATGGCGCTCGACGTCGCCGGCGTGCCGCCCGAGGAGATCGTCGCCGACTACGTCCTGACCTCCGAGCGGATCGACCGGATCCTCGACCGGCTGCGCTCGAACGCCCTCTACAGCGAGGCGCTGCGCGAGCGCGACATCGCGGCCGCCGAGCAGTCCCCACGGCCCGAGGCCATCGAGGCGATCCTGCGGACCGTGACCGAGGGGTACGGCGGGGCGGACGGGTGGCTGCGGGCGCACGGGTGGAGCGCGGACGAGGTCGCGCGGCTGCGCGACCGGCTCACCCGCTGACTCCCTCCGCCGCGGAGCTCACGGTGCCGTGGGCCGCCGCCCCGGCGCCGTCGAGCAGCGGCCCCGCTTGACCGGTCGGGGCGCCCGTGCTGTCGTTGCCCATGGCCGTTGTCGGCCGCGAGCCCGAGCTCGCACTGCTGCGAGCCCGAGCGGAGCGGGCCCGGGCGGCGCGTCCGCGCCTGGTGGTCATCAGCGCCGACGCCGGCGTGGGGAAGACCACCGTGGTACGAGAGCTCGTCGAGTGGTGGGCGTCCTCGACGGATGAGCGGCTCGTCGGTGTCGGGGCCTGTCTGCCGTTGAGCGAGTCGCTTCCGCTGCTGCCCGTTGCGGAGGCGATCCGTACGCTGCGCCGCACCGACGGGACATCGGTTCTGGATCAGGTCCTCGACCGGGTGTCGGAGAACGCCCGGTACTCGTGCGGCCGGCTGTTGCCCGAGCTCGCCGGGGGCGGCGCCGGGGAAACCCACGCTGCACCGCTGGAGGAGTGGGCTCGCCAGCGACTGCTCGCCGGGCTGCGGGAGCTGGTCACCGAGATATCGGCACGCGCGCCGACCCTGCTCGTCGTCGAGGACCTGCACTGGGCGGACGCCGGGACCTTGGACCTCCTGACGCTGGTGCTGGGGGGCCTGCTGCACGAGCGCTTGCTGCTCGTGGTCACCCGGCGCCCGGTCGACCCCCCGCACTCGCCGATCGGCTCCTGGGTCGCGACCGCCCTGCGGTCGCCGCTGGCGGAGCACGTCGTGCTGAATCCGTTGGACGAGGCCGGGGTGGCGCTGCAGGCCCAGGCCCTGCTCGGCCACCCGCCGGCACCATCCCTGGTGACCGAGGTGTTCGAGCGCGCCGGCGGGAACTGCCTCTACACCGAGCAACTGCTCCGCTCGGGTTCGCCGGCGGGTCAGCTCCCGCCGGACCTGCGGGCGGCCGTCCTGGCGCAGGCGCCGGAGCGCGGCACCCTCTCCCGACGGGCACTGGACGTCGTGGCGGCGGCAGCCGCAGAGGTCGACCTCGGCATCGTGGCGGCAGCCACCGATGTTGACCACCGCTCCGCCGCCGCGGCCGTCCATGCCCTGACCGACGCCCGGCTCGTGGCGGCCACCACTGTCGGGGTCCGGGTGCGCCATGCCCTCATCGGCGAGGCGCTGCTCGCCGACCTGCTCCCCGACGAACGGCGTGAGCTGCACGCCCGGGTTGCCGAGGCGCTCCTGGCGAGTGACCGTCCGGCGGCCGAGGTCGCCGAGCACTGGCAGCGGGCCGGTCGCCCCCTCCAGGAGGTCGCGGCTCGGCTCCGCGCAGCCGATCATGCCGAACGGCTGTCCGCGCCGGCCGAGATCGCGGCGCACCTCGACCGCGTGCTGGACCTGCTCGACGGAGGCTCCATCCGTGCTGGCGAGATGGGGGTCGACCTCGTCGGGCTGCTGTTGCAGGCGGGGCGGGCGCACAAGGCGGTGGGCGACACCGGCCGCTGGGGCAGTCTCGTGGAGCGTGCGGTCGCCGTGGCAGCGCCCGTCGCCTCACCAGCCTCCACCGCACGGGCGTGGCAGGAGGTGGCCAAGGCGGGCGACATCTTCGGGGCACGTGACGCCCAGGAGGCGTACGACGTCGCCCTACGCCTCCACGCGCCCCTCGGCCCGTCCACCGACCACGCAGAGGCGCTCGGCAGCAAGGCCATCTCGCTCTTCGGGCGAGGCGACTGCCGTGGCGCCGCGGTCCTGTTCGAGCGCGCGCACGTGATGATCGAGGGGCTCAGGCCCGGCTCGCGACCCGACCTGCTGGCATGGACCACCACCATGCGGGTCTACCTCGACCCGACCGCCAGTGACGCGGAGCTCGGCCGGGCATGGCAGGAGTCCCCTGCTTCGGACGACTGGGCGGCACGGAGCAGCACCGCTCGGTTGGTCGCCTCCACGCTCGCTCTCCGGGGCCGTGGCGCGGACGCGGCGCGTGTGGCGGCAGACGGGCTGACGCACCTCGAGCTGCTCGGACGGGGGAGCTCGTGGGAGGCCCACATGCTTCGCTGGAACCGCGCGGGCGCTCTGCTCGATCTGGGAAGGACCAACGAGGCGGCGGCCGTGGTGTCGGACTGGGCCGATACCACCGTCGACGTGGACACCTATCCGTCCCACACCGCTCTCGCCCGGGTCGAGCTCGTCCGGGGACTCGGAACGGACGCGGCGACCCGACTGGCCCGGGTCACCGACTGCACGTCCTTCATGAACAAGGCGCAGCTCGCCTCCTACCTCCGTCTCCGCCTGGAGGTCCTGTGGGCCACCGGCCGGCTGCGCGAGGCACTGGAGGAGCTGAGCCGGGGTCTCGCGCAGCTGGCGGGAACGGATGTGGACTTCCTCGCTGTGCCCGCGCTCACCTTGGCGGCTCGCGCCGCGGCCGACCTCTCCACGGCGGGACGCGCCCGTCGCGATGCGGAGACCGAGGGCGCTGGCCTGGAGTCCCTGGCGCAGCTGCGCGGCCGGGTCGCCGGTATGCCGCGTGACCCGTTCGCGGCCGACGCCTGGCCGGAGCGTGGCGTGGTCGAGCAGCGCGAGTGGGAGTGCGAGGCCCAGCGTGCGCGTGAGGAGGACACCGCTGCGGACTGGTCGGCCCTCGCCGGCTCCTGGGCGTCTTTCGGGATGCCGCACCGCGCGGCATACGCGCGCCTGAGGGCGACGGAGGCGGCACTGCGGCAGGGCGCTCGCGCCGGCGAGGTGACCGAGGTGCTGAAGGTGGCCGCCCGCGAGGCGGTCCAGCACGCCCGGCTGCTGGCCGACATCACCGGCCTGGCCCGCCGGGCGCGGGTCGATCTGACCGGCGAGCACGAGCCGGCCCGTGAGCCGGTGCCCGCGGCCGGCGGCTTCTCCCTGACGTGCCGGGAGCAAGAGGTGCTGGAGCTGCTCGCCGAGGGGATGACGAACCCCCAGATCGGGGCTCGGCTGTTCATGAGCCCGAAGACGGCGAGTGTCCACGTCACCGCGATCCTGCGAAAGCTCGGCGTCCCGGGACGCGTCCAGGCTGCCGTGCTGGCGGAGCGGGCGGGCCTCGTCCGCCGTCGCGCCTGAGCACTCCGCCGATGGGCGACCCGCCCCGGGGCGGGCCGTGAGGAGCAAGGACCTAAGGCACTCCGGCCCCAAACGTCGGGCAGTTGCCGGATCCGCGGTCAGCAACGGCTGGCGAACCTCGTCCTGAGCGGCAACCGTCCCGCTCCGGAGGGCCCACCCGCAGCGGGCCACGCACGGGAGGCACTGACATGTCCCGCAACCAGATCCGGTCCCCCATCGTCGTTCCGGCAGCGCTGCTGCTGGTCGCCCTCGCCGCCGGCCCGGCGGCCGCACGGCCCGATCCGGGCCAGGGGGCGCCCAGCACCGCCGTGCACCAGGCGAAGTGCGGACTGCCCCCCTCGCAGGCCTTCCGCTGCGACGAGCACGCCGGCAACCGGTCCTCCGCTCCGGCGTGGGCCGGGTACACCGACGACTACCCCGCAGGTGCCTCAGCCGCGCTGCTGCCCGGCGAGCCAAGGTCACCCGCCCTGCTGCCGGGCGACCTCAGAGCGCGAGCCGATGAGCGCCTCGCCGCGCGTCCCGCGCGGCCCGTCCTGGTGCGGAAGTCGGTCGTGCCGGTGGACGACAACGGCGTCCAGCCCCTGTACGTCGGCCTCGGGGTCGTGGCCGGCATGGCGGGCGCGTCGGCCGTGGGGTTCGTCCTGACCCGCCGCAGGGTCCGTCCCGCCCGGGCGTGAACCGTCGCTCCCGCTGACCAGGGGCGGGCGGGCCGGTGACGAGGCGATCGGGGGGACTCGAGCACGCCGCTGAGTCGGCACGGGCTCATCCGGCACGGGGGCGGGCCGACGCCCGCCCCCGTACCGTCCCTCACGCCACCACCCCGCGGCGCGGCATAGGGTTCCGGTATGTCGTCGTACCCGCGCGCGTACGACCCGGGATTCGTGGCGCCACGCCCCGAGGACCGGCCGTGGGGCGAGCGCCGGGCCGTGCGGGTGCTGGTCGTCGACGACTCGGACCGTGCGCTGCTGTTCCTGGACTCCGACCTCGGCCTGGACCCGGTGCCGCACTGGTGGGTCACGCCGGGGGGCGGGGTCGACCCGGGCGAGAGCGACCTCGAGGCGGCGGTGCGCGAGCTTGCCGAGGAGACCGGGCTGCACGTGCGTGCCGAGGACGTCGTCGGACCGTTCTACGTCCGGGAGGTCGTGCACGGGTACAGCGACATCGTCGTGGACCAGACCGAGGTGTTCTTCCTGGCACGAGCGCCGGTGTTCGAGGTCGACACCTCGGAGCACACCGACGAGGAGCGGCTCACCGTGGCGGACATCCGCTGGTGGAGCCGGGAGGAGCTGGCCGGGACGGGCGACGACGTCTGGCCGCGCAACGTGCGCGAGCTCTGGGACCTCGCCCTGCGGCCGGACGCGTGGGCCGAGGGCCCGGTGAGGGGCGAGCCGGTCGAGGAGTCCACCGTCCCCGCGTAGGGCGGCCGCCGGCATACTCGCCTGGCACCTCGCCGGCCTACCCGCGTAGGGCGCCCGCCGGCATACCCGTGTGGGGTGCCGGCCGGCACCTCCCGGCCGCCGTCACTTCCTGGCGGGGGCGCCGTCACTGGAGAGGGCCACGATGAAGGCCTCCTGCGGCACCTCGACCCGACCCACCATCTTCATCCGCTTCTTGCCCTCCTTCTGCTTCTCCAGGAGCTTGCGCTTGCGCGAGATGTCGCCGCCGTAGCACTTGGCGAGGACGTCCTTGCGGATCGCCCGGATGTTCTCGCGGGCGATGATCCGTGCGCCGACCGCCGCCTGGATGGGCACCTCGAACTGCTGGCGCGGGATGAGGTCCTTGAGCTTGGACGCCATGAGCACGCCGTAGGCGTAAGCCTTGTCCTTGTGGACGATCGCGCTGAACGCGTCGACCGTCTCGCCCTGCAGGAGGATGTCGACCTTGACCAGGTCGGCGACCTGGTCACCGTCGGGCTCGTAGTCGAGTGAGGCGTAGCCCCGGGTGCGGGACTTCAGCTGGTCGAAGAAGTCGAAGACGATCTCGGCGAGCGGCAGCATGTAGCGCATCTCGACGCGGTCCTCGGACAGGTAGTCCATGCCGCGCAGGCTGCCCCGCTTGCCCTGGCAGAGCTCCATGATCGTGCCGACATAGTCGCTCGGCGCGAGGATCGTCGCGCGCACGACCGGCTCGCGCACCTCGGCGATCTTGCCGCCGGGGAACTCGCTCGGGTTGGTGACGACGACCCCCGTGCCGTCCTCCATCGTCACGTCGTAGACGACGTTGGGCTGGGTGGAGATCAGGTCGAGGCCGAACTCGCGCTCCAGCCGCTCCCGGACGATCTCGAGGTGCAGCAGGCCGAGGAAGCCGCACCGGAAGCCGAAGCCGAGGGCCGCCGAGGTCTCCGGCTCGTAGACCAGCGCGGCGTCGTTGAGCTTGAGCTTGTCCAGGGCCTCCCGCAGCGCCGGGTAGTCCGAGCCGTCGATGGGGTAGAGGCCGGAGAAGACCATCGGCTTGGGGTCGCGGTACCCGCCGAGCGCCTCGGCCGCGGGCTTGGCCGCGTTGGTCACCGTGTCGCCGACGCGGGACTGGCGCACGTCCTTGACGCCGGTGATCAGGTAGCCCACCTCACCGACACCCAGCCCCTTGGCAGGGACCGGCTCGGGGGCGATCACACCGATCTCGAGCAGCTCGTGCGTCGCCCGCGTCGACATCATCACGATGCGCTCGCGCGGGTTCAGGTCGCCGTCGATGACCCGTACGTACGTGACGACGCCGCGGTAGGTGTCGTAGACGGAGTCGAAGATCATCGCCCGGGCCGGGGCCGCGGGGTCACCCACCGGCGGCGGCACCTGGCGCACGACCTCGTCCAGCAGCGGCTCGACACCCTCGCCGGTCTTGCCCGACACCCGGAAGCAGTCCTCCGGCTCGCAGCCGATCAGCCTCGCGAGCTCCTCCGCGTACTTCTCCGGCTGGGCGGCCGGCAGGTCGATCTTGTTGAGCACCGGGATGATGGCCAGGTCGTTCTCCATCGCCAGGTAGAGGTTCGCGAGCGTCTGCGCCTCGATCCCCTGGGCGGCGTCGACGAGGAGCACCGCGCCCTCGCAGGCGGCGAGGCTGCGGGACACCTCGTAGGTGAAGTCGACGTGCCCCGGGGTGTCGATCATGTTCAGCGCGACGACCTCTTGCCGCCCGGCGGCGTCGGTGACGGCCCAGGGCATCCGCACCGCCTGGCTCTTGATGGTGATGCCGCGCTCGCGCTCGATGTCCATCCGGTCCAGGTACTGCGCCCGCATGGCACGGTCGTCGACGACACCGGTGATCTGGAGCATCCGGTCCGCGAGCGTGGACTTCCCGTGGTCGATGTGGGCGATGATGCTGAAGTTGCGGATCGCCTCCGGCGGGGTCGCGTGCGGTTGCAGCGCGGTGCGGGCGCGAGGGGACACGGGTGCGCGGGGTCCTTGCGTCGAGGGTGGGCGGTACCGGCCAGTCTCCCACGACGAGCCGTATGCCGGTGCCTCCCGCCGCCGTGCCCCCTCGCCGGGCCGGCCGGTCACCCGGGCGTCAGTCGACGGGGAAGAAGAGCGCCTCGCCGGTCACCACCAGCCGGACCGGGCCCGGTGCGGGCGGCCGTCCCAGCGTGCGCGCCTGCACCTCGAGCGGCTGGGCCGAGCCCGGGCTCTGGGCCGAGCCGGGAAGCCGGACCCGGACCAGCGCGTCGTGGCCGAAGTACTCCGAGCCGACCACCCCCCCGCGGACCCCCCGCCCGCCGGCTGGGGGCAGCAGCGAGAGCTGCTCGGGGCGCAGCACCGCGACACCCGGCGTGCCGAGCGCCGGGGCGGCGGCGGGGAGGGTCGAGCCGGCGGGGAGGGTCGAGCCGACCGGGAGGGTCGAGCCGACGGGGATGACCCCGAGGCCGGTGTGCGCCCCCTGCGAGCACAGGGTTGCCGGGAGCTCGACGCACTGGCCGACGAAGCGCGCGACGCGCAGGGCCGCGGGCGCGGCATACACCTGCTCCGGCGAGCCGTGCATGAGGACCCGACCGTCGTCCAGCACGGCGACCGCGTCGGCGACGGA
>DASQFD010000028.1:0-9731 GCA_035633255.1 Dermatophilaceae bacterium
GCGCCCTACCCGGCATACATGGAGTCGAGGAGCGAGGAGTACCTCGACTCCAGCACCTTGCGCTTGAGCTTCAGGTTCGGCGTCAGCTCGTCGCCCTCGACCGTGAGGTCGTGGTCGAGGATCCGGAACTCCTTGATCGTCTCCCAGCGGTTCAGCTGGCCGTTGAGCTCCTGGATGCAGTTGCCCACGTAGGCGCGAACCGCCGGGTCCGCGGCGAGCCGGGCGAAGTCGCTGACGTCCAGTCCGCGGGCCCGCCCCCACTGCGCCAGGGCGTCGGTATCGAGGGCGACCAGCGCGCTGGCGTAGTTGCGCCGCTCGGCGTGCACGAGGACCTGGCTGGTGAGTGGGCAGAGTGCCTTGAGCTGGGCCTCGATCGGCTGCGGGGCGATGTACTTGCCTCCGGAGGTCTTGATGAGGTCCTTCTTGCGGTCCGTGACCCGCAGCCGACCCTGCGCGTCGAGCTCGCCGATGTCGCCGGTGGCGAACCAGCCGTCGGGGCGCAGCACGCGAGCGGTCTCCTCGGGCTGTTTGTGATAGCCCCGCATGACGTTGGGGCCACGGAGCAGGATCTCCCCGTCGTCGGCGATGCCGAGCTCCGACCCGACGAGTGGAGGACCGATGACGCCGGCCACCGCATGCTCCGGGTCCCCGATGCAGGCGCCGCCGCCGGTCTCGGTCAGCCCGTACCCCTCGATCAGCGCCAGACCGGCCGTCTGGAACCAGCTGGCGATGCCGGGGGACAGGGCAGCGCTCCCCGAGATCATGAAGCGCATCCGGCCGCCGAGACGGTCCCGGACCTTGGCAAGCACCAGGCGGTCCGCGACCGCGTGCTCCACGCCGAGCAGCCGGCCCATCGGCCTGCCGTCGGCGCGGGCCGCGGCGGCCCGCGCACCCACGTCGAAGCCCCAGGTGAAGAGCCGCGACCGGATGCCGCCCGTCTCAGCCATCGTCTGCACGATGCGGCCATGGACCTTCTCGAAGATCCGGGGCGGACCGGCCATGAAGGTCGGTCGCACCACCGCGAGGTTGTCGACGATCCTGTCGACGCGCCCGTCGACGGCCGTGGGGAAGCCGATCTGGAGCTGGACGGCCGCGAGCATCTTGCCGAACGAGTGCGACAGGGGCAGCCAGAGGTACTGCAGGTCGTCCGGGCGGAGGATCTCGATGGCCTCGGCGCCGGCCCCGAGGTAGGTCCAGCAACGATGCGGCAGCTCCACACCCTTGGGGCGCCCGGTGGTCCCCGACGTGTAGATCAAGGTGGCCAGCTGCTCCGGCCGCACGGCCGCCACGGCGTCGTCCACCGACGACGGGTGGTCCGCGAGGTACCGCGCGCCGAGCGCCTCGAGGTCGGCCATCCCGAGCACCCAGTCGCCGTCCGTCTCGCCGTCGAAGGTGACCACCCGCACCAGGTCGGGCAGGTGCTCGCGCTTCGCCCGCAGCTTGCCGATCTGCACGTCGTCCTCCGCGAACACGATGCGCGCGTCACTGTCGAAGAGGATGAAGGCCATGTCGTCGACGGCGGTCGACGGGTAGACGGCCGTCGCCGCCGCGCCGGCGCACATGACCGCCAGGTCGGCGTACAGCCACTCGACGCGGGTGTTGGAGGCGATCGCGACGCGCTGCTCGGGCTGGATCCCCAGCGCCAGCAGGCCGGCCGCCAGGGTCTTGACGGTCTCCATCGCCTGGGCCCACGTCACGGAGGTCCACCCGGCCCCCGACGGGAACCGGAACGCCTCGCCGTGAGGGGTCGCCGCGACCCGGTCGTAGAACATCCTCGCCAGCGACGGCGCCGGTTCCGGGTAGCTGCCGGCGTCGGTCGAGCCCATCGTCGTCACGGTCATGTCGGTTCGCCTCTTCCAAGGGCACTGCCCGGCCCTCCGTCTCACTTCGGACACTAGTCCGTCTCCGCCGTCGGGCGGCAGCTCGCGGGGGGACTGGCGGCCCGCCCGGCCGAGACCGCCCTGCCCACGGCTCTGGATCGGCGGCCGCCGCGGGTGTAGGCAGGGGGTGTGCGCGACCCACGCGTTCGACACCGAGGAGGAACCCATGGCCGCACTCGACAGCGCCCAGTTGCTCGCCGCCCTGGAGCCGACGGTCGAGGAGAACCTCGACCGTCACCTCGCCGCCGCACAGGAGTGGATGCCGCACGAGTACGTCCCGTGGTCGCTGGGCCGCGACTTCGCCGACCTGGGGGGCGAGGCGTGGTCACCTGACCAGTCGCCGCTCTCGCCGATCGCCCGGACGGCGCTGGAGGTCAACCTCCTGACCGAGGACAACCTGCCGAGCTACCACCGGGAGATCGAGCGGGCCTTCGGGCGCGACAGCGCGTGGGGGGCGTGGGTCAACCGCTGGACCGCCGAGGAGGGGCGGCACGCGTTCTGCATCCGCGACTACCTGCTCGTCACTCGCGGCGTCGACCCCGACGAGCTCGAGCGGGCCCGCATGGACACGATGGAGAACGGATACGACTCGGGCGAGAAGCCACTGCTCAACGTCTGCGCCTACGTCTCGTTCCAGGAGCTGGCCACCCGGGTGTCACACCGGAACACCGGCCGCTACACCGAGGAGCCGATCGCCGAGAAGCTGCTCACGCGGGTCGCCAAGGACGAGAACCTCCACATGATCTTCTACCGCAACATCGTGCAGTCGGCGCTGGAGCTGACGCCGAGCCAGACGATGCGGGCGATCACCGACGAGGTCGTCACGTTCCAGATGCCCGGCGCGATCATCCCCGGCTTCGGCCGCAAGGCCGTGCAGATGGCCATGGCCGGCATCTACGACCTGCGCATCCACCACGACGACATCGTGACACCGCTGCTGCGCCAGTGGGGCGTCTGGGACCTCGAGGGCCTCGACGACGAGGGCGAGAAGGCCCGCGACGAGCTTGCCGCCGCGGTCGCCTCCCTCGACGAGGAGGCCGCCCGGTTCGTCGCCCGCCGCGAGGAGCGCGCGGCGAAGCTGGCGGCCCGCCAGGGGGCCTGACGCCGCGGTCGCGCCGGGCCGCGGTCGCGCCGCGCGGTGGTCGCGCCCCCCGGTGGTCGGGCCGCGTCGGTCAGGTCTCGGCCCCAGGATCCGGCAGGACGTCGCGCCACGAGTGCTGCGGCGCGTAGCCGAGGAGCTCGCGGGCCTTGTCGATGGAGTAGAACGTCTCGTTCCGCCCCATCTGCCGCGTCGCCCTCACCCCGTCGTAGAAGCGCTCACGGACCTCGTCGCTCGTCACAGCGACGGACAGGTCCGCGTTGGCGACGTTGAAGACCTCGTAGCCCAGCCCGTCGACCTCCAGGCAGCGCTGCACCAGCCGGCTGAGGTCTCGGGCGTCGATGTAGGCGAACACGTTGCGCCGCCTCAGCGAGGGGTCGGCCAGGAAGTCCGGGAACTTCTCGGCGTACTCGTGCGGCTCGATGACGTTGTTGATCCGCAGGCCGTAGACGTCGGCACCGGTGCGGGCCTGGAAGGAGCGCGCCGTCACCTCGTTGGCCACCTTGGACATCGCGTAGGAGTCCTCGGGGACGGTCGGGTGGTCCTCGTCCACCGGCACGTACTGCGGTCGCCGCTCGCCCTGGGCGAAGCAGATCCCGTAGGTCGTCTCCGAGGATGCGAACACGATCTTGCGGACACCCAGCCGGGTCGCGGCCTCCAGCACGTTGTAGGTGCTGAGCACATTCGTCGCGTAGGTCCTGGCGTCGGAGGTGAGCAGGATGGCGGGCACGGCGGCGAAGTGCACGACGGCGTCGTAGGCGGGCTTCCTCGCCAGCTCCAGCTCCTCCATCCTCGCCAGGCCCGCCAACGCCGAGTACGTCTCGCCCGTGTCGGTGAGGTCGACCCTCAGATCGGCCACGGCCGGGTGCCCGAGCGGGACGAGGTCGGCGTTGGTGACCTGGTGACCGACCTCGGCCAGGTGCGTCACGACGTGCCTGCCGGCCTTGCCGCTGCCTCCGGTGACGAAGATGCGCATGGGTTGATCAAACCACCGGGACCGCCCAGCCCTGACGACGCGGGCGGCGCCCAGCCTGACGACGCGGGCGGCGCCCCGCCCTGACGACGCGGGCGGCCCCCGCCCTGCGGACGCCGGTCAGGCCGAGGTGGTGTGCCGGTCGGCGACGTCCAGTGCCCGGTCGAGGATGTCGAGCCCCTCGTGCATCTCCTCGGCGGTGGTCGTGCACGGCGGCACCACGTGGGTCCGGTTGAAGTGGGTGAACGGCCAGAGGCCGCCGGCCTTGCACGCCGCCGCGAACTCAGTCATCGGCGCTGCCGCGGCCCCGCCGGCGTTGAACGGCACGAGCGGCTCGCGCGTCTCCTTGTCCCGGACCAGCTCCACGGCCCAGAAGAAGCCCAGTCCGCGCACGTCCCCGACGCTCGGGTGCCGGTCCTTCAGCTGCGCGAGCCGGGGCGCGACGACCTCCGCGGCCACCGTGTTGACGTGCTCGAGGATGCCCTCCTCCTCGAAGATCCGGATCGACGCCACCGCGGACGCGCACGCCAGGGGGTGCCCGGAGTAGGTGAGCCCGCCGGGGTAGGGGCGGTCGTCGAAGGTCGCGGCCACCGCGCGGGAGATGACCACGCCGCCGAGCGGGACGTAGCCGGAGTTGACGCCCTTGGCGAAGGTGACCAGGTCCGGCGCCACGCCCCACCGGTTCACCGCGAACCACTCGCCGCACCGCCCGAAGCCGGCCATCACCTCGTCGCAGACGAGCAGGATGCCGTGCTCGTCGCAGAGCTCCCGCACCCCGGCGAGGTAGCCGTCCGGGGGGACCAGGATGCCGTTGGTGCCGACGACCGTCTCCAGCATGACGGCGGCGATGGTCTGGGGGCCCTCGACCATGACGACGTCGCGCAGGTGCTGCAGCGCCCGCCGCCCCTCCTCGGCCTCGTCCCCCGCCGAGAAGGGCGACCGGTAGGGGTAGGGACCCCAGAAGTGGACGATCCCCGGCATACCGGGCTCGGAGGCCCAGCGCCTGGGGTCACCGGTCGCGGTGATCGCGCCGTCGGTGGCGCCGTGGTAGCTGCGGTAGGTCGTGAGCACCTTGTGCCGCCCGGTGTGCAGCCGCGCCAGCCGCATCGCGTTCTCGGCCGCCTCCGCCCCGCCGTTGGTGAAGAACACCGCGTCGAGGTCACCGGGGGCCCGTTCGACGATGAGCCGGGCCGCCTCCGAGCGCGACGCCTCGGCGAAGCTCGGCGCCAGCGTGGTCATCCGGCCGGCCGCCTCCTGGATCGCGGCGACGAGCCGGGGGTGCTGGTAGCCGATGTTGACGTTGACCAGCTGCGAGGAGAAGTCGAGGTAGCGGTTGCCGTCGTAGTCCCAGAAGTGCGAGCCGAGCGCCCCCGCGACCGGCATCGGCGCGATCTGGGCCTGGGCGGACCAGGAGTGGAAGACGTGCCGGCGGTCCAGCTCGGCGACCCGCGGGCCGTCGAGGTCGGCGAGCAGCGACCCGGTGTGGGCGGCGGTGGTCGCGGTGTGGGCTGCGCCCGTCGTCGGGTGGGTGGTCGTCATGGGCGGTTCGCCTCCGAGAAGATCGTGCGGTGCCAGGGCTTGTGCGCCACCCCGGTGATGTCATGCATGACGTGCTTGACCGAGGTGTACTCCTCGAAGGAGTAGGCGCTCATGTCCTTGCCGAAGCCGGACTGCCGGAGGCCGCCGTGCGGCATCTCGGAGATGATCGGGATGTGGTCGTTGACCCACACCGTGCCGGCCCGGATCTCGCGGGTGGCGCGCCCGGCGCGATAGACGTCACGGGTCCACGCCGACGCGGCCAGCCCGTAGACCGTGTCGTTGGCGAGGCGGATCGCCTCGTCGTCGTCGTCGAACGGCACCACCACGAGCACCGGGCCGAAGACCTCGTCCCGCCAGATCTCGCTGCCGAGCGGCACGTCGACGACCAGCGTCGGCTCGTAGTAGCAGCCAGCCGCCAGGGCGCCTCCCGGTCCGCGCCCACCCCGGACGACCTTGGCGTATGCCGTCGCCCGCTCCACCATGCCCGCCACCTTCGCCAGGTGGGCCGGGGAGGAGAGCGGCCCGAGGTCGGTCGCCTCGTCGAGCGTCGGCCCGAGCCGCACCCGCCCCATGACGTCGGCGACACCGGCGACGAACTCGCCCAGCACCGAACGGTGCACGATGGCGCGGGTGGCCGCGGTGCAGTCCTGCCCGGCGTTGATCAGCGACCCCGCCACGGCGCCGTGGACGGCCGCCTCGAGGTCCGCGTCGTCGAAGACCACGAACGGCGCCTTCCCGCCGAGCTCGAGGTGCACCCGCTTCCCGGTCGCGGACGCGGTGCGCATGACCATGCGCCCCACCGCCGTGGACCCGGTGAAGGAGACCATGTCCACCCGCTCCGACGCGACGAGGGCCGCCCCCGCCTCGGCGCCGGTCCCCGTGACGACGTTGACGACCCCGGGGGGCGCCCCCGCCTCGGTGAGCACCTCGGCGAAGAGCAGGCTGGTGAGCGGGGTGATCTCGGCCGGCTTCAGGACGATGGGGTTGCCCGCCGCGATGGCCGGGAGCACCTTCCAGGCGGCCATCTGGAGGGGGTAGTTCCACGGCGCGATGGAGCCGACCACCCCGACCGGCTCGCGGCGGATGCTGCTGGTGTGGTCGCCGGAGTACTCCGCCGTCGCCATGCCGTCCAGCCGGCGGGCCGCCCCGCCGAAGAAGGCGGTGTTGTCGATGGTTCCGGGCACGTCGAACTCCCGGGTGAGGCGGATCGGCTTGCCGGCCTGCCTCGCCTCCAGCGTGGCCACCTCCTCGGCGCGCTCCTGCAGGAGCGCGGCGGCCCGGGTGAGGACGGCCCCACGCTCGGCCGGGGTCGCGCGCGCCCAGCCGGGCGCGGCCGCCACCGCCGCGTCGACCGCGGCCGCCACGTCCTCGGGTGCGGCCAGGACCGCCGTCTCGACCACCTCACCGGTCGAGGGGTCGGTGACCTCGAAGGGCCGGCCGGACGATCCCGTCCGACGCTCGCCGGCGACGAACTGGTGCATGGGGCGGCCTCCGCTTCCTCGAGAACGGCTTCCGGGCAGCATAGGCGGGTGCTCCGCGCGAGACACAGCGGGACGGATGGCGCGGCCCCGAGTGACGCATGCCACGGAAACGAGGGGTCCCTGGTCTCGCACGCCACGGAATCCACCTGTGCCTTAAGACCCCGGCGGCCTGCGGTTGCAGCTTAAACTAGGTCATGACGGCGACGGTCCCCCAGGACCGCCGACGTCCCGCGAACCGGCCGCCAGCGCGGCTGAACAACCCCGGGCGCGCGTCGTGATCCCTCCTCCGACGCGCGCCCGCGGCGTTCCCGGGGAACCCCTGATCGTGCGCGAACGTGGGAAGATACCGGCAGGGGTATGTGTTACCCCGTGCGGCGGACGCCCCCCGAGCAGCTCGCGTCGGCGCCCGTCACGACCAGGATCGCGAACGACCAGACCCAGGAGTGCTTGCATGGCCACCGTCGACCTCACCGCCTCGACCTTCGAGGACACCGTGACCGCTTCCGACATCGTCCTCGTGGACTGGTGGGCCTCGTGGTGCGGCCCGTGCCGCCAGTTCGCCCCCGTCTTCGAGGCCGCCTCCACCACCCACCCCGACGTCGTCTTCGGCAAGGTCGACACCGAGGCCGAGCAGGAGCTGGCCGGTGCCGCCCAGATCACCTCGATCCCGACCCTGATGGCGTTCCGCGAGGGCATCCTCGTCTTCGCCCAGCCCGGCGCCCTTCCGGCCCCCGCGCTGGAGCAGGTCATCGAGGCGGTCCGCGGCCTGGACATGGACGAGGTCCGCGCCTCGATGGCCGCCGAGCAGGCCGCCCCCAGCCGGGCCTGACCACCCCGCGAGAGGAGAGGAAGCCGGCATGGAGCTCAACGGCGACGAGATGGAGCCGGTGGTCAAGCGGCTGAGGCGGGCCCAGGGCCAGATCGGCGGCATCCTACGGATGATCGAGGACGGCCGTGACTGCCAGGACATCGTCACCCAGCTGGCGGCGGTCTCCAAGGCCCTCGACCGGGCCGGCTTCGCCGTGATCGCGGTGGGTCTGCGGCAGTGCCTCACCGACCCCGACGGGCCCACCATGGACGTCGAGTCCATGGAGAAGCTCTTCCTCTCCCTCGCCTGACCGGTGGACGCCTCCGCCTGGGACGAGCGGTATGCCGGTGCCGACCTCGTGTGGTCCGCGACGCCGAACGCCGTGGTCGCCGACCTGCTCGGGGTCCTCCCGCCCGGGCGCGTCCTCGACGTGGCCGCCGGCGAGGGACGCAACGCGATCTGGCTCGCCTCGCGGGGCTGGGACGTCCTCGCCACCGATTTCTCGGCCGTCGCCGTCGAGCGGATGCGCCAGCTCGCCGGCGCGGCGCTCGGGCCGCACGCGGCCCGGCTGACCTGCGCCGTCGCGGACGCGACCCGGCCACCCCCGGGGGCCGGCACGGCATACGACGTCGTCCTGTTCTGCTTCCTCCAGCTCCCGGTCGAGCCGTGGCGCGCGGCGCTGGCGGCGGGCGTCGGCGCCTGCCGCCCCGGCGGCCGGGTGGTCGTCGTGCTGCACGCGCGGGCGAACCTCGACGGCGGGTACGGCGGCCCGCGGGACCCGGCCGTCCTCCACGACCCGGAGGACGTCCGGACGGCGGCCGCGGAGCTGCCGGTCGAGGTCGAGGTGTGCGAGCTGCGCCGGCGGTCCGTCGAGACCCCCGACGGCCGGC
The DNA here is from genome assembly GCA_035633255.1 of Dermatophilaceae bacterium. Classification (GTDB taxonomy): domain Bacteria; phylum Actinomycetota; class Actinomycetes; order Actinomycetales; family Dermatophilaceae; genus DASQFD01. Next base: position 8,671 of record DASQFD010000028.1, read on the forward strand.
GCGAGGCGCTGGACACGGTGGCGGTGCTGCGACGGTCCCTCCCGGCCGGCCGACCCTAGGGGCCCTGGGCCCGGCCCCTACTTCTTGCCGACCCGCCCGATGTCGAGGTGGTTCTTGGCGTCCGCCTTGGCGTGCTTGTCGGCCCGCTTCTCCTTGATCGTCTTGCCGGCCTTCTTGGTCAGGTGCTGTCGGGGCGACTTGTCGGCCATGGCTGTGCTCCCAGCGCTCGGAAGCCCGGACGGCTCCGTGGGCTGACAGTACGCCGCCCGGCTGCGGCTCGCCGTCCCCGCGGGTCCACCGCGTCACGACACGGGCGGACGCGGGCGGTCGTCCTGCCACGATACGAGCAGTGCTGCCCGGGGGCAGGAGCTCGCCCCCAGCTGAGCGGTCCGGCGCCGGCGCCTTTCAGTCGCGGTGCTGCACCAGGTTGACCACGTTGCCGTCGGGGGCCCGCACGAGGAACCGGCGGACCCCCCAGGCCTCGGTGCCCAGCGGGTGCACGATGTCGTAGCCCCGGCGGCAGGCCTCCTCGTATGCCGCGTCGACGTCCTCCACGTGGATGGAGACGACGGCATCCTGCGGCGCCGTGAGGTCCCCGGTCAGCAGCTGCACGTGCGCCCCCGTGTCGGGAGAGGTGAAGCGGGCCACCCACCCCAGGTTGAACTCCTCGGTGCTCAGCCCGAGGTAGTCGGTGTAGAACGGGGCGGCGCTCCGGAGGTCGGGCACTCGCAGGTTGGCGGTGACTCGGATGGCGCGCATGGTGTCCTCTCGGTCGCCGGGGTGCGGGCGGGGCGGGCGCGTCGACAGGGCCGCCTCCCCCCACCGTAGGGCGGCGGCGCTCCTACGCTTGGGCCCGTGGACGTGCTCGTGGTCGACGGCGCCAACGTCGTGGGCAGCCGTCCCGACGGGTGGTGGAAGGACCGGGCCGGCGCCGCCCGACGGCTGCTCGAGCAGTGCGCCGCCGCGCACCTGCCGGCCGGTGAGGTCGTCCTCGTCCTCGAGGGCGCCGCCCGTCGCGGGCCGCCGGCGGGGGAGGGGGGCGGCGTCGTGGTCGTCCACGC
>DASQFD010000029.1:0-7490 GCA_035633255.1 Dermatophilaceae bacterium
TGTGGCGTAACGCTGCCGCCACATGCGCACGGTCGGCAGACTGACCCCGACCCGCCGGCCGATCTCCGTGTTGCTGTGGCCCTCGGCCGCCAGCACCACGATCCGCGCCCGCTGCGCCAGACCGGCCGACACCGTCGACGACCGCAGCCAACCCCTCAGCACCTTCTCGTCCCCAGCCCGCAACACCAACGGCTCCACTCGCGACATAAGCCATTGTCTCAACCAAAGACTAGAGAGTCATTTCCGACACGCGACACTAGGAATGCCATGGCTGTCACCGCAAGCGAGGCCCGGAAGAACCGGTTCCCGCTGATCGAGCAGGTCAACGAGGACCGCACCCCGGTCGAGATCACGTCCCGGCGCGGCGACGCGGTCCTGATGTCCCGCGCGGACTACGACGCGCTGGAGGAGACAGCCCACCTGCCGAGGGTCCCAGCGAACGCCCGGCACCTGCTCGAGAGCCTGCAGCAGGCGCGGTCCGGGCAGCGAGACGAGCACGACCTGACGCGATGAGGCTGGTCTTCACACCCAACGGGTGGGGGGACTACACCTACTGGCTGGCCGCTGACCGGCAGACACTCAAACGGACCAGCCGACTCATAGGCGACGCTCTACGCGACCCGGTCGCCGGTATCGGCAAGCCCGAGCCGCTGCGGCACATGCTGACCGGTGCCTGGTCGCGTCGCATCACTGAGGAACACCGGCTCGTCTACCTCGTCGACGGCGACGACGTGGTCATCCTTCAAGCCCGCTTCCACTACGACTGACGGATCGCCCGATCCTGCCGCGGGGTGCGCTACCCGTAGTGGTGGCGGCAGGCGGCGATCCGGACCTCTTGCTCGACCACCTTGTACACGAGCCGGTGCTCGTCGGTGATGCGCCTTGACCAGTAGCCGGCGAAGTCGTGTTTGAGAGCCTCCGGTTTACCGATGCCTTCGTTGCCGTTGCGCTGGATGTCTGCCAGAAGCAGGTTGATCCGCTTGCGGACCCTGTGGTCTTGGGCCTGCCACCAGAGGTGGTCCTGCCAGGCGTGCTCGTCCCAGACGAGCAGCACGTCAGACGGTGTCGATCAGGTCGTGCGCTTCGCCGCGGCCGGCTTCGAGGCGCTCCATGGCGTCCAGCAGACGGCGCGCGTTGGCGGGCGAGCGCATCAGGTAGGCCGTCTCACGCAGCGACTCGTAGTCCTGCAGGGACACGATGACCACCGGCTCATGGCCGGCGCGCGTGATGATGACTTCCTCGCGGTCGTTGGCGACGCCGTCGAGCACCTCGGCGTAGCGAGCGCGGGACTCCGTGTAGCTCATCGTCTTCATGGTGACCTCGTGTACGGAAAACTGTACGTCACGCCCCGTGGTCGGCACAGTCGTGTTCCGACGCCGATTCCCTGATCTGGCCGCTGATCGTTCGTGCAGACGGACCGCGCTCACGGTGCCGGCCGCCGCGTCCCGGGGCTCATCGTTGCGCGCCTCCGGCCGCGCGGGCATTTTCGTCATACGATTTGCGGGTGGTGGGCGAAGAGCAGATCACGAAGTGGGTCGATGAGGCCGAACAGGGCTACGACGTCGTGGAGCTCACGCGTCGAGGCCGCGGACGCCCCGGTCGCGGGGCCGAACCCATGCAGGTCGTGGCAGTCCGTCCGACCGCCGAGGAGCTCGAGGCTCTCGACGCACTGGCAGCCCGGAAGGACATGAGCAGGTCCGAGGCCATCCGGGCTGCGCTGGCCCACTTCGCTGCGTGAAGGTCCACCCGCGCGCGAGGCCATTCGCACACCTCCCGACGGCGTCCGCTTGTGCTTGATATGGGGGTGATCTTCTCGATCACCGGCGCGGCATCGTTGCCGGCGTCGCACGCCTTGAGCCTGACCGTGCGCCGTCGTGCCGACGTCTCCGGCGTCGTTGACATCCGGGCTAGGGGGGAGAACGCTCGGGACCTCAACGCACCCCGGGGGGTCCCATGCGCAGATCCGCAGTCGTCCTGCTGCTGGGCGTGACGCTGCTGGCGCCGTCCGCCACCGCGACGTCGGCGGCCTCGGCGAGCGCCGGCCCGGTCGACACCGCCGGTCCGGCCCACGGCACTTCGCAGGGCGCCACGGCCGCCACGGCCGCCAGCGGCACGTTCACGATCGCTGCCGACTTCACGACCCTCTCGGCGAGCCCGGCGGCGCACGGCAGACACTGCACCGTGACTCTGCAGGGTGTCCTCACGTTCACCGGCACCCTCGAGGGGGGCGCGGAGGGCTCGATCACCGCACGGATCCTCGCTCCGTGCGACCAGGCGCTGGCGTCCCCACCCGGCACCTTCCGCGACGTGTTCCGGTTCACCGGCGGCTTCGAGGGCGCCATCGGCGGCGTCACCGCATCCGGAGCCCTCACCTACGCCGGTGTCACGTCTCCCGGCGGCAGCATCGGCGCGGTCATCCGTCTCCGGGGCACCTCGACGGCCGTGCTGCGGGCCGACGCCGCGGTCGGGGTTGGCGGCTCCTACACCGGCGTCGCCCGGCCGTGACGGGCCGAGCGCGCCGCGCTCGGGAGGGCGTCGGCGATGACGGCGGCTTCCTCCCGCGCCGCACGCCGTCCACTCCTGCGCCGCACGCCGTCCACTGCTGCGCCCGAGGAGCCTCCAGGGCGCCGTGCTCACACCACCCGGTCGTGCGTCGGGTCCGTGCGGGTCAGGCCGGGTATGCCGTCGAAGTCCGCGTCGCAGCTGACGATCGAGCCGAAGCCGGCGCGCAGGGCCGTGGCCGCGTGCACGGCGTCGCGGCCGCGGGCCTGACCGGCCGCCACCAGGTCGCGGGATCGGCTGAGGACGGCCCTGTCGAAGTCGTGCCAGTCGACGATCGCCTCGACGAGGTCGAGCTCGCGCACGGCGGTGGCACGGCTCGTCCGACGCAGCCGATGGAGGAGTAACTCCTGACCGCCCGCGACGCTGAGGGGCAGGCGCGCGCGCCCCTCCGAGGCTGCCCTGACGACCGCCCGGCACGGGTCGCGCTGCGGGTGTGGGCCCCCGACGGCGAGCAGCAGCACGGAGGGGTCGAGGACGAGGGCCTTCACGCCCGGCCCGCCTCCTCCTCCAGGTCGGCGTACGCCTCCTTGAGCTCCGTCGGCCCCTCGCCCCGACGCGCCGAGCGCGAACCGCGAGGCGCGCCCCGCCCAGCCACCAGACTGCAGGCCATGACCGACGGTGAGCACCGCATCCTGCTCGAGCACGCCCGCCGCTGGGCCGAGACCAAGAAGCGACCGCTCGACGCGGACCTGGTCGAGACCGTCCTCGGGCTGCGCACGGCATACGACGACCGCTCCGCGCAGTCCTGGCCGGCGGGTTCGGCGGAGGACCTGGTGCTGGTCCGCTGGCCGGCGCACGGTCCGCGCGAGCTCCCCGCGCTCGACGCGCTCTCGGGCTCCCTCGACACGTTCTGGCGCTTCCTGCGCGCGACCGGCCGGATGAGCTCGGGGTCCGCGGAGCCGGCCGCGCTCCTCAAGGAGCTGCGCCGCGCCCTGCCGGGCATGGCCGAGGCGAGCGCCGATCGCGCCAACTGGTCGCAGGGCCGGGTGTTCGCCGACTTCGGCGCGTCCATCGGCATCGACCTGGAGATGAGCGAGAGCGCCGAGGAGCTGCAGGAGAAGCTGGACCGGATCATGGCGGCGTGGAACGCCCTGCCCACCGAGCAGCGGATCGAGCTCATGCCCGACCCGGCGCCCCGCTCGGCCTCCGGCGTGGCGTTCACCGACCTCGTCAACGAGCACCTGGCCGCCGGAGGCACCGCCGACCCCCGCCCTCCGGGCCGGGGCGGCGAGGAGGACGAGGACGACGTCCCCGAACTGCGACGTGGGGACCCCGTCATCGCCGCGCGCGAGGCGCGCAGCTCAGCCCTGACGACGGCGTGCCTGCGGCTCGCCGGCTGGGTGGGCGGGCGGGCGGAGGTGACCGCCTCTGGGGTGCTCCGCCCGGCGGTGGCGCGCGAGGCGTATGCCGTCCTCGGCCTCTTCGAGTGGGAGCGGACCCACCAGCGCCACCTCCGACACCTGGCCGAGAGTGACGATCTCGGCGACGAGGAGTGGGCGGAGCTCGCCCGCACCTCGTCAGCCGGGTGGCGCAGCGCCTTGGACTGCGTGGCGCTCGACCGGCTCTGGTGGGCGTGCCGGACGGCCGGGCTCGTCGACGTCGGCGCCACCGTGGCACGCGCCACCGTCGAGCAGCCGACCTCCGATCGGGAGTGGGTGGAGCTGGCCTGCCTGCTCCTGCTCGGGATCGTGCACCGTCAGGGGCTCACCTGGTCCGAGCCGCTCCTCGGCACGCTGCTCTTCGCCATGCTGGCCGACGACGGCGAGGTGCCCCTCGGCGTCGTGCGCGAGTGGTGGCTCGAGCGGCAGGGGCTCCCGCCCGACGCCGCCGACGACGCCGACACCGACGACCACGACCTGCCGCGGCTCCTGCGCTGGATCATCACCGAGCAGGTCGACGAGGTGCTGCGGATGTTCGACGACGCGCAGCTGTGGGTCCGCCAGGGCGACTGGTTGACCATCACCGAGCTGGGGCGCGAGTTCGGGGGAATGCTGAGCGCGGCGGTGGAGCGCGACCTGTTCGCGGAGGACTGACCAGCAGCGCAAACGTGGCGCGACGGCACCGGCCGAGAAGGCCCGCCGCGACCCGCTCAGCGCAGGCTGAAGGGCGGGTACCGGTCGGTGAGGAGCAGGAACGCGTAGGCCTGCACCCGCAGCGACCACCGGCCCACGCCCACCACGTAGTCGAAGAGCCCGCGCGGGTAGCGACCGGTGAAGAGGATGGCGAACCAGGCGATCAGCACCGCCACGAACGCGCCGAGCCCGAGGAGGAGCAGCACGACGTAGTGCGGGATGGCCAGCAGCCACTTGACCAGCGGCAGCCAGCGGTTGAGGCCCTGCCTCGCGTCCGGGTAGTCGAGCTCGAGGTGCACCGACTGCTCGTCCTCGGTCGACGGGTAGCGGTCGGTGAGCAGCGCGACGTACGCGCCGACGCGGCTGCCGAACCGGTTGAACTGCAGGGCGAAGTCGAACCACCACCGCGGGTACCGCTGCCTGGCCACGATCATCACCGCCGTCGCGGCGAACAGCCCGCTCGCGATGCCGCCTCCCGTGCTGGTGGTCCGCTCCACCACCTCGCCGGAGCGGTAGACGACGGTGGTCGCGGTGGCGGCCGCGCTCACCAGCGACAGCACGATGGCGATCGGGATGACCAGCACGATCCGGAGGAACGTCGTGGCGCGGTCGAGGTGCTCGGGGTAGTCGACATCGAGCCGAGCGGCGTACGTCTGGGTTGGTGTGACCATGGCGGCCCCCTTGTCCTGACCCCTGCTTACTCCCCTCGCGGGGCGCGCGCCAGAGCCAGCCACCCGCTGTGACGCACCCGACCGCGTCAGGTGCCCAGGGCGAGGAGGGGAGCGCGGCCCTTCGCCCGGGCCGACGCCGAGGGCACTGTCCCGGGCCTGGCGACCTCACCCCACCCAGCGGTGGGTCGCGAACTCCAGCGAGAGCAGCACCAGCAGGGGAAGGCACACGGCCGGGACGGCCCAGCGCAGCCATCCCCAGCGCGGCCGCGTGCTGAGCTCGCCGAGGAGCAGGTATGCCGGGAACCACATCAGCGCGTACCTCACCGAGGAGGTGAGCATCGTCGACCAGACCAGGACCGCGAGGTTGAGCGCGATGAGCACCGCCTGGTCCCACCGGCGCAGCAGGGCGAGGGCGAGCAGCAGCAGCCCGCCGGCGAGCACCGCCAGCAGGTCCGCCCACCGCGAGATCACCAGGTCGGTCGAGGTCGCGCTGGTGGCGGCCTGCCACCCGCTGGCCAGTCCCTCCCACGGCCACGCCGCCTCCCGGACCCAGCCGGTCGACTGGGCCCGGTGCCAGGCGACCGGGTCACCGGTCTTCACCGCCAGGAAGCCGAAGTGAGCCAGCACGGCGAGCGGCCCGAGCCCGAGGGCCAGGACCTCCCGCGCGGGCCGACGACGCCCGTCGGCACGCATCTGCATCGCGTAGGTCACTGCCAGGGCCATGACGAGGAAGAGGCCGTTGACCCGCACCGTGCAGGCGCCGGCCGCCGCCAGACCCGCGAGGGCCCACCGCCGGCGCTGCCCGAGGAGCCACGCGGCCAGGCTCAGGGACAGGAAGAGCGACTCCGTGTAGACCGCCGAGAGGAAGATCCCGAACGGCGCCACCGCGAGGTAGACCACCGCCCAGCGGCCCGACCCCGGGCTCTGCAGCTCGCCGAGGCGGTGCAGCAGCACGGCGGCCACCGCGCCGGCCAGCAGGCTGAGGACGAGACCGGCGGCGATCACGCTGCCCGCGAACAACGGCGCCAGCACGGCCATCAGCGCGGGGTAGCCGGGGAAGAACGCCTGGTCACAGCACGACAGCCCCGGCGGCAGGTAGCCCTGCTCGGCGATGCGGACGTAGTGCCAGGAGTCCCACCACGTGAAGCGCTCGGCCAGCCAGCCCCACGTCCCCGACGTCCGCTGCGCGGCCGGAGCGCCCAGGGCCACCGCACCGACGACGACCACGGCGGCCAGGAGCAGCCGGGACGCGCACCAGCTCAGGGCGATCCTCACCGCCATCGGCATGGGGGTCCCTCCAGGCGACGAGTTTTCGGCACCCTACCCGCCGGCTCACCGCGGGCGGTGCCACCGGGCACCCGGCCGGACGCGGCGGGGCACCCGGCCGGACGCGGCGGGGCACCCGGCCGGCCATCCGGCATACCGGGTCGTCGGCCTGGTCACCCGGGCGGGAGGCGGACGGGGACCGTGGAAGACTGCTGGCACCGTTCACGTGGAGGTGGGGATGGGCGTCGTCGCGGTCCGAGCGTCGGAAAGTGTCTCCAGCCGCTACCGGAGGCTGCGCCGGGACGCGGCGGACGCCGTCCGGGTGGTCCGGGACGGCGACACCGTCGTGGTGCCGATCGCCGCCGGGGAGCCGCCGGCGCTGCTGCACGCGCTCTCGGAGAGCCGGCGCGACGTCCGGGACGTCACGGTCTTCCACCTGCTGCCGCTCACCGAGCCGGCCTACCTCGACCCCGACACCGCCCACCACGTCCGGCACAACACCGCCTTCCTCGGTGCCCCCAGCCGGACCGGCGCCGGTGAGGGGTGGGTCGACTACACCCCCGCCCACTTCTCGGAGATCCCCGAGCTGATCCGCCGCGGCCTGATCGGCTCCGACGTGGTCTTCGCGCGCGCCTCGTCGATGGACGAGCACGGCTTCTTCTCCCTCGGGCTGGCCGCCGACTACACGATGGCGGCGATCAGCCGGGCGCGCGCGGTGGTGCTCGAAGTGAACCCGCGCGTGCCCTTCTGCTTTGGCGAGTGCCACGTCCACGTCTCGCAGGTGTCGGCGCTCGTCGAGACCGACGACCCGCTGCCCGAGCTGCCGCCGCCGCCGATCGGGCCGGTGGAGCGCGCCATCGGCGCCGTCGTCGCCGACCTCGTCCCCGACGGCGCGACGCTCCAGATCGGCATCGGCGCG
>DASQFD010000030.1:0-9882 GCA_035633255.1 Dermatophilaceae bacterium
CCCCCCCCCCCCCCCCCCCCCCCCCCCCCCAGACCGAAGGAGCCCCCCATGACCCCCACCACCGCCGCCACCACCACCACCACCGCCACCACCGACGCCCTCCCTGGCCTCGCCCAGGGCACCTGGTCCGTCGACGCGTCCCACACCGAGCTCGCCTTCACCGCCCGTCACCTCATGGTCACCAAGGTCCGTGGCCGGTTCACCGACCTGACCGGCACCGTCTCGGTCGGCGAGACCCTCGCCGACTCGGGTGCCGACGTCACCGTGCAGATGACCTCCGTCGAGACCGGCAGCGCCGACCGCGACGCCCACCTGCGCAGCGGTGACTTCTTCGACGTCGAGGCCTTCCCGACCATGGCCTTCCGCGCGACCTCCTTCGAAGGCGGGTCGCTCACCGGCGACCTGACCATCAAGGGCGTCACCCGCCCGGTGACCTTCGACGTCGGGTTCAACGGCGTCGCCACCGACCCGTGGGGCAACCTCAAGGCCGGCTTCGAGGCGAGCGCCGAGGTCAACCGCAAGGACTGGGACCTGACGTGGAACGTCGCCCTGGAGTCCGGGGGCGTCCTCGTGTCCGAGAAGGTCAAGCTGTCCCTGGACGTCCAGCTCGTCAAGAGCGCCTGACCGACGAGCCGACCCAGCCCGTGGGACTGGGCCGCTGGGGACGGGGCGGCTGGGGACCGGGTGGCTGGGCGGCCGTCATCCCCGGAGCAGCGCCGCGGCCTCGAGCGCGAAGTAGGTGAGGACGACGCGCGCGCCCGCCCGCCGGATGCCGAGCAGCGACTCCGGCACCGCCCGGTCCCGCTCGACCCACCCGCGCTCGGCGGCCGCCACGATCTGCGCGTACTCCCCCGAGACCTGGTATGCCGCGACCGGCACCGGTGAGACCCCCGCCGCCGCCGCCACGACGTCCAGGTGCGGCCCGGCCGGCTTGACCATGACGAGGTCGGCCCCCTCGGCGATGTCGAGCGCGAGCTCGCGCAGCGCCTCGGTGCCGTTGGCGGGGTCCTGCTGGTAGGTGGCGCGGTTGCCCTCGAGGGAGGAGTTCACCGCTTCCCGGAAGGGGCCGTAGAGCGCGGAGGTGTACTTCGCCGCGTAGGCGAGCAGCATCGCGTCGACGAAGCCGCCCTCGTCGAGGGCGGCGCGCACGTGCCCCACCTGGCCGTCCATCATCCCGGAGAGCCCGAGCACGTGCGCCCCGGCGCTCGCCTGCGCGAGGGCCATCGCGGCATACCGCTCCAGCGTCGCGTCGTTGTCGACCCGCCGGCCGCCGCGTCCGTCGTCGGCGAGCACGCCGCAGTGACCGTGGTCGGTGAACTCGTCGAGGCACAGGTCGGCCATGACGACGAGGTCGTCGCCGACCGCGTCGACCACGGACCGGATCGCGACGTTGAGGATCCCGTCCTCGTCGTCGGCGGCCGACCCGATCGCGTCCTTGGCGGCCGGCTCCGGCACCCCGAAGAGCATGACCCCCCCGAGCCGCGCGTCGACGCAGCGGCGCGCCTCGGCGACGAGCGAGTCGAGGGTGTGCTGCACGACCCCCGGCATCGAGGCGATCGGCTCCGGCTGGGCGATGCCGGCCCGGACGAAGACCGGCAGCACGAGCTCAGCGGGGTGCAGCCGCACCTGCGCGACCAGCCGGCGGACGGCCGGGCTCTGCCGCAGCCGGCGGGGGCGGACGGCGGGGAAGGAACCCGTCACCGGGCCCGGCGCCGGCTCGCCGTCTTGCGCTGGCTGGGCCGCAGCACGGACTCCCCCGCCTCCCCGGCCGTCATGGCCAGCGTGCGGCCGTGGTCGGCGAGCGCGTCCACGACCGCCGCCGAGGCCGGCTCGGGCGCGAGGACGTCCACGCGCAGCCCGAGCTCCTCGGCGGTCTTCGCGGTCGCCGGGCCGATGCACGCGACCACCGTGTTGGGGTGCGGCTTCCCGGCGATGCCGACGAGGTTGCGCACCGTCGAGCTGGAGGTGAAGACCACCGCGTCGAAGGCCCCACCCTTGATCGCGTCCCGCACCTCGGCCGCCGGCGGGGCGGCACGGACGGTCCGGTATGCCGTGACGTCGTCCACCTCCCAGCCCATCTCCTGCAGCCCGGCCACGAGGGTGTCGGTGGCAATGTCGGCGCGCGGGAGGAAGACGCGGTTGATCGGGTCGAGGAGGTCGTCGAAGGGCGGCCACTCCTCGAGCAGCCCCCTCGCCGACTGCTCCTCCGAGGGGACCAGGTCGGGGTTGATGCCCCACTCCAGCAGCGCCTCGGCCGTGACCCCGCCGACCGCGGCCACCTTGAGCCCCGCGAAGGAGCGGGCGTCGAGCCCGAACTCGGTGAACTTCTCCCGGATCGCCCGCACCGCGTTGACCGAGGTGAAGCCCACCCACTCGTAGCGACCGGTGACCAGCCCCTTGACGGCGCGCTCCATCTGCTGCGGCGTCCGGGGCGGCTCGACGCTGATCGTCGGCACGACGGTGGACCGGGCGCCGTAGCGCTCCAGGCGGGCCGTCATGGTGCCCGACTGCTCCTTGGTGCGCGGCACGAGGACGTTCCACCCGAAGAGGGGACGGGTCTCGAACCACGAGAGCGACTCCCGGAGCCCGACGGTCGGGCCGAGGACCGCGAGCGCGGGAGCGGTCGAGGCGCCGAGCACGGTGCTCGCCTCGGCCAGCGTCGTGACGACGGTCGACTGGTCCACCGTCGTGCCGCGCTCGGTCACGGCGAGCGGCGTGGCCGGGTCGCGTCCGGCGGCCAGGACGGCGCGCAGGGTGCTTGCCACGGCCTCCGGAGCGCCGATCACGACGACCGTGGCCGCGTTGTCGAGCACGGCCGCGACGTCGGGGCGGCGGTCACCGGCGAGGAGGACGTGCACGGACCGGGAGGCGCCGGCGGTCAGCGGCACACCGGCATACACGGGCACGGCGGACACCGCGCTGACCCCGGGCACCACCTCGAAGGGCACCCCGGCACGGGCGCAGGCGGTGGCCTCCTCGGCGAGCCCGTTGAAGGTGGCCGGGTCGCCGTCCATGAGGCGCACGACCAGACCGCCCGGGTTCGCCTTGGCCGTGCGCACCACGAGCTTGGCGCGCGAGGCGGTGGTGAGCGGCTGGCCGGGGTCGCCGTGGCCCGCGTCGACGACCTCGACGGCCGCCCGGCAGCACCGGGTGACCACGTCCTCGCGGGCGACCCGGTCCAGGAGGACGGCGTCGGCCTCGGCGAGGTACTCGGCCGCCCGCAGGGTCAACAGCCCGGCATCGCCGGGCCCGGCGCCGACGAAGGCCACCCTCGCGGGTGTCCTCGGTGCCCGCGGGCGGGTCGTCGGGGTGGTGGTGCTCGAGCGCGTGGGGCTCACGGGTCACGCTCCGGTGCGGGAGAGGTGGGCAGGGCGGGGGGGTGCGGGGGAGGCGGCAGCGACGAGGGCGTCGCCGCCGTCCTCCAGCAGGACGGCGGCGAGGCGGCGACCGAGGCCCGCGGCGTGGGCCACGTCGCCGGTCAGCGACCGGCGCAGGTCGACCGAGCCGTCGACCGCGCCGACGAACGCGCGCAGCGAGAGCTCGGCGCCGTCCACGCCCTCGACGACCTCGGCGAGCGCGCCGACGGGGGCGGAGCAGCCGGCCTCGAGGGCCGCGAGGAGGGACCGCTCGGCGGTGACGCAGGCGCGGGTGTCCGGGTCGTCGAGCGCGGACACGGCGCCGCGCACCTGCTCGTCGGCGGAGCGCACCTCGACGGCGAGCGCCCCCTGGCCGGGGGCGGGCAGCACCTGGATGGGGTCGAGCGCCTCCGTGACGACGTCCGCACGCCCGAGCCGGTTGAGCCCGGCGCAGGCCAGGACGACCGCGTCGAGGTCGCCGCGCTCCACCGTGGCGACCCGGGTGCCGACGTTGCCCCGCAGGTCGCGCACCTCCAGCCCGAGGCCGAGAGCGGCCAGCTGGGCGCGGCGGCGCGGCGAGCCGGTGCCCACCTGCGAGCCGACCGGCAGCTCGCCCAGGGTGAGGCCGTCGCGGGCGACCAGGGCGTCCCGGGCGTCCTCACGCACCGGCACGGCGGCGACGACGAGGTCCGGCTCGGGGGCGGTGGGCAGGTCCTTCAGCGAGTGGACGGCGAGGTCCACGCGGTGCTCGCGCAGCGCCTCGCGGAGGGCCGAGACGAAGACCCCGGTGCCGCCGAGCGCGGCGAGCGGGGTGGTGCGGTCGACGTCACCCACGGTGGTGACCTCGACGAGCTCGACCTCGTGCCCGCGCTCACGCAGGGCGTCCGCGACGAGCCCGGACTGGGTGCGGGCGAGGGCGGAACGGCGGGTCCCCAGCCGCAGGGCCGTCACGACGGCTCCTTCCCCGGCGCCCCGCCGAACGGCGGCACCACGGGCGGCACGGAGACCACGGAGACGTCACGCGGGTCGAGGTCGAACAGCTCGCTCAGCGCCCGCGCGTAGCTGCCGCCCTCGTCGCGCGCGGCCAGCTCCTTGACCCGCACCGTCGGGGTGTGCAGCAGCTTCTCGACGACGCGGTGGACGGTGCGCTGCAGCTCGGCGCGCTCGGCGTCGGGCAGGTCCGGGAGCCGTCGGTCCAGCCGCCGGAGCTCGTCGTCCACCACGCCGCTGGCGCGGCGCCGCAGGGCGGCCACCGTGGGCGCCACGGCCTGCGCGGAGCGCTCGGTGAGGTATGCCGCGACCGCGGCGGTCACGAGGTCGGTCGCCTCCTGCACCTGCGGGTGCCGGGCGGCCCCGGACAAGCACTCGCCGAGCTGGGCCAGGCCGATGCGGGTCACGGCGGGCAGCGCCGCGACCTCGGTCGCGACGTCGTGCGGGAGGGCGAGGTCGAGGTAGACCTGCGGCCCGCCGCCGCGTCGTGCCGCCGCGGCGGTGGCGGTCTCGACGGTGACCACGCGGCCGGCGGCGCCGGTGCACGAGATGACCACGTCGGCATCGGCAAGCGCCTCGACGAGCTCGCCGACCGGTCGGGCGGTCCCGCCGACCCGCTCGGCGAGACGCTCCCCGCGGTTCGCGCTGCGGTTGACGACGGTGATGGCGCCGGCCCCCCGGCGGGCGGCGGTGACGGCGGCGAGGGCGCTCATGCTGCCGGCCCCGATGACGGTGACGCGCCCGGTGGACAGCGGCCCCACGACCTCGGCGGCCCGCTCCAGCCCCTCCTCGACGAGGGAGTGGCTGACCGAGTCGATCCCGGTCTCGGTGTGCACGCGCTTGCCGACCCGCAGGGCCTGCTGGAGCAGCGGGTTGAGCGCCGGGCCGACGTGGCTCCACCGCTGGGCGCGCGCCAGCGCCTGCCGGAGCTGGCCGAGGATGTGCGCCTCGCCGACGGCCATCGAGTCCAGCCCGGCGGCCACCGAGAAGACGTGGGCGATGCCGCGGTCCTCGTAGTGGACGTAGAGGTGGGGGGAGAGCTCGGCGAGCGGGACGCCGGTGGCGCCGTCCAGGGCGTCGGAGACGTCCGAGACCGCGCCGTGGAAGGTGAGTCCCTCGACGTAGACCTCGGTGCGGTTGCAGGTCGAGACGACGACCGCCTCGCTGACGTGCTCGGAGCGCAGGACGGTCCGCTCCAGCCCGGTGCGGGCGTTCGGGTCGAGGGCCACCGACTCCAGGAGTGGCACCGGGGCGCCGTGGTGCGACAGGCCGAGGACGAGCAGGCTCACGAGACGACCGCCTCCCGGCGGACGGCGAGCGCGGACTTGCGCTGCTCGTGGAAGGCGAGGATCTGCAGCTCGGTGGACAGGTCCACCTTGCGCACGACGACCTCGGCGGGGACGGTGAGGACCGCGGGCGCGAAGTTGAGGACCGACCGGACGCCCGCGTCGACCAGGGCGTCGGCCACCTCCTGCGCGGACTCGGCCGGCGTGGCGATGACGCCGATGGCCAGGCCCTCCTCGCGCACCAGCGCGCGCAGGTCGCTCATCGGGCGGATGGCCCGCCCGGCGACGCGCAGCCCGACGAGCCGCTCGTCGCGGTCCAGCAGGGCGAGGACGCGGAAGCCGCGGGTCGCGAAGCCGCTGTAGGCCGCCAGCGCGCGGCCGAGGTTGCCCATCCCGACGATGGCGACCGGCCAGTCGTGGGTCAGGCCGAGCGCGAGGGCGATCTCGTAGGCGAGCCGGTCGACCTCGTAGCCGACCCCCCGCACGCCGTAGGAGCCCAGGTGCGAGAGGTCCTTGCGCAGCTTCGCCGGGCTCACGCCGGCAGCGGCCGCGAGCTCCTCGGAGCTGACCGACCCGGTCCCGCGCTCCGCCAAGGAGGTCAGCGCCTGGAGGTATCCGGGCAGGCGTGCCACCGAGGCGTCGGGGATCCCCCGGGCCGGGGCGACGTGCGTGGACACGGAGGGCACCGGCTCCTCTCGACGTTCGCGACGGGGATCGCCCGGAGGTGGGGTGCGCCGCCGGACCACGAGGTCAGCCTACGCACTTGTGAAGCCCTGCACAAAGTCACAAGGAGCCGCCCGGCGCTGGGTCGCCGATCACCTCCACCCGGGCGCTCCGGGGGCGGGTCGAGGTGTCAACCGACCCTCGCGGCGCCCCTTCTCACCTCGACCCCGAGAGGGCGGCGCGGAGCCGGGACTCGTCCACCCGCCAGTAGTCGTGCTGGCGGCCGTCGACGAAGGTGACCGGGATCTGCTCGGCGTAGCGCTCCAGCAGCTCCGGGTCGGCGCGGACGTCGACCTCGACCCAGCCCACGTCGAGGTCGGCGGCGACCCGGGCGATGACCTCCCGGGCGTCGTCGCACAGGTGGCAGCCCGGTGTGGAGAGCAGCCTGACCCGGGTCGGTGCGGGGCCGGCGGGTGAGCTGGGCGGCATACCCAGGAGGCCTAGAAGAAGACCGAGCGGCGCTGCATGAGCAGGCTGTAGAGGGTCTGCTGGATGGTCTCGCGCACCTGGTCGGTGAGGTCGAAGACCACCATCGGGTCGTCGGCGGCCGCGGACCCGTGCGACGCGGTGTCGATGGGCGCCCCGAACTGGATGATCCACTTGCTGGGCAGGGGCACCAGGCCGAGCGGCCCCAGCCACGGGAAGGTCGGGGTGACCGGGACGTAGGGGACGCCGAGGACCCGGGCCACGCTGCCGAGGTTGCCCAGGATGGGCGCGATCTCCTCGGCTCCCACCACCGAGGTCGGGATGATCGGCACACCCGCCTTCAGGGCCGCGGAGACGAAGCCGCCGCGACCGAAGCGCTGGAGCTTGTAGCGCTCGCGGAACGGCTTGCCGATGCCCTTGAAGCCCTCCGGGAAGACCCCCACGACCTCGCCGCGCTCGAACAGGCGCTCGGCGTCCGCGTTGGTGGCGAGCGTGGCGCCACCGCGGCGGGCGAGCGCGCCGACGAAGGGCATCGAGAAGACGAGGTCCGCGCCGAGCGCGCGCATGACGCGGTGGCGCGGGTGCTCGTCGTGGACGGCCAGCTGCACCATGAGCGAGTCGAAGGCGACGGTGCCCGAGTGGTTCGCGACGACGAGCGCGCCACCCTGGGCAGGGATGTTCTCGATGCCCCGCACCTCGACCCGGAACCAGCGGCGGTAGAGCGGGCGCAGGAGCGGGAACACGACGTTCTCGGCGAAGTGCTCGTCGTAGCCGAACTCGTCGACGGTGTACTCGCCCTCGATGCGCCGACGGACGTAGACCAGGGTGGCCGCCACGCGGCGCTCGACCTCCTCGGGGGAGAGCCCGGCTCCGGAGGCGGCCAGCCGCAGGGCGGCGATGCCGGCCCGGACGAGCTCCTCCACGCCCGGCACCGGCAGGGCGGTGTTGCCGTGGGGGACGAGCGTGGGGTCCGGTGCGCGGCGGGCCAGCGCCGTGGACCTCGCGGTCGTCGAGGCGCCGGCGGTGGAGGTGACGGCGGTGGAGGTGACGGCGGTCGAGGTGACGGCGGTCGAGGTGCCGATGGCTTTGACGACGGTGGCGGCGGTCGGCGGCTCGGCGAGGCGCAGGTGCGGCCGGGCGGACCCGGCCGCGACGGCCCGGGCCCGGACGGCGGCACGCGACGGCCGCCGGCGCGGCGCCGCTGGCTCCTCCGAGGCCGGCATCGGGGCGGCCGGGGTCCGGGCCGGCGCCGGCACCTCGGTCCGCTGGCCGGGAACCGAGGTGGAGGTGGCGGACGTGGAGCCGGCGGCGGCGGCGTTCGTGGTCGTCGGGTCTGTGTCGGTGGTCGGGTGGGTGGCGGTCGTCGCGGCGCTCGTGGTCGCCGCTGCGGTGGCGGCGGCGCTCGTGGTCGGCGCGGCCTGGGCGGCGAGCGCCGAACCCGGGGAACGGGAACCGGTGCTCGCGCCGGTGCTCGCGCCGGTGCCGGAGCCGGTGCGAGGGGCGGGACCGCCGGCTCCACCTCTCGCCGCCCGGTCACCGCCGGTGCCCCCGCGGGTCCGGGCGCCCGAGGTGGACCCGGCCCCGGTGTGGGTGCGGCGCCGCCGCTCGCCCGCCTGGGCGGTCGCCTTCTTCGACGCCCCCGAGCTGACGGTCGGGCGGGGCCGGTGGGCCGGTCGCGGGGCTGTGGGCGCCGAGGCGCTCGGGGCGTCCGGGGAGTCCGGGGTCGTGCCTGCTTTGGTCGGGTCCGCCTCTGAGGCTGCCTTGGTGGCTGCCTTGGCCGGGCCCGCCGCGGTCGCCGCCTTCGCCGCGGCCCCCTTCGCCGCAGCCGCCCTGCCCGGAGCCGCCGTGGTGGCCGCCTTCGGCCGAGCCGCCTTGGTCGCCGCCTTCGCCGGAGCTGCCTTCGGCCGGGCCGCCTTCGCGGGAGCCGTCGTCGTGGCCCGGGGGGCGGTGGTCGCGGTCGCGCCCCGGGCCGGCGCCGGGACGGCGGGCACCTCGACCGCGGGCACCTCGACGCCGGGCACCTCGACGCCGGGAACGGCGAGCAGGGGCGTGCTGCGACGGCGCGCCCGCTCACCGGACGCGCGCTGCGCACCGGCCGCGAGGGCGCTCGGGCGCCCCCCGCCCGCAGCGGTCCGCCGCCCGGTGGACGCGGCCATCAGAGCCTCCCGCCGATGGCGCCGAGGGCCCGCGAGACCGTGCCGGACGCGCCGCCCATGGCGGCGCCGACGAGGTCACCCACCCCGCCGACGACACCGCCCACGACCCCGACGACGGCCGTCTCGGCGGTCATCAGGCCGGGGATGGCGGCGGCCGGCGGCGCCAGGGTGGAGGCGAAGTCCTCGAACGCCGCCCGGGTCGTGAACCGCGGCTCGAAGCCGAGCACCTCCCGCATCGACGCGGTGTCCAGGCCGCGCCCGAAGGCGAGGAAGGACACCTGGTCCGGCGAGAAGTCCACCAGGCCGAGCCGCTTGGTCAGGGCCCCGAGGACCCCGGAGGCCTGCATCGGGACGGGCACCACCGGCCGTCCGGCCAGGGCCGCCGCCTGCAGCACCGTGATCACGCCGTCGCCGGCCAGGTTGACCACCCCCTTGGCCTCGCCCGTCACGGCCTGCACCATGGCCTCGACGGCGTCGTCCTCGTGCATGAACTGCAGGCGCGCGTCGAAGCCGAGCGGCACCGGCACCACGGGGAGGGCGAAGTAGTCGGTGATCGAGGTCCGGATCCGCGGGCCGACGATGTTGGCGAAGCGGAGGGTGAGGATGTCGGTGTCGGGCCGGCGGCGGGCGTAGCCGCGGACGTAGCCCTCCACCTCGATGGAGTCCTTGCCGAAGCCCGAGCGGGGCAGCCGCTTGGCGGTCATCTCCTCGGTGAACATCGCCGGGTCGCGGGGGGTGGAGCCGTAGACGGCGGCGGAGGACTTCACGACGAGCCGCCGCACCGTCGGTGCCTTCTGGCACGCGGCGAGCAGCTGCATCGTCCCGATGACGTTGATCTCCTTCTGCGGCGTGCGCCCGCCGGCGAAGGTGGGGGTGGCGATCACGTTGAGGTGCACCACCGTGTCGACCTCCGCCGTGGTGATCACCTTGCCGATCATCGGGTTG
>DASQFD010000031.1:0-25674 GCA_035633255.1 Dermatophilaceae bacterium
CCTCGACATCGAACAACAGGCCGGTATCGTTCACCACGCGGGTGCCCTTCTGCTCGGCTGATCGCGACTTCGCAATCACGATCTTCCCTTGCAGCAAGGGCACTTCCGCGTCATGACACGGCCCTCACAGGCATCCGGCTGAAAGATCAGGGTCTGAGCGACGCGGGGGGCCGGTCAGCTGCGCAGGGTGGCCGGCTCCCACGTGGGGCCGTGCAGCACCGGGCCCTGCGGGGTCCACTCGAGCGGGTCGATGCACATGCGGCGGGCCGTGAGGCCCGGGTCCCACGCGTGGTAGACCAGTACGTCGCCGCCGTGCGGACCCTGCACCACGCTGCAGTGACCGGGCCCCAGCACGTGCCCCGGCACCGAGGCGAGCAGCCGGCGGGCGTCGACCGGCTCGGTCCACGGACCGAGCGGGGAGTCGGCCACCGCCACCGCGACGCCGTAGCCCGCACCCTCCCACGAGCCGCCCGAGTAGAGCAGGTGGTAGCGGCCACCCCGGCGGAGCACGAAGGGGCCCTCGAGCGTGTGCCAGTCGTGGACCGCGCCGTACATCGACCGGCCGCGCTCGAACAGCTGCCAGTCGCCGCTGGGGCGCAGGACGGTGCGCGGCTCGCCGCGCAGCCGGTCCGGCGTGTCGAGCACGTCGACGGCGAGCATGGTGCCCACCCGGTCCCCCTCCAGCACGTCGTGGGCGTAGTAGAGGTACCAGGTGCCGTCCTCGTCCCGGAACGGGGAGGGGTCGATGGCGAACCGCTCGGAGGCGGCGAGCCGGACGCCACGGTCGCGGTAGGGGCCGATCGGGGAGTCCGCGACGGCCACGCGGAGCTGGTGGCCGCGGTCACCGAAGCCGACGGAGTAGTACATCCACCAGCGGCCGTCCCGCTCGGCGACCTCGGGGGCCCAGAAGTCCGTGCCCAGCTCGGGGTCGGGCGGCTCGAGCGCTCCGCCGACCCGCTCCCAGTGGACCAGGTCGGGAGAGGTGGCCACCTCGAAGGCCCGTCCGTCGACGATGCTGCCGGTGCCGATGGCGACGTAGCGGGGCCCGCCCGGGGCCGTGGTCCGCAGGACGAACGGGTCGGCGAGGTAACCGGCATACACGGGGTTGGTGTAGGTGGTGGCACTCGGCGGGGTCACCGGTCCATCCTGCCCGCGCCGGCACGCTGACATCGGATTGCGACCACCTGGTCACTCCGGCCACAGCAGTGCCATGCTGGCGCGCATCGACCTCAGTGAGGAGGGCCGTCAATGGTGCGCGGTCTGAACCGAAGGCAGTTCCTGTCGGTGACCGGAGCGGCGGGCGTGGGCCTGGCCCTGTCGGCCTGCGGCGGGTCCGGCACCCCGGTGGCCGACACCGGCCCGGCCCTCGCGCCGGGGGCCGGCTACACCGGGCCTCCCGTGACGATCCAGTACTGGCACGGCTTCACCGGTGGTGACGGGCCGGCCATGCGGCAGCTGGTCGACGACTTCAACGCCAGCCAGGACCTCATCACGGTCGAGCAGAACACGGTGCAGTGGGCGCAGTACTACCAGCGCGTCATCGCCGCCGTGCACGCCGGCAAGGGCCCCGATGTCGGTGCCATGCACCTCGAGCAGCTCGCGACGCAGGCCGCGCGGCAGACGCTGAACCCGCTCGACGACGTCGTCGGGGAGCTCGGGCTGACCGCGTCGGAGTACCCCCAGCAGCTGATCGAGGGCGGCGTCTACAACGGAGTCCGCTATGGCGTCCCGCTCGACGTCCACTGCCTCGCGGACTACAGCAACTCGGCCCTGCTCCAGAAGGGCGACGTCGCGTCCGCCCCGACCACCGGAACGCAGTTCCAGGGCACCCTCGAGGCGATCCAGGCGGCCGGTGCCGAGGCGCCGTTCTGGATGCCGAACCGGTGGCCGGCGCACCTGATGTTCCTCTCCCTGCTCTGGCAGTTCGGCGGTGAGCCCTACGCCGCGGACGGCAGCAAGGCGACCTTCGCCAGCGACGCGGGCGTCCAGGCGCTGACCTGGATGCGGCAGCAGGTCGAGGCCGGCTTCAGCCCGGACAACGTCGCGATCGACACCCAGTACACCGCCTTCAAGAACGGCCAGGTCGCCTTCACCTGGGACGGCATCTGGCAGATCAACGACCTGCAGACCACGGTCCCGGACCTGAAGTGGGGCATCACGCCCATCCCGCGGATCGGCGACCAGAACGCGGTGTGGGCCAACTCCCACAACCTCGTCATCTTCAAGAGCCGCACCCCGGACGACGACAGGCTGCAGGCGGGCAAGGTGTTCATCCGCTACCTCACCGAGCAGTCGGCGGCCTGGTCCAAGGCCGGGATGATCCCGGCCCGGGCCGCGGCCCGCAAGGAGCCGGACTTCACCGGCTCGCCGCAGGCGGCGCTGGAGCCGGCGATCCCGTGGATGCGGTTCCTGCCGGCCATCCCGGGCGTGCCGGACGTGCAGGCGCAGACCCTGGAGATCGCGGTCAGCGACGCCGTGCTCGGCCGGCAGAAGCCGGCGGACGCGCTCAAGGGTGCCGCCTCGAAGGCGGACCAGCTCATGCAGGTCAACCTCCGCAAGTTCGAGGGAGAGTGAGATGTCGAGCACCGCAGGCATGACGCCCACCACGGCGGCCGCCGAGCTCGGGGCCACCAGCGAGCGAGGCGGCGGCGCCGAGGTCGCCGTCACCGAGGGACGCAAGGAGCGCAGACGCGCCGAGACGCGGGACGCCTACCTCTTCCTGACGCCCTACCTGATCCTCTTCGGCGTCTTCGTCATCCTCCCCTTCGTCTACGGGTTGTGGATCAGCCTGCACGACTACGACTTCTCCCTCCCGAACAAGCCCTTCGTCGGGCTGGACAACTTCACCGGGCTGGTCAACGGCAGCTCCGCCTATGCCGACGCCTTCTGGCTCTCGATGCGGGCGACGGGGGTCTTCACGGTCTTCTCGGTCCCCCTGCTGCTGGTGCTGCCGCTGGCCGTCGCGCTGGCGATGAACCAGAGGTTCAAGGGCCGCACCGTGTTCCGGGCGCTGTACTTCGCGCCGTACGTCCTCGGCGTCGCCGTGGTGGCGGTGCTGTGGCGCTACCTGCTCGACAGCAACATCGGGCTCATCAACTACTACCTCGGCCTGGTCGGGCTGCCGTCGGACACCCCGTGGCTGACCGCCATCCCCTGGGCCTGGGTGTCGCTGATCGGCGTCACGGTGTGGTGGACCCTGGGCTTCAACACCATCATCTACCTCGCGGCGCTCGGCGAGATCTCGCCCGAGCTCTACGAGGCGGCGCGGATGGACGGCACCAACGCGGTCCAGCGGTTCCGCTACGTCACGCTCCCGGGCCTGCGGCCCGTGCTCCTCTTCATCACCAGCGTGACGATCATCGCCTCGGTGAACATGTTCGGGCAGTCCTTCCTCATGACCCAGGGCGGCCCGGGCACGGAGACGCGCACGGCGATCTACCAGGTCTCCGACACTGGGCTGACGAACTTCAACTCCGGTGCGGCGACCGCCATGTCGCTGATCTTCTCCTTCTTCCTCATGATCGTCAGCAGCATCGTCTTCTTCCTGTTCCGCGAGCGCGACGGAGGTGCCTCATGAGCTCGGCGAGCCAGACCAGCCCCCAGGACACCACCAGCCCGCGCGCCGAGGTGACGGGCGGGCCCTCCGGCCGCCCGGTGGACCGGGCGCGGGAGCCGGACCGGGGCAAGGCGCTCAAGCGCACCCTCCTCTACGGCGTGCTCGGCCTGCTCACGCTGATCTTCGTCAGCCCGCTCATCTACATGGTGACGACGTCCTTCAAGACGAGCGCCGACGCGTCGTCACCGACCCCGCAGTGGATCCCCGCCGACCCGACCCTGGACGCGTTCCGCGCCATGCTCGGCGACGCGAGCACCCCGGTGCTGCGGTGGCTGCTCAACAGCGTCCTCGCCGCCGGGCTCCAGACGGCGCTCATCGTCGCGACGTCGGCGATGGCGGCCTACGCCCTGGCCCGCCTGCAGTTCGCCGGCAAGCGGATCATCTTCAGCATCATCATCGCGACGCTGTTCATCCCGCCGGTCATCCTGCTGATCCCGAACTACCTCATCGTGGGGCGGCTGGGCTGGCTCGACACCCTCCTCGCCGTGATCGTGCCGGGCGCCGCCGGTGCCTTCGGTGTCTTCTTCCTGCGGCAGTTCTTCCTCGGCCTGCCCCAGGAGCTCGAGGAGGCGGCGTTCGTCGACGGCGCCAGCCGCTGGCGCACGTTCTTCCAGGTGATCCTGCCGCTGTCGCGGCCGGCGCTCGTGACCCTGGCCATGCTGTCCTTCCTCACCAACTGGAACGACTTCCTCTGGCCGGTCTACGTCCTGTTCTCCCCGGAGCAGCAGACGCTCCCCGCCGGGCTGGCCACGCTGCAGAGCGCCAACGCGGTCCGGTACGACCTGCTGATGGCCGGTGCCGTCATCGCGTCGGTGCCGGTGCTGCTGCTCTACGCGTTCGCCCAGCGCTACGTCGTCGAGGGCGTCTCCCGGGCCGGCCTCAAGGGCTGACCGGACCGCCCGGCCACCCTGGGGGTCGCCGCCACCCTGGGAGTCGCCGGGCGCCCCGGGCCCCGCAGGCCCCCCGCGGCGGGTGCCGGTCAGCCGCCGAGCGCGGCGCTGACCACCTCACGCGCCTCGGCCTGCACCTGCTCGAGGTGCTCGCGGCCGCGGAAGGACTCGGCGTAGATCTTGTAGACGTCCTCGGTCCCCGACGGGCGGGCGGCGAACCAGGCCGAGTCCGTGGTGACCTTCAGCCCGCCGATCCTCGCGCCGTTGCCCGGCGCGGCGGTCAGCTTGGCGGTGATCGGCTCCCCGGCCAGGCTGTCGGCGGTGACGTCGTCCGGGGACAGGGCCGCGAGCTTGGCCTTCTGGTCACGGTTCGCGGGGGCGTCGACCCGGGCGTATGCCGGGTCGCCGTGCCGGTCGGTCAGCGCCTTGTAGTGCTCGCTCGGGGTCATCCCGGTCGCGGCGAGGACCTCGCTCGCGAGCAGGGCGAGGAGGATGCCGTCCTTGTCCGTGGTCCAGGTCCGCCCGTCCCGGCGCAGGAAGGACGCCCCCGCGGACTCCTCCCCGCCGAAGCCGCACGTGCCGTCCAGGAGCCCGGGCACGAACCACTTGAACCCGACCGGCACCTCGGTCAGTGGCCGGCCGAGGGCCGCCGCCACCCGGTCGATCATCGAGCTCGACACCAGGGTCTTGCCGATGACCGCGCTGTCCGGCCACTGGGGCCGACCGCCGCCGAAGAGGTAGGAGATGGCGACGGCGAGGAAGTGGTTGGGGTTCATCAGCCCGCCGTCCGGGGTGACGATGCCGTGCCGGTCCGCGTCCGCGTCGTTTCCGGTCGCGATGTCGAACTCGTCCCGGCGCTCGATGAGCGAGGCCATCGCCGACGGCGAGGAGCAGTCCATCCGGATCCGGCCGTCCCAGTCCAGGGTCATGAACCGCCAGGTGGCGTCCACCAGGGGGTTGACGACGGTCAGGTCGAGGCCGTGCCGCTCGCCGATCTCGCCCCAGTAGCCGACGCTGGCGCCGCCGAGCGGGTCGGCGCCGATCCGCACGCCCGCGGCGGCGACCTTCTCCAGGTCCGCGACGGTGGACAGGTCCTCGACGTAGGTCCCCAGGAAGTCGTATGCCGTCGCCCCGGCCCGGGCGCGCGCGAACGGGACCCGGCGCACCTCCGCCAGGCCGTCGCGGATCAGGTCGTTGGCGCGCTCGGCGATGGCCGACGTGGCGTCGGTGTCGGCCGGACCGCCATGTGGCGGGTTGTACTTGAAGCCGCCGTCCGTCGGCGGGTTGTGGGACGGGGTGACGACGATGCCGTCGGCGAGGCCGCTGCCGGAGGTGCGACCGTGGTTGGCGCGGAGGATGGCGTGCGAGACCGCCGGCGTGGGGGTGTACCCGTCGCGGTCGTCGACGAGGACCGTCACCTCGTTGGCGGCCAGCACCTCGAGCGCGGTCGACCACGCCGGCTCGGACAGGCCGTGGGTGTCCCGTCCGAGGAAGAGCGGGCCGTCGTAGCCCTGCAGCTTCCGGTAGTCGCAGATGGCCTGCGTCGTCGCCAGGATGTGCGTCTCGTTGAACGAGGTCTTCAGGCTGGAGCCGCGGTGGCCCGAGGTCCCGAAGGCGACCCGCTGGTCGACGTCCTCGGGGTCGGGCTGGCGGGTGTAGTACGCCGTGACCAGCGCGGCGACGTCCACGAGGTCGGCGGGGGAGGCTGGCTGTCCGGCGCGCGAGTCGGTCATGGCCCTCATCCTTGCACCGGCGGCGCGCCGCGCCCGGGTCGGAGCCCCCGTGCGGTGTCCGGAGGATCACACGACGGGGGTGCTGGAAGCGGCACGAACGGCATACCCCGTTGGGTATTTTGGGCACATGTCCCCCCTGCGCTCACTGGTCGTCCTCGGTGCCGGGACCGCCGGCACGATGGTCGCCAACAAGCTGCGCCGCGCCCTGCCCGCCGACCAGTGGCAGGTCACGGTGGTGGACGAGGACGACGTCCACGACTACCAGCCGGGCTACCTGTTCCTGCCCTTCCGCACGATCGAGCCCGACCAGGTGCGCCGGAGCTCGCACGCCTTCCTCGCCGACGGCGTGCAGCTGGTGCTCGCCGCGGTGGACGTCGTCGACCCCGGCGCCCGCACGGTGCGGCTCGCCGACGGGCGGGAGCTGGGCTACGACCACCTCGTCATCGCCACCGGGACCACGCCGCGGCCGGACCAGACACCCGGCATGCTGGGGGCGGAGTGGCACCGCAGCGTGGGGGAGTTCTACACCTTCCAGGGCGCGCTGGCGCTGCGTGACGTCATGGACCGCTTCGCCGGTGGACGCCTCGTCGTGCACGTCACGGAGATGCCGATCAAGTGCCCCGTGGCACCGTTGGAGTTCGCCTTCCTCGCCGACGACTGGCTGCGGCGGCGGGGGCTGCGCGAGCGCACCGAGATCGTCTTCGTCACCCCGCTCGACGGCGCCTTCACCAAGCCCGTCGCGAGCCGGGTGCTCGGCTCGATGCTCACCGACCGGGACATCCGCGTCGAGACCGACTACCTCGTGGAGTCGGTGGACCAGGACCGGAAGGTGATCGTCTCCTACGACGAGCGCGAGGTGCCCTACGACCTGCTGGTCACGGTGCCGCTGAACATGGGCGCGGACTTCGTGGCCCGCTCCGGGCTCGGTGACGAGCTGAACTACGTGCCGGTGGACAGGCACACGATGCGCTCGACCGCGCACCCGGAGATCTGGGCGCTCGGTGACGCGGCGAACCTGCCGACGTCCAAGGCCGGCTCGGTGGCGCACTTCTCCGTCGAGGTGTTCGTCGAGAACTTCCTCCAGGTGGCCGCCGGGCGGCCCACGACGCACCACTTCGACGGGCACGCCAACTGCTTCGTGGAGTCCGGCGGCGGCAAGGCCGTGCTGCTCGACTTCAACTACGACACCGAGCCGCTGACCGGCACCTTCCCCCTGCCCAGGCTGGGGCCGATGAGCCTGCTCAAGGAGTCGCGCGCCAACCACCTGGGCAAGCTCGCCTTCCGGCACGTCTACTGGTCGATGCTCCTGCCCGGCCGGCCCATCGGGCTCCCGGCGGCAATGAGCATGACCGGCAAGGTGCCGGCGGCCTGACCCACGGCTCCGGCGCCCGACCGGACGCCGGCCTGCGAGAGCCGGGCACCCGACCGGGGACCGGCCCACCGGAGAAAGGACGAACGCATGCCCACGACGACGATCGCGGGGCAGGAGGTCGAGGTCAACGAGGAGGGCTTCCTCACCCGGCCCGACCAGTGGAGCGAGGAGCTCGGCGCCGAGCTGGCCGCGCTGATCGGGGTCGAGATGGACGACGCGCGGTGGCGGCTGGTCCGCTTCCTGCGCGAGGACTACGCCGCCCAGGGCGAGACCGCGACCCTGCGCCGGGTGAGCACCCGGACCGGCACCCCGGTCAAGGAGCTGTTCGGGCTGTTCCCGGGCAAGCCGGCCAAGAAGATGGCCTACGTCTCCGGGCTGCCCAAGCCCAAGGGCTGCGTGTGAGGAGATGGCGATGAGTGACTCCACCCCGATCGTGCCGAGCTTCGACGAGCCGGCCTCGCAGGGCCGCAAGCTGGCGATCATCGCCAGCAAGGGCAACCTCGACATGGCCTACCCCGGCCTCATCCTCGCCAACGCCGCGCTCGGCGAGGGCGTGGAGACCCACCTGTTCTTCACCTTCTGGGGCTTCGACCTGATCAACAAGGCGACGATGCACGACCTGAAGTTCAGCTTCCTCGGCAACACGGCCATGCACCCACCCGGCCGCTTCGGCGTGTCGGTGCCGCAGGCCCTGGGCGGGCTGCCCGGCGCCACGGCGCTGGCCACCAAGATGCTCAAGGACTCGATCGCCGAGCTCGACGTGCCCGAGGTGCCGGAGTTCCTCGAGCTCCTCACCGCGTCCGGCTGCCACATGTGGGGCTGCCGGATGTCGGCGGACATGAACAAGCTCACCGAGGACGACCTCTACGAGGGCGTCGAGGCGATCATCTCCGCGTCCGACTTCATCGAGCTCACCGAGGGTGCCCAGCTGCTCTTCATCTGAGGGAGCGTGCCGGGACGGGTCGGTCCTCGTCCGGTGCCAGGTAGATCGCCGTGAAGGCGGCCAGCCGCACCGTCACCGAGTGCGCCTGGTCGTTCCACGGGTGCTGCTCCGCCTCGAGCACCACGTCGGCCTGGCTCGGCGTCCCGTGCTGGTCGTAGCCGCTGGTGTCGAGGATGACCCGCCAGCGCCCCGGGCGAGGCACCCCCAGCCGGACCCACTCCTTGTCGTCCCCGCTGAAGTTCACCGCCACGGCGACCACGTCACCGCCGTGGCCGCCCTCGGCGAAGCGCAGGTAGGAGAAGGTGTTGCCGGTGTTGTCGTTCGCGTCGAGCCAGCGGAAGCCCGCCGGGTCGGAGTCCAGCCGCCACAGCGCGTCGTGGTCGCGGTAGAGCCGGTTGAGCTCCTTGACCAGGTTGTGCACGCGGTAGTGCGCCGGCTGGTCGAGCAGCCACCAGTCCAGCGAGCGCCCGTCCGCCCACTCGCCGGGCTGGGCGAACTCGCAGCCCATGAAGAGCAGCGGCTTGCCCGGATGGCTCCACATGTAGGCCAGGTAGGCCCGCAGGGTGGCCATCTGGTCGCCGCGCTGCCCGGGGATCTTGCCGACGAGTGAGCCCTTGCCGTGGACCACCTCGTCGTGGCTGACCGGCAGGACGTAGTTCTCGCTGAAGGCGTACATGAGCGAGAACGTCAGCTGGTTGTGGTGGTACTGCCGGTAGAACGGGTCGAGCGCGAGGTAGCGCAGGGTGTCGTTCATCCAGCCCATGTTCCACTTCAGGCCGAAGCCGAGGCCGCCGCCGTCGGTCGGTCGCGTCACCCCCGGCCACGAGGTGGACTCCTCGGCGATGGTGACGATGCCGGGCACCCGCTTGTATGCCGTCGCGTTCGCCTCCTGCAGGAAGCCGATCGCCTCGAGGTACTCCCGGCCGCCGTACTGGTTGGGCACCCACTCGCCGTCCTTGCGTGAGTAGTCCAGGTAGAGCATCGACGCCACGGCGTCGACCCGCAGCCCGTCGGCGTGGAACTCCTCGAGCCAGTAGATGGCGTTGGCGACGAGGAAGTTGCGCACCTCCAGCCGGCCGAAGTCGAAGACGTGGGTGCCCCAGTCCGGCTGGTCGCCGCGCCGCGGGTCCGGGTGCTCGTAGAGCGCGAGCCCGTCGAAGCGCGCGAGCGCCCAGTCGTCCCGCGGGAAGTGGCCGGGCACCCAGTCCAGGATGATGCCGATCCCGTTCTGGTGGAGCCTGTCCACGAGGTACTTGAAGTCGTCCGGGGTGCCGAACCGCGCCGTCGGCGCGTAGTACCCGGTGACCTGGTAGCCCCACGACGGCCCGAAGGGGTGCTCCATGACCGGAAGCAGCTCGACGTGGGTGAACCCGAGGTCCGAGACGTAGTTGACCAGGTGCTCGGCCATGTCGCGGTAGGTCAGCCCCTGACGCCACGAGCTGAGGTGCACCTCGTAGACGCTCATCGGGCCGGTGTGCGGGTTGGTGCGGGCCCGCCGCTCCATCCACGCGTCGTCTCCCCACTCGTGGAACGCCTCGTCGACGACCGAGCCGGTGTTCGGGGGCACCTCGGTGCGCCGGGCCATGGGGTCGGCCTTGGCGCGCACGATGTCATCGGCCCCGCGGATCTCGAACTTGTACGTCGAGCCCGCCACGACACCGGGCACGAACAGCTCCCACACGCCCGACTCGCCGAGGAGCCGCATCGGGTGCACGTGGCCGTCCCAGCTGTTGAAGTCCCCGATCACGCGCACCGCCTTCGCGCGCGGGGCCCACACCGCGAAGGAGGTGCCGCGCACGGTGCCCATCGGCCCCGGGTACTCGTGCACCCGCGCCCCCAGCACCGTCCAGAGCTGCTCGTGCCGCCCCTCGCCGACCAGGTGCAGGTCGACCTGCCCCAGCGTCGGCGCGAAGCGGTACGGGTCGTCCTGCAGGTGCTCCACGCCGTCGGCCCAGCTGACGAGGAGCCGGTAGTCCATCGTGCGGGACACCCCCTCGCGCACCGCGGTGAACACCCCCTCCGCCTCGTGCGCGAGGGTCAGCTCCTCGCCGTCCTCGAAGCGGACCCGCACCCGCTCGGCGAGCGGCCGCAGGACCCGGATCCGCAGGCCGCCGGGCTCCAGGTGCTGCCCGAGCAGGTCGTGCGGCTGCTGGTGGCGCCCCTGGACCAGGGCGGTGATGGCACCGCTCACCTCGGGGCTGGGGTTGGGGGACACGGGAGCCCTCTCGTCGTCGGTTCGGGATGGGTCTGCAGGGGGTGCGTCGGCTGGGGGTGCGTCGGCTGGGGGTGGGTCGGCTGGGGCTGCGTCGGCTGGGGGTGGGTCTGACGGGGCCGCGTCGGAACGGGCCGGCCCCCGGGCGGCGCCGGCCAGCAGCCGGTCGACGGCCGCGAGCGGGATACCCACCCAGCTCGGTCGGTTGCGCGCCTCGTAGACCACCTCGTAGAGCGCCTTGTCCAGCTCCAGGGCGGTGAGCAGCGCGAGGTGGCGCCGGGGGTCGGCACCGGAGCGGACGGCATACCCGGCCAGGAAGGCGCCGGAGGCCGCTTCGACCCAGCCCCGCGCGGACGGCCCGCCGGCCCGCTCCACCGAGTCGCCCGCATAGTCCAGGCTGCGCAGCATGCCGGCGACGTCGCGCAGCGCCTGGTCGGGGCGGCTGCGCTCGCGCAGCGGCCGCATCGGCTCCCCCTCGAAGTCGAGGAGCACCCAGCCGAGGTCGGGTGAGCGCAGCACCTGCCCGAGGTGGTAGTCGCCGTGCACGCGCTGGAAGGCCGGCCAGGGCCCGGCCGCGGCGGCCTCGAGCACGGCGTCGATGTGCTCTGCGCGCGGGCCGAGCTCGGGCACCTGCGCGACCGCGGCCGCGGCCCGGCGGCGCATCGAGGCGAGCGTGTCGCGCACCAGCTCCGGGGTGGCCGGCGTTGTGCCGAGCGCGCGGCCGAGCACCTCGTGGACCTCGGCCGTCGCCTCCCCGAGCTCGCGGGCCGGGCCGGAGAAGTCCGCGCCGGCCTGGGCGGTCTGCAGGGCGACCCGCCAGGCGTCCTGCACCCCGGGCAGGAAGCGCTGGGCCATGGCGAGGTGCACCGGCTCCTCGCTCCCGCCCGGCCAGCGCCCCTCGAGCGCGCCGACCACGTCGGCGACCCGGTGGCACCCGGCCTGCACGAGTGCGCTCTGCAGGACGACGTCGGGGTTGGGGCCCGGCTGCAGGGTACGGAAGACCTTGACGATGACCGGGACCTCCCGGCCGCGCTCGTCGACGCAGTGCAGCACCACCGAGGTGTTCGACTGCTCGCCGGAGAGGACCCGGGAGCCGGAGACGGTCAGGGTGGAGGGCCACGCCGGGGAGGGCAGGCCCCGCACGGTCGGCTCCGCCGCCCCGGAGCGGGTGCTCGAGGCGGCCCGCACCCGGCCCTGCAGGAGGGCGAGGAGCTCGGCGGCGTAGACGGGGTCGTGGGGGGCGTCGTAGACCCATCGACGGCCGAGGACGCTGTGCTCCAGCGTTCCGACCAGGGCCTCGTCCGCGCCGGCGAGCGGGGCGTCACGGTAGGTCAGCGGCACCTGGTAGACGACCGGCTCCGGGCCCGCGTCGTCCGCGACGAGCAGGGTCTCCACGCCCACCTCCCCCGCCGGGTCGTCGAGCCGCCACGACGCGAGCAGGCGCGGTGACGGCGTGTGGCCCTTCGCGGCATACCAGCGTCGTCCCCCCATCCAGGCGGCGAGCAGCTCGAGCTTGGTCGGGCTCAGGGTGGCACCGCGGTGGAGCTCAGCCATGGGCCCTCCGCTCGGCACGGGGCGCGACGGACAGCCAGAAGAAGTCCCGGGAGCCGAGGGTGACGACGATGGTGCCGTCGTCGGCGACGGGGGGAAAGCCGCTGCCGCCGAAGAGGTCGGAGGTGGCGGCGCCGCGCAGGGGTTCGGGAAGGGTGACGGTGGCGGCCTGCGGGGTGGAGGAGAGGTTGCTGACGCACAGCACGGCGGTGGCGCCGTGGTCGCGGCCGGGCTCCCCGGGGGGCGCGTCCGACCCGCGCGGCTCCCGGTCGACGCGGAGGAAGGCGAGGACGGAGTCGTTGGTGCTGTCCAGCAGCCGCAGCTCGCCGACCCCGAAGACCCGGTGCCGCCGGCGCACGGCGAGCATCGACTGCACCCAGTGGAGCAGCGAGCTCCCGGTGGCGCGCTGAGCCTCGACGTTGACGGTGTTGTAGTGGTAGACGAGCGAGGAGATGACCGGCAGGTGGAGGTGGTCCGGCTCGGCCTCGGAGAAACCCGCGTTGCGGTCCGGCGTCCACTGCATCGGGGTGCGGACGGCGTCGCGGTCGTGCAGCCAGATGTTGTCCCCCATGCCGATCTCGTCGCCGTAGTACAGGCACGGCGAGCCCGGCAGCGAGAGTTCGAGGGCGTGGATGAGCTCGATCTCGGGACGGCTGTTGTCCAGGAGCGGGGCGAGGCGCCGGCGGATGCCGACGTTGGCCCGCATGCGCGGCTCCGGCGCGTAGGAGCCGTACATCGCGGCGCGCTGCTCCGCCGTGACCATCTCCAGGGTGAGCTCGTCGTGGTTGCGCAGGAAGGTGCCCCACTGGGTGCCCCGCGGGATCTCCGGGGTCTCCTCGAGGACCGCGGCGATGGGCGCGGCGCGCTCCTCCCGCAGCGCGTGGAAGAGCATCGGCATGACCGGGAAGTGGAAGCACATCTGGCACTCGGGCGCGGACTCGGTGCCGAAGTAGGCGACGACGTCCTTGGGCGGCTGGTTCGCCTCGGCGAGGAGGATCCGGCCGGGGTACTCCGCGTCGACCATGGCCCGCAGGGACGTCAGGAACTCGTGGGTCCGGGGGTGGTTCTCGCCGTGGTGTCCCTCCTCCTCGTAGAGGTAGGGAACGGCGTCGAGGCGGAAGCCGTCGATGCCCTTGTCGAGCCAGAAGCGGACGACGTCGAACATCGCCTCGTGCACCGCCGGGTGCTCGAAGTTCAGGTCCGGCTGGTGGCTGAAGAAGCGGTGCCAGAAGAACTGCCCCCGCGCCGGGTCGAAGGTCCAGTTGGACACCTCGGTGTCGATGAAGATGATGCGGGCATCGGCGTACCGGTCATCGGTGTCGGACCACACGTAGAAGTCCCCGTAGGGGCCCTCGGGGTCGGAGCGGGACGCCTGGAACCACGGGTGCTGGTCGCTCGTGTGGTTCATCACCAGGTCGATGACGACCCGGATGCCCCGCGCGTGGGCCTCGCCGACGAGGTGCTCGAACTCGGTGAGCGTGCCGAACTCGGGCAGCACGGCGGTGTAGTCGGCGATGTCGTAGCCACCGTCGCGCCGCGGGCTGGCGAAGAACGGCGGCAGCCAGATGCAGTCGATGCCCAGCCACTGGAGGTAGTCCAGGCGCTCGATCACCCCGGTGAAGTCACCGGCGCCCGAGCCGGTGGAGTCGCGGAAGGCGCGCACCAGCACCTCGTAGAACACCGCCGTGCGGAACCAGCCGGGGTCGTCCCGCAGGCCCGGCCGCTCGGCGGTCGCCAGTCCGGTCGGGGTGGGGCTCAGAACGTCCTCACCGCCACGACGTGCGCGGGCTCGTTGTCCGGGCCCAGGTGGACGAGGGGGTCGCGGTGCCAGGTCCACCGCGAGTCGGTGATGAGGTCG
The DNA here is from genome assembly GCA_035633255.1 of Dermatophilaceae bacterium. Classification (GTDB taxonomy): domain Bacteria; phylum Actinomycetota; class Actinomycetes; order Actinomycetales; family Dermatophilaceae; genus DASQFD01. Next base: position 14,176 of record DASQFD010000031.1, read on the forward strand.
TGGGCGAGGAAGCCGTCGTCCGGGCCCAGGCCGAGGGCCACCATGTCCAGGCGCACGGTGGTCCAGCGGGAGGAGTGCGGGTCCAGGTTGGCGACGACGAGGATGACGTCCTCCGTGCCGTCCGCCAGCGTGCGGCGCTTGGAGAACGCCAGGACGTTCTCGTCGTCGACGTGGTGGAAGGTGAGGTTGCGCAGCCGGTGCAGCGCCGGGTGCCCACGACGGATCTCGTTGAGCCGGCGGAGGTACCACGCGAGGGACAGCCCCTCCTTCGGCCCCCCGTGCTCGTAGTCGGCCCAGCGGCGGTCCTTGTACTCGTACTTCTCGTTGTCGATCTGCTCCTCGACCCCCGGTCGCGCCACGTGCTCCATGAGCTCGTAGCCGGCGTAGATGCCGTACGTGGGCACCAGCGTGGCGGCGAGCGCCGCGCGCACCTTCCAGGCCGCCGGTCCACCGAACTGCATGTAGGGCGTGAGGATGTCGTGCGTCGTCGGCCAGAAGGACGGACGCATGTATGCCGCGGCGTCGCCGGTGAGCTCGGTCAGGTACTCCTCGATCTCCCACCTCTGGTTGCGCCACGCGAAGTAGGTGTAGCTCTGCTGGAAGCCGACCTTGGCCAGGGTGTGCATCATGGCCGGCTTGGTGAAGGCCTCGGCGAGCCAGATGGTCTCCGGGTTGGTCCTGGCGACATCGGTGATGAGCCACTGCCAGAACTGGACCGGCTTGGTGTGCGGGTTGTCCACGCGGAAGATGCGGACCCCGTGGTCGAGCCAGACCTGGATGACCCGGCGCATCTCGGCGTAGCTGCCGGCGGGGTCGTTGTCGAGGTTGACCGGGTAGATGTCCTGGTACTTCTTCGGGGGGTTCTCGGCGAAGGCGATGGTCCCGTCGGCGCGGGTGGTGAACCACTCGGGGTGCTGGGCGACCCACGGGTGGTCGGGGGAGCACTGCAGCGCGAGGTCCATGGCGACCTCGAGCCCGAGCTCGGCGGCGCGGGCGACGAAGGCGTCGAAGTCCTCGAACGTCCCGAGGTCGGGGTGGATCGCGTCGTGGCCGCCGGCGGCGGAGCCGATGGCGTACGGGCTGCCGGGGTCCTCGGGGCGGGCGTCGAGGGTGTTGTTCGGCCCCTTCTTGGCGGCGCCGCCGATCGGGTGGATGGGGGTGAGGTAGATGACGTCGAAGCCCATGTCGGCCACGGCCGGCAGCCGCTCCGCGGCGGTGCGGAGCGTGCCCGAGACCCAGCGGTGCTCCTCGGCGTCGTAGTGCGCGCCCTCGCTGCGCGGGAAGAACTCGTACCACGCGCCGTAGAGGGCGCGCTCGCGCTCGACGAGCAGCGGCAGGTCGGCCGAGGGGCTGACCATGTCGCGCAGCGGGCGGGAGGAGAGCTCGGCGGCCACCGTGTCGTCGGTGCCGGCCTGGAGCCGGACCTTCGGCGGGTGGGTGTCGTCCCGGAGCCCGGTGACCGCGTCGTCGAGGACCGCCCGCGCGGCGGCGGGGCGCTCGACCGCGTCGCGGGCCCGCTCGAGGACCCGGGCCCCCTCCTCGAGCATGAGCTCGGTGTCGACGTCGGCGGCCACCTTGATGCTCGCGTCGTGGACCCACGTGCCGTAGGGGTCGGACCACCCCTCGACGCGGTAGGACCACCGGCCGACCCGGTCGGCGCTGACCGTGGCCTCCCAGGCGTCCAGGCCGGGGTTCGTGCAGGTCATCGTCGTTCGGTGCTCCACGCCGTCGGGGTCGACCAGGACCACGGAGGCGTTTCCCGCGTCGTGGCCCTCGCGGAAGACGGTCGCCGTGACCGCGAACTCCTCCTCGACCACGTACGTGGCCGGACGCAGCCCGTGGTCGACGACCGGCGAGACCGCCTGCACGGGGATCCGACCGATGGGCGTCTGCGGCGGCTCGGTCGTCGGGACGGCGGAGAGCGCCAGCGCGTGGGTGGGCTCCTCCTGGCGCGCGTCGCCGCGGTCGGGGGAGCGCGGCGTGGCGGTCGGCGCCGTTCCGGCCCCGTCGACGCGGTCGGCCCCGTCGGCCCGGTCGGCCCGGTCGGCCCCGTCGGCCGTGCCGGCCCCGTCGGCCGTGCCGGCCCCATCGGTCGCGGACGGGGCGGAGCGCCGCTTCGGCGGGGAGGGCTCGGACCGGTGCCGGGACACCGAGGCGGTGGGCGGGCGAGGGGGCTCGGTCACCTGCCCGACGCTACCGGTGCGACGCCCCTGCGAGGGGCGACCCGCTGCGATGGTTCCTCACACCGCCGGCCCACCACCCCCCGTCGTGCCCCGCTCGGCGTCGGTGAGCACGGCGCTCGGCCGAGCCGGGGGTGCCTTTAGGATGCCCAGCGTGAAGGCCATCCGACGCTTCAGCGTCCGCCCGGTGCTCCCCGCCCGCATCGCCGCCCTCGGCGACCTCACGAGCAACCTCCGCTGGAGCTGGCACCCGCCGCTCTGCGAGCTGATCGCCAGCATCGACGCGGAGCGCTGGGACCAGGTGCACCAGGACCCGCTGGCCATGCTGTCGGCCACCTCCACCGAGGAGTTCGAGCGGCTGGCCGCGGACGAGGACTTCGTCGCCCGCGTCGACCGCGCGAGCGCGGCCCTGGAGCGCTACCTCAGCGAGGACCGGTGGTACCAGGGGTGGGCCGCCGAGCAGGGTGCGGCCGGCGGCCCCGCCGCCGTCGCCTACTTCAGCCCCGAGTTCGGGATCGCCGCTGCCCTGCCGCAGTACTCCGGCGGCCTCGGGATCCTCGCCGGCGACCACCTCAAGTCCGCCTCCGACACCGGGGTCCCGGTGGTGGGGGTGGGCCTGTTCTACAAGACCGGGTACTTCCGCCAGAGCCTCAACCGGGACGGCTGGCAGCAGGAGACCTACCCGGTGCTCGACCCCGACGGCCTGCCGCTCGCCCTGCTGCGCGAGGAGGACGGCGAGGCCTGCGTCGTGACGATCGACCTGCCGGGCGGGCGCCAGCTCAACGCTCACGTGTGGCGCGCCCAGGTCGGCCGGGTGCCGCTGCTGCTGCTCGACTCCGACGTGCCGGGAAACGACGACGGGGCCCGCGCGGTGACCGAGCGGCTCTACGGCGGCGGCGGCGAGCAGCGGCTCCAGCAGGAGATGCTGCTCGGCGTCGGCGGCGTGCGCGCGCTGCGCCTGTGGAGCAGGCTCAGCGGGGCGCCGACGCCGGACGTCTACCACTCCAACGAGGGCCACGCCGGCTTCCTCGGTGTCGAGCGGATCCGCGAGCTCGTCTCCGAGCACGGGCTGACCTTCGACCAGGCCGTCGAGGCGGTCCGCGCCGCGACGGTGTTCACCACCCACACACCCGTCCCGGCAGGCATCGACCGCTTCGACTCCGGGCTCGTCGAGCTGTACTTCGGGGGTGAGCAGGCGCTCGAGGGGGTGCCCGTGGAGCGGCTCCTCCAGCTCGGGGCGGAGACCTACGAGGGCGGCAGCGCGGGGCTGTTCAACATGGCGGTCATGGGTCTGCGCCTCGCCCAGCGCGCCAACGGGGTGTCCTCGCTGCACGGTGCCGTCAGCCGCGACATGTTCGCCGGCCTCTGGCCCGGCTTCGACGCCGACGAGGTGCCCATCACCTCCATCACCAACGGCGTGCACGCGCCGACGTGGGTCGACCGGGCCGTCTTCGAGCTCGCGCGCAGTCATGCCGAGGTGCGTGACCTGGACACCCAGGAGAGCTGGGAGGCCATGGCGACCGTCTCCCGCGACGCGATGTGGGCGGGCAAGCGCAAGCTGCGCACCCAGCTCGTCGAGGAGGCCCGGCGCCGGGTGCACGACTCGTGGCTGGAGCGCGGCGCCTCGGAGGCCGAGCTGGGCTGGACCCGCAGCATCCTCGACCCCGACGTGCTGACCATCGGCTTCGCCCGCCGGGTGCCGAGCTACAAGCGGCTGACCCTCATGCTGCGCGAACCCAAGCGGCTGAAGGCGCTCCTCCTGGACGAGAAGCGGCCGGTCCAGCTGGTCATCGCGGGCAAGTCCCACCCCGCCGACGACACCGGCAAGGCGCTGGTGCAGCAGATGGTGCGCTTCGCCGACGACCCGGAGGTCCGGCACCGCATCGCCTTCCTGCCGAACTACGACATCGCCATGGCGCTGCACCTCTACCCCGGCTGCGACGTCTGGCTCAACAACCCGCTGCGTCCCTTCGAGGCGTGCGGGACGTCGGGGATGAAGGCGGCGCTCAACGGCGCCCTGAACCTCTCCATCCTCGACGGCTGGTGGGACGAGTGGTTCGACGGCAGCAACGGCTGGGCCATCCCGACCGCCGACGGGGTGGCGAACCCCGAGCGCCGCGACGACCTCGAGGCGGCCGCGCTCTACGACCTGATCGAGCACCAGGTGGCGCCGCGGTTCTACGACCTGGACGCCGACGGCTTACCGCAGAACTGGCTCTCGATGGTGGTCCACACGGTGACCACGCTCGGGCCGAAGGTCCGGGCCAGCAGGATGGTCCGCGACTACACCGAGCGGCTCTACGTCCCGGCGGCACGCTCGGGGTGGACGATGTCGCGCGACGGCTTCGCCGGCGCCAAGGAGCTCGCCGCCTACAAGCAGCGCGTCCGCACCGCGTGGTCCGGCGTGCACGTCGACCACGTGGAGTCCTCCGGCGTGGGGGACAGCCCGCAGATCGGCGAGACGCTGCACGTCACGGCATACGTCTCCCTGAACGGCCTCGACCCCGCGGACGTCGACGTCCAGGTGGCGCACGGCCGCACCAACCACCACGGCGACCAGCTCTACGACGTCAAGGCGGTGCCCCTGAACCACGTCGAGGCGTACGAGGCGGGGCGGCACCGGTTCTCCGGTGACCTGAGGCTCGGTCGCAGCGGCGCCTTCGGCTACACCGTGCGCGTCCTGCCGCACCACGACCGGCTGACCTCGCCCGGGGAGATGGGCCTGGTCGCCAGCGCCTGAGCAACAAGCGCCGGCCGGTGCTGCACCGCGAGCCCGGCGCGGTATTGGGTGAGCGGGGTGGGGTCATGACCCCACCCCGCTCACCCAATGAAGGAGGTGCCGACCGCGATGCGGAACCGAGCAGCCGAGTCGAGACGGGAGCGGAGCGGCCGAGTTGCAGCCCGCATGGTGGAGGTGCGGAGCAGAGTCGCCGCGCCACTGGACCAGGCCGCTCCTCCTCAGTCGGCTCGGCACGCCTCCCGTGTCGCGACCACGAGTGCCCCTGCGTCGTCGACAGCGCTACCCAGCTCCTCCGGCCCGGAACGGCTACCGCGCGGTAGGTGTCACATCGAGGGGCCCCCCTGCCCCCGGAACTGACATTCAGCCGCCTTGCCACCAGGGCATCGGCCAGTACGGGTGGGTAGTTGGCGGCTGCCGCCCGCAGCGCCGTCAGTTCTCCGGACGATGAGGGTTCACGGGAGGTCGGTCGCGGCATACACGCGCATGCTCCCGGCCGCGCACCGCACGGTGCCGGGGAAGACCGGCCCGCGCCGCTCGCGCGGCCGCTCGTCGGCGCTGTCCCACAGCAGCCGGTATGCCGTGACGTCCGGCACCCGTGGCAGCGTCACGTCGGCGTCGGTGCGTCGTCCGTGGAGGACCACGTGCACGGAGGGGGACCGCAGGCGTTGGCCTGACAGGTGCATCTGCAGGGTCATCGTGGAGGGGTCTCCCCACCGGTGCAGGGTCATCGGCTCACCGTGCTCGTCGAACCAGGCCAGGTCGCGGGCGCCGTCCCTCGCCACGCGGCGGCCCGTCGCCCAGGACCGCTGCCGGAGCACCGGGTGGTCCCGGCGGACCGCGAGCAGGTGCCGGGTCGTCGCCATGAGGTCCTCCTGCCACGGCTCGAGGTCCCAGTCGAACCAGCTCAGGGCGTTGTCCTGGCAGTAGGCGTTGTTGTTGCCCGACTGGGTGCGGCCGAGCTCGTCGCCGGCGTTGAGCATCGGGATGCCGGTCGAGACGAGCAACGTGCCCAGCAGGTTGCGCATGCTTCGGCGGCGGGCGGCCAGGACGGCCGGGTCACGGGTGGGGCCCTCGACGCCGTGGTTCCAGGAGAGGTTGTCGTGGGTGCCGTCGTGGTTGTCCTCGAGGTTGGCCTCGTTGTGCTTGGCGTCGTAGGCGGTGAGGTCGTGCAGCGTGAAGCCGTCGTGCGCCGTGACGAAGTTCACCGAGGCGGTCGGTCCGCGGTCGCGGTGGCCGAAGAGGTCGCGTGAGCCGGCGAGGCGGGTGGCGATCTCCTGGACGCCCCGGGTGCCGTGGCCGGTCGCCTGCGCCCGCTGGTCGGCCAGCCAGAAGGTCCGGACCGCGTCCCGGAAGCGGTCGTTCCACTCGCTGAACGGCGGCGGGAACTGGCCGGTGCGCCAGCCGTGCATGCCGACGTCCCACGGCTCGACGACCAGCTTGACGCGGGAGAGGACGGGGTCGGTGCGCAGCGCCACGAGGAACGGGTGGTCAGGGTCGTAGTCGCCGCCGCGGCCGCGACCGAGGGCGACCGCCAGGTCGAAGCGGAAGCCGTCGACGTGGTACTCGGCCACCCAGTGGCGCAACGAGTCCAGCGCCAGCCGGCACACGACGGGGTGCCGCAGGTCCAGGGTGTTGCCGCAGCCGGTGACGTCGACGTCGCGGCCGCGCTCGTCGAGGCGGTAGTAGGCGCGGTTGTCCAGGCCGCGGAAGGAGAGGGTGGGGCCCTTGCAGTGCTGCTCCGCGGTGTGGTTGTAGACGACGTCGAGGATCACCTCGATGCCCGCCTCGTGCAGCCGCTTGACCATGCCCTTGACCTCGTCGACCACCCCCTGCGGGTGCTCGGCGGCGGCATAGCCCGCGTGGGGCGCGAAGAACCCGATCGTGTTGTAGCCCCAGTGGTTGGCCAGGTCGCGGCGGACCAGGTGGGGCTCGGAGGCGAAGGCGTGGACGGGGAGAAGCTCGACCGCCGTGGTGCCCAGGTCGAGCAGGTGGCCGAGCGTGTCGGGGTGGGCCAGGCCGGCATACGTGCCGCGCAGCCGCTCGGGCACCCCTGGCCGGTTACGGGTGAGGCTCTTGACGTGGACCTCGTAGACGACGGACTCGCTGCGCGCGTGACCAGGGCGCCGGTCCTCACCCCAGTCGAAGGCGTCGTCGACGACGACGCCGACCGGCACGTGCCCCGCGCTGTCCAGCGCCGAGCGGGTCTCCCCGTCGCCGAGCCAGGTGTCGGGGGAGACGACGTGGCCGAAGACCTCCGGGCCCCAGTGGACGGTGCCCTCGACCGCCCTCGCGTACGGGTCGAGGAGGAGGCGGTCCGGGTTGTGCCGCAGCCCGCCGCGGGGGTCCCAGGCGCCGTGCACCCGGAAGGCGTAGCGCGCCCCCACCCCCAGGTCCGGCACGAAGCCGAACCACCAGCCGTAGGCGCGCTCCACGAGGCGGACCCGCCGCTCAGTGCGGCCGTCGGTGTCGCCGGGCTCGAGCAGGCACAGCTCGACCGCGTCGGCGTGCCCGGCGTAGACGCACACGTCGGCGCCGCCCGGCACCGGCGTCACTCCCGGGAGGGGCGGCAGGTCGCGCGTCGGGACCGGCGGCCCACCCGGGGCGAGGGCAGGCCGGGGCGGCATGGAGGTCAGCCTAGAGAGTGGTTACCGTGGCGGCATGACCGATCCCACCTCGCTCCCCAACTTCCCGCCGCCGCCGGACGAGCACCCGCTGCGCGGCCGCGTCCTCGACGCCCTGATCGACGCCGGCCTCCAGCCGGACCTCGACGCCGACGGCGACGTCGCGTTCACCGCGAACGACCAGAAGCTCTACGTCCGCTGCACCGAGGGTGAGCTGGAGGTCATGCGGGTCTTCGGGCAGTGGCAGCTGCCCGAGGAGCTCGGCGGGGACGTCGGCCGCGCCCTGGAGACGTGCAACGTGCTCAACCTCTCGCTCAACTGCGTCAAGACGGGGGTCGCGAACGGCACGCTGGTCGTCACGGCGGAGCACCTGGTCACCCCGGGCGCCGACGTCTCCATGCTGGTCACGGTGTCCGTCCAGATCGTGCTCTCGGCGGTCCACCACTGGCACCAGCGCGCCCTGGGGCTCGAGGAGGGGGCCGAGGGCAGCGCGGGCGGCGCCGGCGCCGGGGACGGCGAGGCGGGTCCGCCGCCCTCGGGCGGGGACGAGAACGGCTCGGCGCCGGGGGCCTCCTCGTGAGCGCGCCGGTCCGGCTCGAGGTCGAGGGCGGCATCGCGACCGTCCGCCTGGACCGCCCGCCCATGAACGCCCTCGACGCGGAGATGCAGCGGGGGCTCGTGGCCGCCTGTGCCGAGGCCACCGAGCGGAGCGACGTGGCGGCCGTGGTGGTGTGGGGCGGGGAGAAGGTGTTCGCCGCCGGTGCCGACATCAAGGAGATGCGCACGATGTCCTACACGGACATGGTCGCGCACTCGACCCTGCTCCAGGACTTCACCCGCTCGCTCGCCCGGGTGCCCAAGCCGACCGTCGCGGCGATCACCGGGTACGCATTGGGAGGGGGGTGCGAGGTGGCCCTGGCGTGCGACTTCCGGGTGGCGGCGTCGGGCGCCCGGCTGGGGCAGCCCGAGATCCAGCTCGGCATCATCCCGGGCGCCGGCGGCACCCAGCGGCTGGCGCGGCTGGTCGGCCCGGCGCGGGCCAAGGACCTCGTCTTCTCCGGCCGGTTCGTCGAGGCCGACGAGGCGCTGCGGATCGGGCTCGTCGACGAGGTCGTCGAGGCCGACCAGGTGTACGCCGCGGCGCGCGCCATGGTCGGCCGCTACGTGGGCGGTCCCGCCTTCGCACTGCGCGCGGCGAAGGAGGCCATCGACTCCGGGCTCGAGGTGGACCTGCAGAGCGGGCTGGAGATCGAGCGGATGCTCTTCACCTCGCTCTTCGCCACGAAGGACCAGGAGACCGGCATGCGCTCCTTCGTCGAGGAGGGCCCGGGCAAGGCCCGCTTCGAGGGCGCCTGATGGCGCCGGCGCTCCCGTCCCCCACGCCGCCGTCCCTCACGCCTGCGTCCCTCACGTCCTCGCCTGACACGCCTGCGTCCCCGAGCGCGGAGGAGGTCGAGGCGGCATACCGGGACAACGCCCTCGCCCAGGTGCTCTACCACGACTGGGAGGCCGGCACCTACGACGAGAAGTGGTCGATCAGCTTCGACGACCGGTGCACCGACTACGCGCGGGACCGCTTCGACGCGGCGGTCGGCCCGGACGTCGTGGCAGCGGAGGTCCGTCCCTACGGCCGGGCGCTGGAGGTGGGTGCCGGCACCGGCTTCTTCTCCCTCAACCTGCGCCAGGGTGGCGTGGTGCGCGAGGTCACGGTCACCGACGTGTCCTCCGGCATGGTGGCCGCGGCGCAGGCCAACGCCGAGCGGCTCGGCTTCCACGTCGACGGCCGGGTCGCCGGCGCGACCGAGCTGCCGTTCGGCGACGGCACCTTCGACGTCGTGCTGGGCCATGCCGTGCTGCACCACGTCCCGGACGTCGAAGCCGCCGTCCGGGAGGCGCTGCGCGTGCTGCGTCCCGGGGGGCGGTTCGTCTTCGCGGGCGAGCCGACGCGGATCGGCCACCGGTACGCGCGGCGGCTGGGCCAGGTGACGTGGAACGTGACCACGGCCGTGGCCGCGCTGCCACCGCTGCGCGAGCGCTGGGCCCGCTCGCGCGAGGAGCTGGACGAGTCCTCGCGGGCCGCGGCCCTGGAGGCGGTCGTGGACCTGCACACCTTCGACCCCGGCGAGCTGGCCCGCGCCGCGCTGCGAGCCGGCGCCGTCGACGTGCGCACGCAGACCGAGGAGCTCACCGCGGCCTTCATCGGCTGGCCGGTGCGCACCTTCGAGGTCGCCGTCAAGGAGGGTGCGCTGGGCCACGGCTGGGCGCGCTTCGCCTTCGGGGCCTGGCAGCGGCTGTCGGCGGTGGACCGGCGGCTCGCGGCCGTCGTGCCCGCGCAGTGGTTCTACAACGTCGGCGTCACCGGCGTGCGGCCGGACTGACCCGTGGCGGTGCCGGAGCGCGGCTGGGTCCGGTGGGCCGCGGCGAACCGGGGGTGGACGACACCCCACCTGGCCTCCTACGCCCGGATGGCCCGGGCCCGGGCCACCAACCCCGGGCTGGTCTTCGAGGGCCCGTGTCTCCTCGGGCCGGACGTCCGCTTCGAGGTGGCCCCGGGCCGGGCCAGGCTCGTGGTGGGCGCCTTCTGCCACGTCGGGGCCGGCGCGCGGCTGCGGGCGCACGAGGGGACGCTGCGCATCGGCGAGAGGAGCATCGTGGGCATCGGCACCACCGTGAACTGCTGGCTCGACATCGAGATCGGGCGTCAGGTCCTCATCGGGGACGACTGCTACCTCTGCGACTTCGACCACCGCACCGATGAGGTCGGGGTCCCCATCCGGGACCAGGGGATCCTCAAGACACCCGTGCGCATCGGCGACGACTGCTGGCTCGGCACCAAGGTGGTGGTCACCCGCGGCACGGTGGTCGGGGACCACACGGTGCTCGGCGCCGGGTGCGTGGCGCGCGGGACCTACCCGCCGTATGCCGTCGTGGCCGGAGTCCCCGGCCGCGTGGTCCGCCGCCGGGGCCGCCCCCCGCAGCCCGGCGTGGCGGTCAGCGCACCGGGGTGAGCCGCCCGGCCATGAGGGGAGGGCCGCCCCCCGCAGCCCGGCGTGACGGTCAGCGCACCGGGGTGAGCCGCCCGGCCATGACCAGTCGGGCGACCTGCTGGCCGTGGTGCAGTCCGGTGATCGAGGCGTTGCGGAAGTGGTAGCCCACCCAGATGCGGGACAGTGCGTTCTCACGGGCGGCCTGCGAGAGCGAGCGGTAGCCCCGAGTGGTGGGCGAGGCGTCGTCGCACTGCTGGCCGTCGGGGAGGGTGAGGCTGCAGGTGCGGAACGCGACGCGGTCGGTGCCGAAGACCCGAGCCATCACCGTGGAGGCGGCGCCGCCCTGCACGGCGTGCGCGGAGTCGTGGTCGGGGATCGGCGGGGTGACGGCGAGCGGGGTCCACGTCGGGTCGGCGGTGGTGCGAGGGTTCCCGTCCGTGTCCGCCTCGCGGATGGCGGTGACGGGGCGCCAGAACGGGTTGGTGTACTTCACCGACCATGACGCGACGTAGCCGTCGGCGAGGGCCATGTCGAGGTAGGCGAGCAGCCGGGCCGACCGCCAGGGGTCCAGGCCGCGGTTCGCAGCGGTGGTGCGGGCGATGCGGTTCCACTGCAGCGGGCTGCTCTCCAGCCAGAACAGCGCCGCCTGCGTCTGGTCCGGAGTGCGGGCGCTGGGGGTGCTCACCCCGTCGCCGCCGAGCCGCTTGACCTCGTTGACGTCCTTGGCGTATGCCCGGCTCCTCAGCGGGTACGGCGGCCGCACGTGGAACCCCGCGCCGCCGCTGCGCAGGGCGAAGGGCTCCACCTGCGCCCAACCGGGGGCGAAGGCCAGCGGACGGTCCGGGGTGAACCGCCACTGCCCGGGCGCGGTGCCCTGCGGGTAGTCGAAGTCGAACAGCGGGGTGTCCGACCCGTCGTCCTCGCGAGCCGCGAGGATCGCCCGCGCGGCCCGGGCACCGACCGCCACGCCC
>DASQFD010000032.1:0-22532 GCA_035633255.1 Dermatophilaceae bacterium
GTCCATACACGCTTCGTCGTCGGGGAACCACGCCCTCAGCTCCGCATACGAACCCGGATAGTGCAGACCGCGCGACGGCACACGATGACTCTACGCGCAGGTGGCAGTGAAATGGATAACCCACCTTGCCTATTGGCAGCACAGTGACGGCGGGCCGGCGTGACGAACCTGCCTATTGGCAGCACAGTGACGGGGGCGGGCGGGGCGACTGGCGGCCGGTCAGCGGGGGCGGGCGCTGGCCCGCCAGCCGCCGGGCCCGTGCGGCGGCGGCCAGACGCGGGTGAGCAGCCGCTGGCGGGTGCCCCAGGTCGAGCGGTCGGCCCGGCCGTCGTCGGCGGAGCCGTCCGAGCCGTCGCCGGAGCCGGACGCCGCGGCGAGGACCGCGACGAGCGCCGCCACCTCCTCCGGCGTCGCCGGGCCGATGACCTCGATGACCGGACCCGCGGGACCCGCGGGACCCGCGGGACCCGCCGACCCGGCGGGGGGACCCGCCGGACCCGCCGACCCGGCGGGGGGGTCCACCATGCCGGCCACCGCGCGCTCCTCCCCGCTCACAGCGGGATGTTCCCGTGCTTCTTCGGCGGCAGGCTCGCGCGCTTGGTGCGCAGCGCCCGCAGCGCCTTGGTGACGTTCATCCGGGTGTTCGAGGGCGTGATGACGGTGTCGACGTATCCGCGCTCCGCCGCGACGTAGGGGTTGGCGAGCGCGTCCTCGTACTGCTTGACGAACCGGGTCCGCGCCTCCTCCCCGCTCTCGGGGGTCTCGGCGGCCTTGGCGAGCTCCTTGCGGTAGAGGATGTTGACCGCCCCCTGCGCCCCCATGACGGCGATCTGCGCGGTCGGCCACGCGAGGTTGATGTCGGCGCCGAGGTGCTTTGACCCCATGACGTCGTAGGCGCCCCCGTAGGCCTTGCGGGTGATGACGGTGACCAGCGGCACCGTCGCCTCCGAGTACGCGTAGATGAGCTTGGCGCCGCGGCGGATGATGCCGTCCCACTCCTGGTCGGTGCCGGGCAGGAACCCCGGCACGTCGACGAAGGTGAGGATCGGGATGTTGAAGGCGTCGCAGGTGCGCACGAACCGCGCCGCCTTCTCGCTCGCGTTGATGTCCAGGGTGCCGGCGAACTGCATGGGCTGGTTCGCCACGACCCCCACCGAGCGGCCCTCGACCCGGGCGTAGCCGATCGTCATGTTCGGCGCGTAGAGGGGCATGACCTCGAGGAACTCGCCGTCGTCGACGACGGCCCGGATCACCGCGTGCATGTCGTAGGGGACGTTGGTGCTGTCCGGGATGATCGTGTCGAGGAACCGGTCCCCGTCGGTCACCTCCAGGTCGTTCTCCACCTCGTATGCCGGTGGGTCCTCCAGGTTGTTGCTCGGCAGGTAGGAGAGCAGCGCCTTGACGTACTCGATGGCGTCGTCCTCGTCGGTGCCCATGTAGTGCGCGTTGCCGGACGTGGTGTTGTGCGTGCGGGCGCCGCCGAGCTCCTCCATGCCGACGTCCTCGCCGGTGACCGTCTTGATCACGTCGGGGCCGGTGATGAACATGTGCGAGGTCTTGTCGACCATGACCGTGAAGTCGGTGACGGCCGGCGAGTAGACGGCGCCCCCGGCGCACGGGCCCATGATGAGCGAGATCTGCGGGATGACCCCGGAGGCGTGCACGTTGCGCCGGAAGATCTCGCCGTAGAGGCCCAGCGCGGCCACGCCCTCCTGGATCCGGGCGCCACCGGAGTCGTTGACACCGACGACCGGGCACCCGACCCGCATGGCGAAGTCCATGACCTTAACGATCTTCTCCCCGAAGACCTCACCGAGGGATCCGCCGAAGACCGTGAAGTCCTGGGCGAAGATCGCGACGGTGCGCCCGTCGATCGTCCCGTAGCCGGTGACGACGCCGTCGCCGTAGGGGCGGTTCTTGTCCTGCCCGAACGCGGTGCTGCGGTGGCGGGCGTACTTGTCCATCTCCACGAACGAGTCCTCGTCCAGGAGCAGCGCGATCCGCTCGCGGGCCGTCTTCTTGCCCCGGGCGTGCTGTTTGTCCACGGCCCGGGTGGAGCCCGCGTTGGCCACCTCCCCGACCCGCCGCTTCAGGTCCGCCAGCTTGCCCGCGGTGGTCGAGGTGTCGATGTCCGAGGCGACGTCGGTGCCACCGATGGAGTGCTTGTCCTTGGCCATGGCGGTGAGCCTAGCCTTGGCCGCATGATTCCGGCTCCCGACCCCGGCGGCCCGTGGCGGCCGGTGGAGGTCTTCGACCGCGTCGACTCCACCAACGCCGAGGCCGCGCGCCGCCCCGACCCCTGGCGGGTCGTCGTCGCCGACGTCCAGGAGCAGGGGCGGGGCCGGCTCGGGCGCGGCTGGGTGACCACGCCGGGGCAGGCGCTCGCGGTCAGCGTGGTCATCCCCCCGCCGCCGGGCTCCCCCGGCTGGGTGCCGCTGGTGGCCGGGCTGGCCCTCTCCCGTGCGGTGGCGCAGGTGGCCGGGGTCCCGGCGGCGCTGAAGTGGCCGAACGACGTGCTCGCCCCCACCGACGGCGACCGCAAGCTCGCCGGGCTGCTCTGCGAGCGGGTCGGGAGCGCGCCGGACGAGGTCGTCGTCGTGGGGTGCGGCGTCAACGTGGCTCAGGACCGTGCGGGCCTGCCCGTCGACACCGCCACCTCGCTCGCCCTCGCCGGCGCGCCCGGCACGGACCGCGGGCGGCTGCTCACGGCATACCTCCGGCACCTCGCCGCCCTCCTGGGTGACCTGGCCACCGACCCGGCGGCGGTGCACGACGCCTACCGGGCCGCCTGCGCGACCGTCGGGGCCACCGTCCGGGTGCACGAGCCGGGCCACACGGTGGAGGGGGTGGCGAGCGCGGTCGACGAAGAAGGCAGACTGTGCCTGCGCACGGCCGAGGGCGGGTATGCCGTGGCCGCCGGGGACGTCGTGCACGTCCGGCGGGCGGGGTAGGAGCCGGGGAGGAGGGCAGGGGTGGCGGAGCAGGCGCACGACCCGGACGGCGAGATCGCCCGGGTCGAGTCCGTGCTGCTCGGCCGTCCGGCCTCGATGCGGCGGCGCGACGTCAGCCGGGAGGCGCAGGTCTCCATCGCCAGCGCGCGCAAGCTCTGGCACGCCCTGGGCTTCCAGATCGTCGACGACGAGGACGTCATGTTCACCGAGGCGGACCTGGACGCCCTGCAGCGGGTCGCCCGGCTGGTCCGCGAGGACCGGCTGGACGCCGAGCTGGCCCTGGGGATGACCCGGGCGCTGGCGCGGACGGCGGACCGGCTCGCCGTATGGCAGACCCAGCTGGTCGCCGAGTCCCTGACCCCCCCGGAGCGCGAGCCGGGCCTGGGGGAGAAGGACGCCCGCTCGGTGCCCGACGACGTGGCGGTCGCGGCGGCCGAGCGGCTGCTCGACCTCGCCGACGACATCGAGCCGCTGCTCGTCTACGCCTGGCGGCGGCACCTCACCGGCGCGATCGCCCGGATGCTCGCCGACGCCCACTCCCCGGAGGACCGCGAGCCGCAGGCGCCGCTGCGGGTGGTGGGCTTCGCCGACCTCGTGTCCTTCACCTCGCTGGTGCGGCGGATGACCGAGCGGCAGCTGGCCACCCTGGTGCAGCGCTTCGAGCTGCTCGCGAGCGACGTGGTCACCACGCACGGGGGGCGGGTCATCAAGACGGTGGGCGACGAGGTGCTCTTCGTCCACGGCGACCCGGCGGCGGCCGCCGCGATCGCCCTGGACCTCGTCGACGCCATGGAGGAGGACGACGTGCTCCCCGAGGTGCGGGTCGGGATGGCGCACGGGCGGGTCGTCTCGCGCCTCGGTGACGTCTTCGGGACCACCGTCAACCGGGCCAGCCGGCTCACCGCGGTCACCCCGCCCGGCCACGTGTGGGTCGACGACGTCCTGGCCAAGCGGCTCGGGTCGGTCTCCGGGTTCACCATGGGGCAGCAGCGCCGCCGGACCCTGCGCGGGATCGGCGCCGTCACCCCCTCCGAGCTGCGCCGGGCGGCGGGGGACCGTTCCGTCGCTACGATCGCGCCATGACCCGTGTGCTCCTCGCCGAGGACGACCCGGCGATCGCGGAGCCGCTGGCGCGCGCGCTGCGCCGGGAGGGCTACGACGTCGAGGTCCGTGGGGACGGCCGCTCCGCGCTCGACGCGGCGCGCACCGGCCCGGACCTGCTGGTCCTGGACCTCGGCCTGCCCGAGCTCGACGGGCTGGAGGTGTGCCGGCGGCTGCGCGCCGAGGGGCTGACGCTGCCCGTGCTGGTCCTGACCGCCCGCGCCGACGAGGTCGACACGGTGGTGGGCCTGGACGCCGGGGCGGACGACTACGTCACCAAGCCGTTCCGGCTGGCCGAGCTCCTGGCCCGCGCCCGGGCGCTGCTGCGCCGGGGGGTGGGCGACGCCCCCGCCTCGGACGGGGAGGAGCTGGTCCGGATCGACCCGGAGGGGCACCGCGTCTTCCTGCGCGGCGAGGAGGTCCAGCTCACCGCCAAGGAGTTCGAGCTGCTGCGGGTCCTGGTCAACAGCGAGGGCAAGGTGATCAGCCGCGAGCAGCTGATGCGCGAGGTGTGGGACACCGCGTGGTTCGGGTCGACCAAGACCCTGGACATGCACATCTCCGTGCTGCGCCGCAAGCTCGGCGACGACGCCGCCTCGCCGCGGTACATCACGACCATCCGGGGCATCGGCTTCCGCTTCGACGGCCACCACGACGACTGAGGACACGGTCTCCCCTCGTGCGCCGCGCGCTGCTCCGCTCCACGCTCCTCGCCGTGGTCATCACCCTGGCGCTGGTGGCGGTGCCGGTCCTCGTCGGCCTGGTCTGGCTCGCCGGGCTGACCGCCGAGCACCGAGGCGATGTGGCCTCGGAGCTCAGCTCGCTCACGACGGTCGTGCTGGCCATGCTCGGCGTCGCCGTGCTCGCCGTGCTGGCCCTCGCGGGCGGGGTCGCCGTGTCCGTCCGCCAGGCCCGGGACCTCTCGGCCCCGCTCACCGAGCTCGCCGAGCGGGCCGAGCGGTTCGGCCGGGGTGAGGCGCGCCTGGCGCCGCTGGACTCGGGCATCGCCGAGGTCGACCGGGTGAGCGAGGTGCTCTCCCGCAGCGCCCAGCAGGTCACCCGCAACCTCGCCTCCGAGCGCGAGTTCGCCGCCGACGCCTCGCACCAGCTGCGCACCCCGCTCACCGCCGTGCTCATGCGGCTCGAGGAGGTCGCCGCGACCGACGACCTCGAGGTCGTGCGCGAGGAGGCCGGTCTGGCGATCGCCCAGGTGGAGCGGCTCAGCCGGGTCGTGGACGACCTCATGGGGCGCAGCCGCGGCTCGCACGGCGAGCGGCCCGCGGTGTCCCTCGACTCGGTGCTGGCCTCCCTGCAGAGCGAGTGGCAGCCGGCCTTCGCCGCCGCCCGCCGCAGCATCCACGTGCACGGCGAGCGGGGCCTGCGGGTGCGCTCGACGCCGGTCGCCCTGGGCCAGATCCTCTCCACGCTCGTGGAGAACGCCCTCGTCCACGGTCGCGGCACCGTCGAGGTGGCGGCCCGCCGCGCCGGCCCGTCGGTCGTGATCGAGATGTCCGACCAGGGCGAGGGGATCCCCGCGAGCATCGCCCCGCACGTCTTCGAACGCTCGGTGTCCTCCCGCGGCTCCGGGCTGGGGCTCACCCTCGCCCGCGACCTCGCCGAGTCCAACGGGGGCCGGCTCGAGCTCGTCAGCGCCCAGCCCGCGGTCTTCGCCATCTTCCTCAGCGAGGCGGTGGACTAGCCGCGTCCCGCCCGGCACCCGCGGGCTCCTCGTCCGCCTCCCCCAGCGGGGAGGTGTCCGCGCCGAGCGGCTCACCGGCGAAGACGAAGGTGCGGTAGGCCCAGAAGCGGAACAGGGTCCCCAGCCCGATGCCGACCACCTTGGCGACGTTGTCCGCGGCCAGGGACTGCAGGCCGAGCAGGTAGTGCGACGTCGCCACGACGCCGGCCTGGATGACCAGCGCGACGCCGTTGGTGGCCGCGAACAGCGCGGCCTCGTGGTGCATGGGCCGGTTGCGCCGGTGCCGGAAGGTCCACATCCGGTTGCCGAGCCAGGCCACCACGGTGGCGAGCATGGCGGACACGATCGTGGCGGTGGTCGGCCGGTCGTCCATCACGGTGCGGCGGAGCACGTTGAAGGACCCGAGGTCGACGACGAAGGCCACGGCCCCGACGACGCCGAACTTGATCATCTCGCGGTAGAGGACGTCGACCGCGCCACGGGCCCGGGCGACCAGGCCGGGTCGCGTGGGAGCTGGTGACACGCCCGCCAGCCTATCGGCGGGCCCCGCTATCCTCGCCGCGTGACCACGCCGATCCGTGCCCCCGGTGGGTTCCCCGTGGTCGGCATCGTCGGCGGCGGCCAGCTGGCACGGATGTGCGCCGGGCCGGCGGCCGAGCTCGGCATCACCTTGAGCGTGCTGGCGGAGAGCGACGTGGCTGCCGCCGCGCTCGTCGTGCCCTCCTCGCCGGTCGGCCACCACACCGACGTCGACGCGGTGGTCGACTTCGCGCGGCACTGCGACGTGGTCACCTTCGACCACGAGCACGTGCCGGCCGCGGTGCTCGCCGAGGTGGCGGCGCTGGGCGTCCCGATCCACCCGCACCCGGCCGCCCTCGTGCACGCGCAGGACAAGCTCGCGATGCGCGAGCGGCTCACCGCGCTCGGCATCCCGTGCCCGCGCTGGGCCCGGGTCACGACCGGCGCCGAGGCGGAGGCCTTCGGCGCCGCGGCGGGCTGGCCGGTGGTCGCCAAGACCTCCCGCGGCGGTTACGACGGCAAGGGCGTCCGGGTGGTCGCCTCCGCCGACGAGCTCGCGGGCTGGCTGGAGCGGGCGGCGGCGGCGGGTGAGGCCCTGCTCCTGGAGGAGAAGGTGCCCTTCGTGCGCGAGCTCGCTGCCCTGGTCGCCCGCAGCCCCAGCGGGGGGGCGGCCGCGTGGCCGGTGGTGGAGACGGTCCAGGAGGACGGCATCTGCACCGAGGTCGTCGCGCCGGCGCCCGGTGTCGACGACGACCTCGCGGCGGCGGTCACCGCGGCGGCCCTGCGCATCGCCGGCGCCCTCGACGTGACCGGGGTCCTCGCCGTCGAGGCCTTCCAGGTCGGTCCCGACGGGTTCGTGGTCAACGAGCTGGCGATGCGCCCGCACAACTCGGGGCACTGGAGCATGGACGGGGCCGTCACCGGCCAGTTCGAGCAGCACCTGCGGGCCGTGCTCGACCTGCCCCTCGGCTCGCCGCGCTCCCTCGCGCCGGTCACCGTCATGGCCAATGTCCTCGGGGGGCACCTGCCGGAGCTCTACCCGGCATACCGGCACGTCCTGGCCCGTGACCCGGAGGCCAAGGTGCACGTCTACGGCAAGGAGGTGCGCCCCGGCCGCAAGATCGGGCACGTCAACGTCTCCGGCGCCGACGTCGCCGACCTGCGCGAGCGGGCGCGGCACGCCGCCGACTACCTGAGCGGGGCGGTGAGGGAGTGAGCGCCGACGGAACAGCCGGTATGCCGTCCGGCCCGGTCGCGCCGCCCGGCCCCCTGGTCGGGGTGGTCATGGGCAGCGACAGCGACTGGCCCGTCATGGAGGCGGCGTCCGTCCTGCTCGAGGAGCTGGGCGTGGCGCACGAGGTCGACGTCGTGTCGGCGCACCGGATGCCCGAGGACATGCTGCGCTACGGGCGGGACGCGGCCGGCCGCGGGCTGCGCGTGCTGGTGGCGGGCGCCGGCGGGGCCGCCCACCTGCCGGGGATGCTCGCGTCGGTGACCTCGCTGCCCGTCGTCGGCGTGCCGGTGCCGCTGCGGCAGCTCGACGGGCTGGACTCGCTGCTCTCCATCGTCCAGATGCCCGCGGGGGTCCCGGTGGCGACGGTGTCGGTCGGTGGGGCCCGCAACGCCGGCCTGCTCGCCGCGCGGATCCTGGCGGCGGGCACCGGGGAGGAGGCGGCGGCGCTGCGCGGCCGGCTCGACGCGTTCCGCGAGGACCTGCGGGCGCAG
Source organism: Dermatophilaceae bacterium (assembly GCA_035633255.1). Lineage (GTDB taxonomy): Bacteria > Actinomycetota > Actinomycetes > Actinomycetales > Dermatophilaceae > DASQFD01. The sequence goes on from DASQFD010000032.1 coordinate 7,996, forward strand.
GCGGTGGAGAGGGGCGCGGCGCTGCGGGCGCGGCGGTCCCCGGGCTCGTGCTGACCGCCGACGCGTCCGACACCCCGCTGCTCGCTGCCTGGGAGGTGGCGGTGCGGGCGGACCGGGCACCGATGGTGATCCCGGGGCACAAGGGGTCGACCAGGCTCGTGGGCGACGTCGTCTCCGGTGACGTGCCGCTCTACGCCGGCCTGGACACCCTCCACCTCGAGCACGGGGTCCTGCACCGGGCCGAGGTGCTCGCGGCCCGCGCCTGGGGCGTGGACTGGTGCCGCTTCTCGGTCGGCGGCTCCACCCACGGCAACCAGGCGCTCGCCCTCGCGGTGGGGCGCCCGGGCGACGAGGTGGTCGTGACCCGGTCGCTGCACCGCTCGCTGCTCCTCGGCCTGGTCCTCGCGGGCCTGGTGCCGGTGTGGGTGGCGCCCGACCTCGACGCCGCCACCGGCCTGCCCCTCGGGGTCCCGGCCGAACGGGTCGCCGACGCACTGCGCGCCCACCCCGGGGCGCGGGCGGTGTTCCTCGTCGAGCCGGGCTACACCGGGGCGCTCTCCGACGTCCGCGGCGCCGCCGCGGTGGCGCACGGGCACGGCATACCGCTCGTCGTTGACGGTGCCTGGGGCGCGCACCTGGGGTGGGCGCCGGGGCTCCCGCCGTCCCCGCTGTCCCTGGGGGCGGACGCGATGGTGACCAGTGCGCACAAGCTGCTGCCCGCCTACAGCCAGGCCGCGCTGGTGCTCGCGCGGACGGGGCGCCTGGACGTCGACCGGCTCGAGCGTGGGTTCGAGGCGAGCCACACGACGAGCCCGGCCGGCGCCATCCTGGCGAGCACCGACGCCGCCCGCGCGCTGCTGGAGCGGGAGGGGGAGCAGCTGCTGGGGCGGACCGTCCGGCTGGTGCAGGACGCGCGCGAGGAGCTGCGTGCGGTGCCGGGCCTGGTGCTGCCCGGTGGGGCGGGGGACCGCTCGGACCCCACCCGACTGGTGCTGGCCCTCGCCGGGACCGGTGCCGACGGCCTCGCCGTCGAGCGCGACCTCGTCGCCATGGGGGTGCCGGTCGAGATGGCCGACCGGGACACCGTGGTCGCGACGGTGACCGTGGCCGACACGGCGGCGACGGTCGGTCGCTTCGTCGGCGTGGTGCGAGAGGCGCTGGAGCGGCACCGGGGCGAGCCGCGCCCGCCGGTCGCCGGCGCGGCGTGGACGGCGGCCGGGGAGCTCGTCGTCCCGCCTCGGGAGGCGTTCTTCGCCGACCGGGAGGCGGTGCCGCTGGCCGAGTCGGTCGGCCGGGTGGCGGCGGAGCTGGTCGCGCCCTACCCGCCGGGGGTGCCGGCTCTCGTGCCGGGGGAGCGGGTCGGGGCGGCGACGGTCGAGGCGCTGCGGGCCGCGGCGGCGGCCGGCAGCCGGGTGGCCTACGCCGCCGACGCCACGCTGGGGACCGTGCAGGTGCTCACCGCGGGCTGAGCCTCAGCCGTGGTCGAGGCGCTGCCACTCGATGACCGGGCAGGTGTCCATGACCACGCCCAGCCCCGCGGCCCGGGCCCGTCGCGCGGCCGCCTCGTCGACGACGCCGAGCTGGAGCCACACCGCCTCGATCCCCAGCCGCTCGCGTTCGGCGATGGCCTGGTCGACGACCGTGCCGACCAGGGTGGAGTTGACGAAGCAGTCGACGACGCGCACCGGTTGGTCCGGGACGTCCGCGAGCCGGGCGTAGCCCGGACGCCCGTGGACCGCCGCCGCCGCGGGGTGGACGGGGACCACGGTCATGCCCAGCCGGTCCTGCAGCCAGCCGGCGACGCCATAGGCCGTGCGCGCGCGGTTGGGTCCCAGGCCGACGACGGCCCAGGTGGCCGGCTCGGTCAGGAGCGCTCGGACCAGGTCCGGGTCGTTCACGTGATCCATGCGGCCCTCATCCCATCCGTGGACGGGCGGACCACGCCGTCGCCCACGACCGGCGTTGTCCACCCCTTTGTACACTGCCGACATGCCATCGACCCGAGGCGCCCCGGAGACACATGGACTCCAGTAACCACTGGTACGGGCACGCCCACGTCCTGGCGAGGTATTGCGGCCTGCCGGACGACCCGCCGCCGCGGATCAACGGCGTCCTCCAGCACGGCTGGACGTTCGTGCACGGCTTCGGGTACGGTCACGCACCACCCTTGGGTTTCACCCGGTACGTGTGGTCCGACTTCTGCCGGAGCCGTGGCCAGATGATCGGCTGGCGGGACTACTACGTCATCGGCGCCCCCTTCCTCTACCTGCAGCAGCTCGAACCCGCGCCGGCCGAGACCGAGCAGGAGCGGGAGGGCACCATCTGGTACCCCTTCCACGGCACCGCGGACTACGAGGGCCTCGGCGGCAGCCACGAGGACCTTATCGCCGAGATCAGGGCCACCGAGACCGGCCCGGTCACGGCGTGTTTATACTACGTGGAGTACGACGACCCGGTGGTCCGGGCCGCCTACGAGGACGCGGGGTTCCGGGTCATCTGCCACGGTGTGCGTGGCGCGAAGTGGTCCGGTGGCACGACCGACTTCCTGAGCCGGCAGCTGCGCGAGCTGCGCAGGCACCGGCGGGTGGCGTCGAACCGGCTGACGACCGCCATCTTCTACGGCATCTCGGCCGGGTGCGAGCCGGCGGTCTACGGCAACCCGATGGAGCTGCTCGACGTCAAGGAGGGCTTCGACGGCGCCGGCCTCATCGAGGCCAACTATGCCGACCTGCACGGCGCGGAGGTCGACCGGGAGGTCGCCCAGGCGATCGCCGACGCGGAGCTCGGGGTCGGGTGGACGCTCCCACCGGAGGAGATGCGCGTGATGTTCGGGTGGGAAGCACTCCACGAGGAGACCAGCGCATGATCACCGGGAGCGGGAGCTACCGGCTCGTGCGCGGGGCCATGCAGAACTGGTCGGACCTGGCTATGACCGGTCCCAGCGTGGCGCCCGCCGTCGGCGCCTGGGCGTTGTCGCGACTGCGCCCCGGCGACAGCGTCCTGGTGGTCGGCGCCCACAACGTCCCCTTCGTCCGGGCACTCGCGCAGGAGGCGGCGGCGCTCACCGTGCTTGCTCGCTCGATCCCCGACGCCCGCACCCTCTCCGTGGAGCTGGCCGGCGAGGGTGAGGTCGAGGTCGTCTGCGGCAGCCTGACCGGCCTGAGCGCCGAGGGGCGGACCTTCGACCTGGTCGTGTCGCTCGACGACCTGTCCCGGGTGGTGTCGGTGGAGGTCCCGAGCGAGGCGCGCTGGGAGCACTGCCTCGACCACCTGCTCGGGCACACTACGCCGGACGGGCGGCTCCTGCTGGGCGTGCGGAACGAGATGGGGATCGACAGCCTCGCCTCCATGCGGTCGCGCCACTCGACGAACGCCGACGCGGACTGGGCGGTCCTGGCGACCCACGACCGCAGCCGACCGCGGGACGTCGCCCAGATCGTGGAGGTGGTCCGGCGGCGAGGACGCGCCATGTCGGGTGAGGCCGCATTGGGGGTGTTCCCCTCGTGGGAGGACCCCGACGTCGTGGCCGTGGGTGTCGAGGACCTGCCCGAGCCGTTGCTGCGACTCCTCGGCCTCACCGTCAGGCGGTCGGGCGCCCTGCGCCGCCAGCAGGCGGACCCAGCCCGCGTCGTTCGGGCCGCCACGGCCAGTGGCCGACTGTCCGCACTGGCCTCCGGATGGCTGGTGGAGATGTCCCCCGGAGCGGATAGCCGCACCGGCGAGCCGGCTGCTCACCCGGCCGGCCCGTACGTCGAGGAGTGCCGACCCGGCGGGTCGGTCAGCCGGTTCCTCCTCCAGGGTGGGGAGGTGGTGGTCCAGGCGGTGGAGGGCTCGCCGGAGGACGCGAGGACCCGGCGGCTCACGCTGTGTGCGGACTGCGACCTCGCGCTCGACGCCATGTCCGACGCCCTCGCCAGCCACGACCTGCCAGCGGTGCGCGCGCAGCTGCTGGCCCATCGCAGCTGGCTCGAGGCCGCCGCCGACGAGTCGGGCACCCTGCCGGCCTCACGAGCGGACGCCACGCTGGACAACGTGCTCAGGTGCGGCGACCACCGGGAGGTGCTCACGACCGGAGGGGCACCCGCCGGTCTCGACGACGTCCTCGACCGCACGCTGGTCGACCTCGTGCACCGCATCGGCGAGTCCGGCGGGCGCCACCCGTGGCCGGCCGCGATGGGTGCGGAGGCGATGTACCAGGTGCTCCGGGCGATGGCCGGCCTGCCGCCGGCGGCGATGCCGGCGGTGGTCGGGCGCGACACCGTCCCACCGGGTGACCAGGTGGTGGTGCGGCACGACGTCGCCGGGCTCCTTGCCCGGATCGAGCGGCTGGAGGAGACCGAGCGGGCGCTGCGCGGCCGGGCGGAGTGGTTCGAGCGTGAGCTCACCACCCGGGAGCGGCAGCTGCGCACCGTCATCGCCGACCGCGAGCGCGAACGGGGGAGCGCCGAGGCCCGCGAGCAGTCGCTGCGCACCGCGCTGGCCGACGTCAAGGCGTCCGCCACGTTCCGAGCCGGGCGCGCCGTGCTCTCACCTGCCCTCACTGCCCGGACGCTGTCCCGGCGTGCGGCGCGCTGGAGCGAGGCGGAACGCTCGGAGCCGTCCTGAGCGGCCCAGAGCCGTCTTGAGCGGCCCGGAGCCGTCTTGAGCGCCCCGGAGCCGTTCTGAGTGAAGGCGCCGCGGGTCGGTCAGCGCCCTCGCAACCGCCGCACCAGCCGGCTGGCCCTGCGGCTCATGCCGCCCACGGCGAGGACGGCCACGTCCCGCGGCCTCTCCACTCCGGCAGTCCACCCCGTGAGCCGGTAGGCCCGGGAGGACTGCCAGCGGTCGGACTCGGCGCCGTACCGGTCCAGGACCTGGGTCAGCCGGACGACCTCGGCGCGTTGCGCGACGATCCGCCGCTCCCGGATCCCGAGCTGCAGGTCGCGAGAGCGCAGGGCGCGGTCCAGCGCCGCGTTACGGTCCTTCAGCGCCACGGCGGCGGGGGGTGCTGAACGGTCCACCGGCGACGCCGGGGAGGCCGTGGCGTCGGCCGTGCCGCTGTCGCTGCTCGCCAGCTCGGCGGCCCGGGGCGGGGGGACACCCGCCATCGTGAGCCACAGACGCACCTCGTCGCGGCGGTCCAGCCATCCCGACACCGCAGGCACACCGGGCAGCGCGGACGCGCGTCGTGCGGCGAAGAGGTGGAAGGCTCGCGCGAGCTGCTCGTCCGGCTCGGGCTCCCTCGAGGCGCCCGGCGGTGGCGCGGGCGAACGCGGGATGGCCTGCAGGAACGGCGGGTCGCCCTGGCCGCCGACGAGCAGTCGGTGGAGCAGCAGCGGCTCTGCCGGGCGCTCTCCGCCGGAGGGTCGGCGGACCCAGTCTCGGAGCTGCTGAGCGTACGCACGGAAGGCCGCCTGGTCCCCGACGGCGAGGCAGCGTCGCAGCTCGGTCTCGAGGGTGGACGTTGCCGGCAACGTCGCCATCGCGTGGCCGTCACCGACGGCGGTCTCGGCGACCGCCCAGTGCCGGGTCGCCCGGTCGGTGGTGAGCCAGAGCGCGGTTGCCTGCTCGTCGCTGGAGAAGCCGTAGGCGTCCCGACCGAGACCCCCCACGACGGCGACCCACCGGGTGGCAGCCGAGAGCAGCAGACCGGCGGCTGCCTGCACGCGCAGCCGCTCCTCGTCCTGCGGCGACAGCGCCGACTCCGCCGAGCGCAACAGCGACTCGCGGGCCAGCACGAGGGGGAGCTCCCCGTCCGGCTCCTCGGCGACGTCGTCACGGAGGATCGCCAGCGCGGGGGCGCCGTAGAGTCCGTGCACGGCGGTCACCGCCAGGCCTCGGCCGGCGAACGACCGGCGCAACCGGGCGGGGCTGGACGGGCCCAGCACCCCCGTGTGCGGCACGTCCAGGGGGGACCGCCCGCCGGGCAGCCGGCACGGGTTCCGGCACCCTGCCACCACCGTGCCACCCGGGACCAGCAGGCGGGCGCACAGGTCCACGAGCTCCTCCCACTGCAGGCCGCTGGCGGTCTGGTCCACCTCGTCCAGGGCCGGCGCGACGACGACGTCGAAGGGGGCGAGCGTCCCCAGGGCCCTCCCCCGGTCAGCGACGAGGGCCGTCACGTCCAGGGGCGCCACCCGCACGTTGGACGGCGCCCCTTCGAGCGTGCGTGGCACGACCGGCTCGTCGACCAGTGCGGTCACCGCCCACACTCGGGAGGCGACGGTCGTGAGGACGGGCTCGGGAACCTCCCCCAGCACCAGGGCCGAGCGACCCTGCGGAACCAGGTCCGCGACGAGGGCGCTGAGCAGCTCCTCGCCCACGGCGCCCGACGCGACGACCCCGGCGGCGCGCTCGGCGGAGAGCAGGTCGGTGAGGGGCGCAGGTGTGCGGTCACTCATTCGGGCTCCATTCCAGCAGGGCGGCGATGTCGTCGGGCCCGAGCAGGAACTCGCGGCCCAGCAGCGACCGAGCCGCGTCCGACGCCTCGGTCGGGACGAGGAGACCCGTGGCGAGCTCTGCGACCTTGTCGTGGTCGGCCATCCACGGCAGCGCCAGTGGTGCCCGTGCCCGGTCCACGAGCACCGGGACGGCTCCCGTGGCGGCACCGAGGACCAGAGCGGGGTGGGGGCGGTCGGAGGCCACGTGGGCGTGGAGCAGGAAGAGCTCCGCGAGCCGCTCGAGGTAGCACGGTCCGTCCTCACCCATGCCGCGGCGGATGCGGCCGAGCGGCACCACGGAGACGTCCGCGGCATGGTAGGCGTCGAGGACCGGCCGAGGTGGCGCGGCAAGGGCGACGGTCAGCGGCCCGCGGAGCGTGGCCGAGGCCAGCTCCGCGGTGGCGGTGGCGCCATCGACGTCGTGCGGGTGGTGCCCGGGGAAGATCAGGGTGCCGGCCCGGTCGAGCGGCTCGGAGCACCGCAGCGCGAGGTCCCGGCGTTCGAGCAGGTACAGCCAGGGCGCGCCGATCACGACGACGTCCCGCTGGCCTCGTCCCGCGAGGTCGCGTGCCGCGCGCCGGTTCCACACGAACTGGGGCATCGAGAGCGGGCCCGCCCCCAGGCACGAGGTCGCCGCCCACCGGTGCTGCAGGTGTCCTGGAACCCGGGGCGGCCAGGTCCGGTCCGCCAGGCCCGCGAACGAGGCGAGCACCTCGTTCTGCCCGTAGTCGCGGTTGTGGGGGTGCACGTCAGTGCACCTCGAGGTGCACGGTGCCGCGCGCCGGCCACAGCCGCAGGACGCCACGCGGGGTGGGCACCTCCACCGGCATCGCGCTCGCGGCCTGTGCGGCGCAGGACACGGCGTCCGCCTTCCCCTCGGCCGGCGTCATGAAGAGCACGAACGGGATGCCCGCCACCCGTCCCAGCCGCTGGATGGCCTCCACCGCCGGCTCGGGGTCGAGGTCCGCCTCCCAGCCGCGCTCGGCGCACGTCCGGCTCGGCACCGGCACGTCGAGCGGTGGTCCCTCGTCCGGGGGGAAGTGCCGCCAGACCAGCCGGGCGTCGCCGTCCCCGGTCCAGTCGGTGCCGCGGAGCAGCAGGCGGCCGTCCTGCCTTCCCACCTCCTCCAGGTAGGTCCGGGGGCGCTCACGGACCACCTCGAGGTAGGACTGGTTGTTGGCCGTCACGCTCACCACTCCACCCGCCGCAGGCGCTCGGATGGCGCGGAAGCGCTCCGGCCACAGCACCGGCCACCTGCCTCCGCTGTGAGCCAGCAGCAGCCGGTGCGCGGACCGCTCGGTGTAGGGGTCGTCGGGCAGGTCGCGGGACAGGGCGGCCACCGCCGGCAGGGACGCCCGGGCCTGGGTTCCCCCGACGTCGTGGCGGAGCCGCGCGGGCGCCACGACCTCCCGCCCCGCGCCCGGTCGCTCGAGGACGAGGGACGCCTCCTCGATCCCGGCGCTCACCCGCAGCGAGACGTCGAAGACGCCATCCCGGACCCGGATGGCCGTGGCGTGCGCCGGTCGGGTGTGGCGGCTGACGACGAGCACCCCGTCGGGTGACGCGGTCGGCTGCACCCACACGTCGCCCATCATCATCCCCGGCGGCCAGGTCGCACTGCCCTCGACCCGCCCGCGCAGGACACCCTGCACCCGCGTGCGGCCGCTGCGCATCGACACCACGAACCGAAGCGGCCACGCGTTCCCGGGCGTGTGCCGCAGGACCTCCTCGGAGACCTCCACGGTGAACCGGAGCCGGTCGGCTCGCGCGTCCTCGTGCAGGACGCGGCAATCGCGCACGGGGACCGGGACGCTGCGTCGCCTGCCCTGGACGGCGACGGACACCTGCGTGGAGGTGGAGGTGGCGACGTGACGGACGTAGGCGGTGGCATCCACCGCGAACCCGTCCTCGGTCCGGTTCACGCCGAGGACGCTGCTGACCAGCCGCACGGAGTCCGGCGTCACCCGGTACAGCCGGCGCGGCACGCTGGCGCTGCCCAGCCCCGGGTAGTCGACCTCGACGCACCACGGAGGCGCCGCCCGGCGTCGCGCCGCGCCGACCTGTGCCCCACCCGCGTCGCGGAACCGCGCCAGCTCCCTGAGCAGGGAGACGTCACCGGCGAGGAGCGCCGCGTGCTGGATGCGGTCGACCCGCGGACGGGAGCCGATGGCGAGCGGGTCGAGCCGCCGCACGAGCTCGCGGGCGGTGCCGAGCACCTCCGTGATCTCGTCGGGGTCGCTCGTGACGCCGAAGGCCTGGAAGAACGCGACCAGGTCGATCTCGGCCAGGTAGGTGTGCGCCCCGCTGCGGACGGCGCGCGTGCTGTCCTCGACGACATCGAGCACCATCGCCGCGGACGTGGCGCGGTCCCGGAGGTTCGCGACGTCGAACACCTGCTGGGTGATGGAGTCCCCCGACTCCCGCTCCCGCCAGAAGTACGTTGGAGTGCTCAGGACGTCCACCGTGACCGCGTCGAGGTGCGCTTGGAGTGTCACCGGGTAGTCCTCGTACCAGATGGCGGGAAAGGTGTAGCCGTGCTGGTCCCAGAAGTCGCGGCGGTAGACCTTGTTCCAGACCATCCGGTCCGTGACCAACGCGGGGTACTCCACGATGTGCGTCGCGAGCCGCTGCCGTCCGAAGGTGCGGGCGTGGGACCAGGACGGGCGCACGCCGCCCGCAGCGCTGAACCGACGGGCGTTGCCGGCAGCGAAGGAGGACCCGGTCCTCTCGAGCGTCCGCACCAGCGTCTCCAGCGCCCGGGGGGGCAGAAGGTCGTCGCTGTCGACGAAGGTGAGGTAGCGGCCGCGCGCGTGCCGCGCCCCGGTGTTTCGCGCCGGCCCGAGCCCGGCGTTCGACTGCCGGACGATCTGCAACCGGTCGTCGGTCTGCGCGACGGCGCGGGCGATGTCGAGACTGCCGTCGGGCGAGCCGTCGTCGACGAGGACGACCTCGATGCCGCGGAGGGTCTGGGCCTGGATCGAACGGAGGCACGCCTCGAGATACCGTTCCACGTTGTAGAAGGGGACGACAACGCTGACCAGCGGTGTCATCCATGCCTCCACGCGGCGCTCGGGAAGGGAACGCGACCGCTGGGGAAGGCATCCCCGCGCTTGCGCGGTGCCCGGGCATCGTATCGGGCGGCGGTCGCCGCTCCGACTCCGCGCCACGCCCTGGAGGCCGTCACACCCGCGGCCGGCCGAGGGCGCGGTAGGTCCAGCCGGCGGCCCGCCAGGTGGCCGGGTCGAGCGTGTTCCGCCCGTCGATGAGCACCGGGCTGCCGACGTGCGGTCTCAGCGTCGTGGGGTCCAGGTCGCGGTAGTCCTGCCACTCGGTCAGGTGCAGGACGACGTCGGCGTCCTGCACGGCCTCGGCCACGGTGTCGCGGTAGTCGAGCCCGGGGCGTCGGACCCGCGCCACCGGGAGTGCCTTGGGGTCGTGGACCCGCACCGCGGCGCCCGCGTGCTGGATCGCCTCGGCGACGTCCAGGGCCGGGCTGTCGCGGATGTCGTCGCTGTTCGGCTTGAACGCCGCTCCCATCACGGCGACGGTGCGGCCGGCGAGGGTGCCCCCACACGCCTCGCGGGCGAGGTCGACCATCCGGGCGCGGCGGCGGTGGTTGATGGCGTCCACCTCGCGCAGGAAGGTCAGTGCCTGGTCCGCCCCCAGCTCGCCGGCCCGGGCCATGAACGCCCGGATGTCCTTGGGCAGGCACCCGCCGCCGAAGCCGACACCCGCGCCGAGGAACTTGCGCCCGATCCGGTCGTCGTGCCCGATGGCGTCCGCGAGGACCACGACGTCCGCCCCGGCCGCCTCGCAGACCTCGCTCATGGCGTTGATGAAGCTGATCTTGGTCGCGAGGAACGCGTTGGCGGCGACCTTGACCAGCTCCGCGGTCGCGTAGTCCGTCACGAGCCGGGGGGTCCCGGTGGCGAGGGGCACGGCATACACCTCGTCGAGGAGGGCGACGTCGGCCTCGCCCTCCGGCGACGCGGGGTCCTCCACCCCGTAGACGAACCGGTCCGGGCGCAGGGTGTCCTCGATGGCGAACCCCTCACGCAGGAACTCGGGGTTCCACGCGAGCCGCGGGCGAACCCCCCGGGGGGCGAGCCGGTGCAGCCGGCGCAGCAGCCGGGCCGCGGTCCCGACCGGGACGGTGGACTTGCCGACGACGAGCGACCCGCCGTGCAGGAGGGGACCCAGGGCGTCGAGCGCCGCGTCGACGAACGAGACGTCCGCGGAGTTCTCCCCGGGAGTCTGCGGGGTGCCGACGCAGACGAAGTGCACGTCGGCGCCGGCGACCGCCGACCAGTCGGTGGTGAAGGTCAGCCGGCCGCCCGCGATGACCCGCTCGAGCATCGCGTCCAGGCCGGGCTCGAAGAGGGGGGCCCGGCCGGCGGCGAGCGCCGTCACCTTGGCCTCGTCGACGTCGACGCCGACCACCTGGTGCCCGAGGTCGGCCATGCAGACGGCGTGCACCGCGCCGAGGTAGCCGGTGCCGATGACCGAGATCGTTCGACCCACGCCCGGAAGGGTAGCGGGAGAGGCCGCTGCGCCGGAGAGTCACCCCGTGCGTGTTGCGCCGGAGAGGTCCGCGGGTATGGGGTGGGCACGGGCCGGGGGGCGGGACGCCGTCCGGCCCGTCCGCGGTCACGGCCGCGGCCCGAGACCTCGAGCCGCCAGGAGGCGCCCCCATGAAGTTCGGTCTGTTCATCCCGCAGGGCTGGCGGTTCGACCTCGTCGGCATCGACCCGGCGCAGCACTGGGGCGTGATGGCCGGGCTGGCGCGGCGCGCCGACGGGATCGAGGACTGGTCCTCGATCTGGGTCTACGACCACTTCCACACGGTGCCCCGCCCGAGCGACGAGGCCACCCACGAGGCCTGGTCGCTGCTGGCCGCCTTCGCCGGGGTGACCGGCCGGGTCCGCCTGGGCCAGATGTGCACGTGCATGGGCTACCGGGAGCCGGCCTACCTCGCGAAGGTGGCCGCCACCGTCGACGTCATCTCCGAGGGCCGCCTGGAGATGGGGATCGGCGCGGGGTGGTACGAGCACGAGTGGCGCGCCTACGGCTACGGCTTCCCGCGGGCCGGCGAGCGGATCGAGCGGCTCGCCGAGGGGGTGGAGATCTTCCGCCAGATGTGGACGCAGGGACAGGCCACGTATGCCGGCCGGCACTACACCGTCGACGGTGCCCGCTGTGCCCCGCGCCCGGTCCAGGGGACCAGCGCCCCGGGAAGCCGGGCGAACGGCATCCCGATCTGGGTCGCCGGCGGGGGCGAGCGGAAGACCCTTCGCGTCGCGGCCGAGTACGCCGACTACACCAACTTCTCCGGCATGCCGGAGGAGTTCGCGCACAAGAGCGAGGTGCTCGAGGGGCACTGCGAGGACGTGGGCCGCGACTTCGCGGAGATCGTCCGCAGCGCCAACTTCAACGTCGTGATCGGGCGGGACGAGGCGGAGGTCGAGGAGCGGTTCGGCTGGATCCGGGACCAGTACACCGCCGCTGGGCTCCCCCCCGAGGTCGTCGAGTCGACGGTGCAGTCCTTCCGCGACGGGCCGTTGGTGGGCACCCCCGAGCAGATCGTCGACACCCTGGTGTCGATGGAGTCCATCGGGATGACCTACGCGATCACCTACTTCGTGGAGCAGGCCTACGACCTGACCGGCGTCGAGCTCTTCGAGCGCGAGGTCATGCCGGCGCTGGTGGACCGCGAGCAGCACGGCCACCTCTGGCACATGTGGCACGGCCGCTGAGCGGCGCGCAGCCCGCTGAGCGGCGCACGGCCGCTGAGCGGCGCACGTCCGGCCCGGTGCGGGGGCTCTCGGCGAGCCGGCCGGCATACCCGCGAGTAGTGTCGAACGACATGACGGGCACCCCCGACTCCGACGTCTACCGGCTCTCCGAGGACCACGACGCGCTCCGCGAGGCGGTGCGCGCGGTGGCCGAGGACAAGATCGCGCCCTACGCGGCGGACGTCGACGAGCAGGCCCGCTACCCCCGCGAGGCGCACGACGCGCTGGTCGCGAGCGACTTCTTCGCCCCGAACATCCCCGAGGCCTACGGCGGGGTGGGCGCGGACGCCCTCGCGACCTGCATCGTCATCGAGGAGGTCGCGCGGGTCTGCGCCACCAGCTCGCTGATCCCCGCCATGAACGGGCTGGCCACCACCCCGCTCGTCCTCGGCGGCAGCGAGGAGGTCAAGCACCGCTACCTGACCCCGGTCGCCGAGGGCCGGGGCACCCAGTCGTACGCGCTCTCCGAGCGCGAGGCCGGCTCGGACACCGCCTCGATGCGCTGCCGGGCCCGCCGCGACGGGGACGGCTGGGTGCTCGACGGCCACAAGTCGTGGATCACCGGCGCCGGGGAGTCGATCGCCTACACGGTGCTCGCCGTCACCGACCCCGACGGCCCGCGCGGGCGGAACATCACCGCCTTCGTCGTCGAGGCCGGCGACGAGGGCCTGACGTGGGGCGGGAAGGAGCGCAAGCTCGGCGTCCGGGGCAGCCCCACCCGCGAGATCCTCTTCACCGAGTGCCGGATCCCCGGCGACCGGGTCGTCGGCGAGGTGGGCGAGGGGCTGCCGCTCGCCCTGCGGACCCTCGACCACACCCGCGTCACCATCGGGGCGCAGGCCGTCGGCATCGCGCAGGGCGCGCTGGAGCAGGCCACCGCCTACGTCAAGGAGCGCTCCCAGTTCGGCCGGAAGGTCGCCGACTTCCAGGGCGTGCAGTTCCTGCTCGCCGACATGGCGATGACGCTCGAGGCCGCCCGTCAGCTCGTGTATGCCGCGGCCGGGCGGTCCGAGCGCGACGAGCCGGACCTGCCGTTCTTCGGCGCCGCCGCCAAGTGCTTCGCCTCCGACGTGGCCATGGCGGTGACGACCGACGCCGTGCAGCTGCTCGGGGGCGCGGGCTACACCCGCGACTTCCCGGTCGAGCGGATGATGCGGGACGCCAAGATCACCCAGATCTACGAGGGCACCAACCAGGTGCAGCGGGTGGTCATGGCCCGCCAGCTGCTCCGCTGACCCGGCCCGGGGCGAGCCGGGGTCAGGAGCCGGTGGGCGCGCCGTCGGTCCCGGCGGGCGGCTCCTCCAGCGGCTGGCCCTCGCGCAGCAGGGTGAACAGCGCCCGCGCCCGCTCGGTGTCCCACTTCACCGCGCTCCCGGCCGAGGTGGGGTAGTTCGTGCTCGCGATCGGCACGACCAGGCTCAGCGTCGAGTCGCCCGACACCCCCCGCAGGGCCTGCCCCACCCGCCCCGCGTCGAGAAGCGAGGTGTCCTCCCCGACGACGACCCCGTCGGCCACCGCGTGGGTGAAGCCCCACCAGCGGGTCGGCACCAGCACCGTCGAGGGTGTCGCCGCCTTCGCCATGATCGCCGCGAGGAACTGCCGCTGGCGCTCCGCGCGGCCGATGTCGCCGCGGGGGTCGGAGTAGCGGGCCCGGACGTAGCCGAGCGCGTCGGCCCCGTCGAGCACCTGGCAGCCCTTGGTCAGGTCGATGCCGGCCTTCGGGTCGTCCATGTCGAACGGCACGCAGATGCGCACGCCACCGAGGCTGTCGACGACGGAGGCGAAGCCGCCGAACCCGATCTCGACGTAGCCGTCGATCCGCAGGTCGGTCACCTGCTCGACGGTCTGGACCAGCAGCTTCGGCCCCCCGATCGCGAACGCCGCGTTGATCTTGTTGCTGCCGTGCCCCGGGATGGGCACGTAGCTGTCGCGCGGGATCGAGATGAGCGCCGACCTGCCGCCGCCGCTCGGGACGTGGACGAGGATGATCGAGTCGGTCCGGCGGCCGGCCGCCCCGCCGGTCGTGAGCTCCCTGCGCTGCGCGGCGGTCAGGCCCTCCCGGCTGTCCGACCCGACGAGCAGGTAGGAGTGCCCGGCCGAGTCCGCGGGCCGCTCCCCACCCGGGTCGGTGTCCACGCGGGTCACCGAGGCCCAGGCCACCAGCGGGGTGGCGACGAGGAAGACCAGGTATGCCGTGAGGAGCCCCGCGACGACCCGTCCCCACCGCGGCCGGCGGCGGCGCCCGCCACCTGCCGGAGGGGGAGTGGCGGCGGCGGGCCGGGCCGGTGGGGGCGGGGCCGTCGGGGGCGGGGCCGGCGGAGGTGGG
>DASQFD010000033.1:0-11531 GCA_035633255.1 Dermatophilaceae bacterium
CCATTGTCCTCAAGACCCGGGGGAGCGACCGGCCGGGTGACCAGCCCGCCGGGTCGAGGTGAAACCCGACCCCCACCGGGTGGCGGATCACCTCGACCCGAGCACACCCCTGCCCGGGTCGAGGTGGAACCCGACCCCCACGGGTAGCGGATCACCTCGACCCGAGCACACCCCTGGCCGGGTCGAGGTGAAACCCGACCCCCACCGGGTAGCGGATCACCTCCACCCGAGCACACCCCTGGCCGGGTCGAGGTGAAACCCGACCCCCACCGGGTAGCGGATCACCTCGACCCGGCGGACTCGGGCTGGTCCGCCCACCAGGTCAGCAGCCGCTCCCGGGCCGCCTCCTTGCCGATCAGGCCCTCGTCGAGCCGGACGCCGAGCAGGTGCTTGTAGGCCCGGCCCAGCGCCGGCCCCGGCGGGATGCCGAGCACCGCAGCGATCTCGTTGCCGTCGAGCTCCGGGCGCACCGCCCTCAGCTCCTCGGCGGCGACCAGCGCGTCGATCCGCTCCTCCAGCGCGTCGTAGGTCCGCGCCAGCCGCTGGGCCTTGCGCACGTTGCGCGTCGTGGAGTCGGCCCGGGTCAGCCGGTGCAACCGGGGCAGCAGCGGGCCGGCGTCGGTGACGTAGCGGCGCACCGCGGAGTCGGTCCATTGCCCTCCGCCGTAGCCGTGGAAGCGCAGGTGCAGCTCGACCAGCCGCGAGACCGTCCTGACGGTGTCCTTGTCGAAGCGCAGGGCCTTCAGGCGCCGCGCCGCCAGCTTGGCCCCCACCACCTCGTGGTGGTGGAAGCTCACGCCGCCGCCCGGTTCGAAGCGCCGGGTCGCCGGCTTGCCGATGTCGTGCAGCAGCGCCGCCAGCCGCAGCACCAGGTCCGGGCCCGGGACGTCCTCGGGCCGGGAGCCGGGTGGGCCCTCCAGCGCGATGGCCTGCTCGAGCACGGTGAGGGAGTGCTCGTAGACGTCCTTGTGCCGGTGGTGCTCGTCCACCTCGAGCCGCAGCGCGGGGAGCTCGGGCAGCACGGAGTCGGCGAGGCCGCTGGCCACGAGCAGCTCCAGCCCGGCGCGTGGGTGGGGCGCGAGGAGCAGCTTGACCAGCTCGTCGTGCACCCGCTCCGCCGAGACCATGCCGATGCTGGGCGCCATCTCGCGCATCGCGGCATACACCTCGGCTGCGGGCACCGCCCCCAGCTGGGCGACGAACCGGCACGCGCGCATCATCCGCAGCGGGTCGTCACCGAAGGACACCTCGGGCGGGCTCGGCGTCCGCAGCAGCACGCCGGCCCGGTTGGCATCCCCGCCGCCGCCGAGGTCGCGCAGCCCGCCGAACGGGTCGACGAAGGCCACCTCGGGCAGCCGCAGCGCCATGGCGTTCACGGTGAAGTCGCGGCGGACGAGGTCGTCCTCGAGGCGGTCGCCGAAGGCGACGAGCGGCTTGCGGGTGACCCGGTCGTACGCGTCCGCGCGGTAGGTCGTCACCTCCACGACGTCGTCACCGCGCCGGGCGCCGATGGTGCCGAAGTCGCGGCCGACGTCCCACGTCGTCGAGCCCCACTCCCCGAGGATCCGCTCGGTCTGCTCGGGCGGGGCGCTGGTCGCGAAGTCCAGGTCCGGCGGCGTGCGCCCCAGGAAGGCGTCGCGCACCGGACCACCGACCAGCGCGAGCTCGTGGCCGGCCGCCTCGAACCGCCTTCCGAGGTCGGTGAGCAGCGGCAGCACCGGCGCGAGCTGGGCCACGGCGCGGCGCAGGAGCGCGGGCGGCGGCGGGGGGGACGTCACGTCGAGCAAGGGTAGGCGGGCGACCGCGCTGGTTACAGTGACCGTGTGAGTCACGCCGCGGCCGACCCGCCTCGGGTTGCCCGACGGCTGCCCGCGGTTGAGGAGCGGTCGGCCGGGGGCGTGGTCGTCGACGTCCACGACGGCGAGGCGCGGATCGCGGTCATCGCCCGGCGCAACCGTGCCGGCCGGGTGGAGTGGTGCCTGCCGAAGGGGCACATCGAGGGCACCGAGACCCTGGCGCAGACCGCGGCCCGCGAGGTGGCCGAGGAGACCGGCATCGTCGGCCGGGTGCTCATCGAGCTGGGGACGATCGACTACTGGTTCGCGGTGGGTGACCGGCGGATCCACAAGTACGTCCACCACTACCTGCTCGAGGCCATCGGCGGCGACCTGACGATCGAGAACGACCCCGATCAGGAGGCCATCGACGTCGCGTGGCTGTCGCTGCGCGACGCCCACCGCCACCTCACCTTCCCCAACGAGCGCCGGATCGCCCGCGTCGCCTGGCAGCGGCTCGCCGGGGACGGCTGATGGCCCCTGCGGCACCCGGCCCCGCCGTCCCCGGCCGGGTCCGACGCGCACCCGCGCGCCCCCGGGGCGGCGTGCGCGCAGGAGCCCTGGTGCTGGCCGCCGCCGCGGGCGTCGCCGTGGCTCCGGGGTATGCCGGCGCCGCCCCTCCCCGCGCGAGCCACCGAACCGCCTCGGTCGCCGCGGTCCCCGCCACCACCACGGTCGCCCCCGCCTCCACCGCGGTCGCCCCCGCCTCCACGGCGGTCGCCCCCGACGCCGCCGCCGCGGCCGCGGTGACGGTCGACCTCACCTCGGTCACCCCCGCGGTGGCAACCTCCCGGGAGCCGGTGCGCGTCACCGCCACCGTCCGCAACGGCACCGAGGCACCCGTGGTCGCCGGCCAGGCGCGGCTGGTGCTCGGCGGGACGCCGGTCGGCACGGCCGCGCAGGTCACCGCATGGGCGCAGGACCGCGAGCCGGTCACCGGCACGGTGCTCGCCACCGCACCGCTGCCTGCGACCCTGGCCCCGGGGGCGACCGCCCGCATCACCCTGGAGGTGCGGCGCCCGGCGAGCCGCTCGTCGCGGGCCTACGGCGTGCTCCCGGTGAGCGTGGAGGCGGCGGGCGCGGCGGTCCGCACCTTCGTCGGCTTCCAGCGGGTCAAGCAGTACGAACCGCTGCGCACCGCCTGGCTCCTCCCGGTCACCCTCCCGCCCGACCCGGCGCTGTGGGGCTCGGACGCGCAGGCCCGGGCGCGGGCCTGGGCCGCCGCCGTGGGCGAGGGCGGTCCCGTCGACCGGCTGCTGGCGGCCGCCACCGAGTCCGGGCTGACCGTGGCGGTGGACCCCGACCTCCTCACGTCTGCCGCCACGGCGGCGCCGGTGACGGCCGCCACCGCGACCCCGAGCCCCTCCCCCGAGCCGGCCGGATCCGGGTCGGCGGTGCAGCCGGCCGTCGCCCTCAGCGACGCCGAGGCCACCGTGCGGTCGGCGGCCGCCGCCCGGACCACGGTGCTCCTGCGCGGCCGGGACGCCCTCGTGCTGCCGGTCGCGGACACCGACGTCGCCGCGGCCGCCGGCGTGCCGGACCTCCAGGTCCGGGCCACCACCCTGGTCGCCGGTGCGGCGGCCCCCGCCACCACCGTCGGCGGCGTCACCGGTGTCGCCCTGCCCGCGGACGCGACGTGGTCACCCGCTCTCGCCACGGCATACACGCGCCTGTATGCCGGCACCCCGGCCGCCGTCGTGCTCCCCCAGTCGGCGGTGGCCGGCAGCGCGGGCGGGAGCCGGGCCGCTCGCCGCTCCACCTCGGGCGTGCCGCTCCTGCTGTCCTCCCCCGGGATGAGCGCCCTGGTGGCGCCCGGAAGCCGCACGGACACCGCCACGGAGGCGGCCCAGGAGCTCCTCGCGCAGAGCCTCGTCGTGCTCAGCGAGGCTCCCGGGGTCTCCCGCACGGCGCTGGTGGCGGCCCCCCGCGGGCTGGTCGCCGAGCCGGCGGCGCTCCGCACCCTCCTCGCCGCCGTCCGCTCGGCGCCCTGGCTCGAGCCGGCTGAGGTGGGTGACCTGCTCGACGAGGCGGCCGCGGCCCCGGCGACCGCGACACCGGCCACGGAGACGCCGGCCACCGAGACGCCCGCCACCGCGACGCCGGCCACCGCGACGCCGGCCACCGCGACGCCGGCCACCGAGACTCCTGCCACCGAGACTCCTGCCACCGAGACGCCCGACGCGGCCGCGGCGGGTGGCGCCGCCACCCCGCTCAACGCGGGCACCGCGGCGGGGCTGGGGGTGCTCGCCGAGCGCGCCGCCGCCGCCGCGAGCATCCGCGTCGACGGCACCACCCTGCAGCAGCGCTGGACGGCAACCCTGGACGCCCTGACCTCGACCCGGTGGCGGGGCCGGGCACCGGCGTGGCGGACGCTGCGGGAGGACCTCGTGACCGAGGTGTCGGACACGGCGAGCGGGGTCCGGGTGGCACCACAGACCATCAACTTCATCGCCGACCGGGGCCGGGTCCAGCTCACCGTGGTCAACGACCTCGACGTCGACGTCTCCGGCCTGACCGTGCGGCTGAGCCCGCAGAACCCGCGGCTGCGCATCGACACCCAGCCGGACCCCGTGCGGATCGGTGCGGGCAGCCGGACGACGGTGACCTTCGACGCGACGGCCCTGGCCGCCGGCCAGGTGCCGATCGTCGCCACGCTCACCGGCCCCACCGGGGCGTCGGTCGGGTCGGCCACCACGGTGCAGGTCCGCGTCTCCCCCACCGGGTCGGGCATCTACTGGGTGCTCGGCGGCCTGGCCGCGCTCGCCCTCGCGCTCGGCCTGTGGCGCAGCGGGCGCCGCCGGCGGGTCCTCGCCGCCGCGCACCGGGTGCCGACCGTGCCCGGCGCGGTCCGGCTCGACGAGGAGGGCCCGGTGCTCGTCAACGAGCACGACGGCCACGACGGCCGGTGGGCCGAGGAGCAGCCGCGATGACGTCGACGGGAGCCGTGGCGCGCTCGAGCCTGGTGATGGCGGCCGGCACGTTCACCAGCCGCGTCCTCGGGCTGGTCCGGGCGGTGCTGCTCGTCGGGGTCCTCGGGGCCACCGGCCTGACCGCGGACGCCTTCCAGGTGGCCAACACCCTGCCGAACAACTTCTACCTCCTGCTCGCCGGCGGCATCCTCAACGCCGTCCTCGTCCCCCAGATCGTCAAGGCGAGCAGCCACCCCGACGGCGGCGCGGAGTTCGTCAACCGGATCCTCACCCTCGCCGTCACGGTCTTCCTCGTGGCCACCGTGCTCATCACGGCGGCCGCGCCCCTCCTGGTGCGCGTGTTCTTCGACACCAGCGACGCCGACGCCCTGGCGCTGGCCACCGCCTTCGCCTACCTCTGCCTCCCGCAGGTCTTCTTCTACGCGCTCTACACCGTGCTCGGTCAGGTGCTCAACGCCAACAACCGCTTCGGGCCCTACATGTGGGCGCCGGTGCTGGCCAACCTCATCGCCCTCGCCGGTCTGATCGCGTTCCGGCGGCTCGGCTACCCGGTCGGGGCCGCACCCGGGGAGTGGGACCGCTCCATGATCTGGCTGCTCGCCGGGTCCGCGACCGTCTCGATCGCCGTCCAGGCGCTGTGCCTGCTCATCCCGCTGCGCCGGATGGGGTTCCGATTCCGGGCGGTCTGGGGGGTCCGCGGGGTGGGGCTCGGCTCGGCGTCCCGCGTGGCGATGTGGACCTTCGCCGCCGTGGTGGTCAGCCAGCTCGGCTACGTGGTCACCTCGCGGGTCCTCACCCGGGCGAGCACCATCGCCGACGAGCGGGGCCTCACCGTGCCCGGTCTGTTCAGCTTCCAGCAGGCGTTCCTCCTCTTCGTCCTGCCGCACTCGCTGGTCACCGTCTCCATCGTGACGGCGCTCTTCACCCGGATGTCCCACGCCGCGCGCGAGCGGGACACCGGCGAGCTGGTCGGCGACCTGCGGCGGGGGCTGCTCATGCCCGCCGTCGTCCTGGTGCCCGGAGTCGTCTTCGGCGTGCTGTTCGCCCCGCTGGTCACGCGCACCCTGTTCTTCCAGAACCCGACCGTGCAGACCGACGCCATCGCCCTGGTGATGGTGCCCCTCTTCCTCGGGGTGGTCCCCTACGGCTGGGTCTACCTCTCGGAGCGGTTCTTCTACGCCTTCGAGGACGCCCGCATCCCCTTCCTGGTCCAGTGCCTGGTGACCGGGTTCGCCACCGTGGTCACCCTGCTGGCCTCCCTGGCGGCACCGACGCGCACGGCGGCCGTGGTCGCGGGCGGGCAGTCCACGGCATACGTGCTCGGCGCGGTCCTCGGCTTCGCGTTGATCCGCCGGCGGGTCGGGCCCGTGGGGCTGGGGGGCGTCGTCGGCACCTACCTGCGGCTCCTCGTCCCGGCGCTCGTCAGCGGGCTGCTGGGAGTCCTCCTCGTGCGGCTCGCCGGACCGGGCCTGGCCGACGACCGGCTCGGGGGCGCGCTCGTCCTCGCCGGCGTCGGGACCCTGCTGATGGTCGGCACCGTCCTGGGGGCCCACCTGCTGGGCGTGCGCCAGGTGGGCGAGCTGCTCGGGCCGGTGCTGCGGCGGGTGCGCCGCGGCTGAGCGGCCAGCGCCTAGCATGAGGGGGCACCGGACGGTGCTCCCGGGGCACACCCGGGCCTCGGGATGCGGGAGAGGAGCGTGGCGGTGGAGGGCCTGCGACCCGGCGTGACGCTCGGTGGCCGCTACACCGTCGTGGCCGCGCTGGGGGCCGGCCGCGGCGCCGAGCGGTGGTCCGCCGAGGACACCGTCCTCGGCCGGGCGGTCACCCTGCTGTGCCTGCCGGCCCGGGACCCACGCCGCGACGCCCTCCTCGACGCGGCCCGCCGGGCGGCCGGGGTGGACAGCCCGGTGCTGGTCCGTGTCCTGGACGTGGGCGTGGAGGGCTCGGTGGCCTACGTCGTCGAGGAGGACACCTCCGCGGCCACCCCCCTGACCGACCTCGTCGCCGCCGGCGGGCTGCCCGGTGACGAGGTGCGCCGCATCTCCGGCACCGTCGCGACCGCCCTGGACGCCGCCGGCCAGCGCGGGCTCCACCACCTCGACCTCACCCCCGGTGACGTGCTGCGCACCGCGGAGGGTGACGTGCGGCTGCGCGGGGTCGCCACCGCCGCCGCCTGCGCCGACATCGAGGACCCGGCGAGTGACGCGGCCGGGCGGCGGGACGCGGTCGGCGTGGTGGCCCTGACGTATGCCGGCCTCACCGGCCTGTGGCCGCTGCCCGGGGACGGCGGCGGCCTGGCTCCCGCGCCGCGCATCGCGCCGGCCGAGGGCGTCGGTGCGGTGGTGCCCGCCCCGTCCGAGCTGGCCGCGGGGGTGCCCCGGGACCTGGACGCGCTGTGTCGGCTCACGCTCCAGCACGATGCGGGGCCGACGACCCCCGGCGACTTCGCGCGCCAGGTCGCGCCGTGGGCCACCCGCCCGGTGCTCGGGCGCCCGAGCGCGGCCACGGCCACGGCGGCGGGTGCCGGCCAGGTCGCCACCGGGCCGCCCGACACCGCTGCAACCGACGTCACCACCGTCCTCCCCGTGCCCGCTGCGGCCCCCGCCGCGGCCGTCCCCGCCCGGGCTCCGCTCAAGGAGGCCCCGGCCGCGCGAGCGTCGGCGGGCGCCGGGGGCGCGGTCGGGGCGGGTGCGGCGGTCGGAGCGGGTGCGGCCGTCGGGGCGGGTGCGGCGGTCGGGTACGCCTCCGCCGAGTCGGCGCTCGCACCGGCCTTCCTGGGCGGCCCTCCGGCCCCGGGGTCCGTCGACACCTTCGGGACCGAGCAGCCCGACCTCGGCCCGCCGGCGCCGCTCGTCGACGCCGAACCGCTGACTCGGGCGCAGTCCAGGGTCGCGCTCGGCATCGTCGCCGCGTTCCTCGCCATCGCGCTGGCGGTCGGGGTCTACGGCATCTCGCGGATCGGCTCGCAGACCAACCTGGACTTCGGCGGTGTGCCCACCACCGCCGGCTCCGCCAGCCCCTCCCCGACGCGGGGCGCCTCGGCCAGCCCGACGGAGAAGCTGACGGCCCTGGCGATCATCGGGGCGGACGGCTTCGACCCCCAGGGCGACGACCGGGAGAACGACGCGCGCGCCCCCCGGGTCTTCGACGGCGACCCGGGGACCGCCTGGACCTCCGAGCGCTACAACAGCGCCACCTTCGGGGGACTGAAGGAGGGCACCGGCGTCGCGGTGGACATCGGTCCGAACGTGACCGCCCGCGAGGTGCGGCTGCAGGTGCCGGTCCGCGCGGACCTGAGCGTCTACATCGGTCCGGACAAGGAGCTGGGCTCCGCGACGAAGATCGGGTCCAAGGCCGGCGCCGAGGGGACCGTGCGCCTTCCCGTCCCCAAGGGCGCCAAAGGTCAGTACGTCATCGTGTGGTTCACCGAGCTGAGCCGCGACGACGACGGCAAGTACCGGGCGCACCTCGGCGAGATCACGGTCCTCGG
Source organism: Dermatophilaceae bacterium (assembly GCA_035633255.1). GTDB lineage: Bacteria > Actinomycetota > Actinomycetes > Actinomycetales > Dermatophilaceae > DASQFD01. The sequence continues at coordinate 8,256 of DASQFD010000033.1, forward strand.
CTGACCGCCGCAGATGCCGCCCAGGCCCCCACCGGGACCGGCCCTGGAGGACCTCGACGACCGCTCGCTGATGGCCCGGCACGTCGCCGGCGACGAGCGCGCCTTCGGGGAGCTGTTCCGGCGGCACCGGGACCGGATGTGGGCGGTGGCCGTGCGCGTCACCGGTGACGCCGAGGAGGCCGCCGACGCGGTGCAGGACGGCTTCCTCGCCGCCCTGCGCGGGGCCGACCGCTACCGCGGTGAGGCGGAGGTGACCACCTGGCTGCACCGCATCGTGGTCAACGCGTGCCTCGACGCGCGCCGCCGCGCCCGCGCCCGGCCTCGTCGGGCCGGCGACCTGGCCTCGGTGGACCTGCCCGACCCCCACGACCGGCACGCCGGCACCGACACGGCGCTCGTGGTCGCCGCGGCGCTGCGCCGGCTCCCCGACGCCCAGCGCGCCGCGCTGGTGCTCGTCGACGTCGAGGACCTGCCCGTCGCCGAGGCGGCCGCGGTCCTCGGCGTGCCGGAGGGCACCGTGAAGTCCCGCTGCGCCCGCGGACGGGCCACCCTGCTCGCCCTGCTGGGCGAGTCCTCGGCTCCCGTCGGGGAACCGGAGGCGCCGTCGTGACGTCCAAGCACCGTCCCTGCCGCACCCACCCCACTCGGAGGCCCCGGTGACCACCCCGGACGACGACCGGCGGCGGGTGCGCGAGCTGCTCGCCGCCCTGCCCAACCCCGGTCCCATGCCCCCGGAGGTGACCGAGCGGGTCAGCACCGCCCTCGCGCTCGGGCGTCGGCCCCGGCGCCGGGGCCTGTGGCTGGCCGCGGCGGCCGCGGCGGTGCTCGTGGGCGGGGGCACGGCGGTCCTGACCACCCAGGTGCAACCCCGGGTCACGGCCTCGGAGAGCTCGGCCTCGGACGGCTCGGCCTCGAAGCGGTCGGCCTCCGACGGCCCGTCCTCGAACGGCCCGGAGTCCCCGGTCGGGGGCGGTGCGGTGCCCCAGCCGAGTGGTGGCGTGGAGCCCGGGTCGGTCCTCACCGCCAGCTCCGGGCAGGCCTTCTCGGCCGCCGGGCTGCCCGGCGCCGCCGCCGCGTTGCGCAATGCCGCCGCGTCCGGCGTTCCCCCGGCAGGTGAGGGCACCACCCGCGAGGTGCCGGGCACCGCCGGCCTGCTCAGCAGCTCCGGCGCTCGGCGGTGCGCGACCGCGCTCGGGGCACCGCCCGAGGCCGCCGTCCTGCTGGAGGCCGGGACGGTCGGGGGTGGCCCGGGCGCGCTGGTCGTGCTCGTGCCCGCCTCGGGGGCGGCCACGGCATACCTGGTGGGTCCCGGCTGCGCGCAGGGGCGCGCGGACGTCACGGCGGGACCGGTGCCGGTGGGATGAGGGCGGCCGGGACCGGGCCCCGGGGGAATCGGCAGGCCCTACCATCTGTTGGAGGAGGACGGCCGGCGAAGCCCCGGCCGAGAGCGCCACCGAGACCCCGTCAGGAAGGCCCCCGTGACCAGCCCAGCCGCCGAGGCCGGCGCCGACGTGCGCGACGTCATCATCATCGGCTCCGGACCCGCGGGGTACACCGCGGCCGTCTACGCCGCCCGTGCCGACCTGCGGCCGCTCGTCCTCGAGGGCGCGGTGACCGCCGGCGGGGCGCTGATGAACACCACCGAGGTGGAGAACTTCCCCGGCTTCCGGGACGGCATCATGGGTCCGGACCTCATGGACGCCATGCGGGCCCAGGCCGAGCGGTTCGGGGCCGAGCTGGTCACCGACGACGCGGAGTCCGTGCAGCTGGACGGACCGGTCAAGAAGGTCACCGACGCCAGCGGCAGGACGCACCTCGCTCGCGCGGTCATCCTCGCCATGGGCTCGGCCTACCGCGAGCTCGGGCTGCCGGAGGAGAAGCGCCTGTCGGGGCACGGCGTCTCGTGGTGCGCGACCTGCGACGGGTTCTTCTTCCGGGACCTGGACATCGCGGTCGTCGGCGGCGGCGACTCGGCGATCGAGGAGGCCACCTTCCTCACCAAGTTCGCCAGGTCGGTGACCATCGTCCACCGCCGAGACTCCCTGCGGGCCAGCAAGATCATGGCGCAGCGGGCCCTGGCCAACGACAAGGTCCACTTCGCGTGGAACTCCGCGGTGGAGGCGTTGCACGGCGCGGACCGGCTCACCGGCGTGACGCTGCGTGACACCGTCACCGGTGAGGCCCGGGAGCTGCCGGTGACCGGGCTGTTCATCGCCATCGGCCACGACCCGCGCAACGAGCTCGTCAAGGGCCAGGTCGACCTCGACCCCGAGGGTTACGTGGTGGTCGACGGACGCTCGACCCGCACGACGGCGCCGGGCGTCTTCGCCTGCGGCGACCTGGTCGACCACACCTACCGCCAGGCCATCACCGCGGCCGGGACGGGGTGCTCGGCCGCGCTCGACGCCGAGCGGTACCTCGCCACCTGAGCCCGCGTCCAGGGGGCGCCGGGCGATCCCGCAGCGGAGCCCCTCGCACCGCCGCCCCACCGTCCCTCCCACCCCACCGTCCCTCCGTCCCTCCGCTCCCCGCCCCACCGTCCCTGCCCTGTCCAGCCGATCCCGAGAGAAGGACCCATGGCCAACAACGCCACCACGGACGAGACGTTCGAGACCGACGTCTTGAAGAGCGAGACGCCCGTGCTCGTGGACTTCTGGGCGCCGTGGTGCGGCCCGTGCCGCGCCGTGGCCCCGGTCCTGGAGGAGATCGCCCGCGACTACGACGGCAAGCTGCGCGTGGTCAAGCTCAACACCGACGAGAACCCGGAGGTGACCGGAAGGCTCGGGATCACGAGCATCCCCACCCTGCAGCTCTACGTCAACGGCGAGATCGTCAAGTCGATCGTGGGTGCCATGCCCAAGCCGAAGCTCCTGCGCGAGCTGCAGCCCTTCCTGTCCTGACCCCGGGCGCCGCGTCGGTGCGCCGGTCGGGCGTGCCTCTCACTCGCACGCGCAACTGCGCCGGCCACGCCTGAAACCGTTGTGGCACAACGCTTCTGCAGCGCGGGCCGGGGTGCTTCGACCGCACCCACAGACGCGGTGGGGCGGACGCGGGGGGGGCCGCTCAGCCCTGGTCGCCGTCAGTGCGGTCGCCGTCAGCCCTGGTCGCCGTCGCAAACGTGCGGGCCGGGGCGGGGACGAACTTGCCTAGTGGGTTATCCATTTCACTGCCACCTGCGCGTAGAGTCATCGTGTGCCGTCGCGCGGTCTGCACTATCCGGGTTCGTATGCGGAGCTGAGGGCGTGGTTCCCCGACGACGAAGCGTGTATGGACTAC
>DASQFD010000034.1:0-57714 GCA_035633255.1 Dermatophilaceae bacterium
ACGGCAGACCATCCGATCGATCGTCGAGGCGTAAGCACCCACAACGATCCCGGCACCTGCCGTGCCCGCCCAGCTTCTACCGCATCCCCGGCGTGTCACCCGTCAGCCACGCCGCGCCACCGACTTTGAACAGGCCCTGCCCCCCCCCGTCACGGTGGCCCCGGCGCTCACCCGGCCCGGCACCCCGGCGAGGCCGCACCCCTCCCTGCGCCGAGCCCTCCGTTCACCCCCGGGGCCGGCCCGAAGTGGGCGTCCGGGTGCAGGCTGCCACGATGTGCTGGTGCGAGCCGTGGTGGTCGATGCCGTTCGGGGTCGGCCCCGGGTCCGGGACGTCCCTGAGCCCCGGCCGCCGCCCCGGGGGGTGGTGGTGCGGGTTCTCGCCACCGGGATGTGCCGCAGTGACTGGCACGCGTGGGCCGGGCACGACGTGGTCGCGTTCCCGCACGTGCCGGGTCACGAGCTCGCCGGTGAGATCGTGCGGGTGGGCGCCGAGGTCGGCAGGTGGCAGGTCGGCGACCGGGTGACCGTCCCGTTCGTCTGCGGGTGCGGACGCTGCCCGCTGTGCCTGGCGGGGCAGGCGCAGGTCTGTCCCGACCAGGAACAGCCCGGCTTCACGCACTGGGGGTCCTTCGCGGAGTACGTCGCCCTGCACGCCGCCGACACGAACCTGGTGGCCGTCCCCGACCGGCTCGACGTGACCGCCGCGGCGAGCCTCGGGTGCCGGTTCGCGACGGCATACCGGGGCCTGGTGGCCCGCGCCCGGGTGACCGAGGGCGAATGGGTGACCGTGGTCGGTGCCGGCGGCGCCGGGCTCAGCGCCGTGATGATCGCCCGCGCCCTCGGCGCCCGGGTGGTCGCGGTGGACCGGAACCCGAGCGCCCTCGCCACCGCCCTCGCCCTCGGCGCGGAGCACGTGGTGCGTGCCGACGGCGTCGACGTCCCCACCGCCGTCGCGGACCTGACCGGTGGGGGCAGCCACGTCGCCGTGGACGCGGTCGGCAGTGCACGGACCTGTGCGGACGCGATCCTCAGCCTGCGCCGACAGGGTCGCCACGTCCAGATCGGCCTGCTCCCGCCGGTCGACGGTGATCCGCCGGTGCCGATGGCCCGAGTGATCGCCTGGGAGCTCGACGTGCTGGGCACCCACGGGATGGCAGCGGTGGACTACCCGGCCATGATGGCGCTCGTCGAGAACGGTTCGCTGCAGCCGGAGCGGCTGGTCCGGCGCACCATCGGGCTCCACGAGGCCGCCGAGCTCCTGCCCCGGTTCGACCGGTCGAGCATCGCCGGCATGACGATGATCGACCCGGCCCGCTGACCCCTGCGAGCCCCCTGCGAGCCGCACCTCCTGCCAGAGGGCCGGCCGAGCCGGGTCTGCGGGGCGGGCGGGTCTGCGGGGCGGGCGGCCGGGGTTACCCGTCGACGTCGGGCACCCGGCGCAGCTCGCGCCGGATCAGCTTCCCGTTGGCCGTGCGGGGCAGGGTCGCCACGATCCGCACCTGCCGGGGGCACTTGTATGCCGCGAGGCGGGCCCGCGCGTGCGCCACCAGGTCCGCCTCGAAGGCGCCCGACGCGCGGCCTCCCTCGCCCGTGCCTCCCCCCAGGAGCCCGCAGTCCCGCGGCACGACGAACGCCGTGACGACCGTCAGCTCCTCCCGCACCGGCACCTCGGTCACGGCCACGTCCGCCACCCCCGGGTGCTGCGCCAGGCAGTGCTCCACCTCCAGCGGCGAGACGCGGTACCCCAGCGAGGTCATCACGTCGTCGGCGCGCCCGTGGTGGTGGACGTAGCCGTCGTCGTCGAGGTCCACCAGGTCGGCGCTGACGAACCACTCCCCCCGGGTCACGGCGGCGTCCTCCTCCGGCCGCTCCCAGTAGCGCAGCATCAGCCCGGGGTCGGACCGGTGCACCGCCAGCAGCCCCCGGGCCCCCACCGGAACCGGCCGCTCGCCGTCCACCGTCAGCACCGCCACCCGCCGCCCGGCCTGCGGCCGCCCGGGGCTCCCGGGGTGCACCGGGACGGTCGGCGAGGACGACACGAACGTCGACACCTCGCTCATCCCGAGCGCCTCGTACATCTCCAGCCCGGTCCGCTCCCCCCAGGCCGTGCGCAGCGCCGGCGACAGCGCCTCACCGGCCGTGACCACGTGCCGCAGCGTCCGGAGGTCGCCCTCGCGCAGGTCCCCCCGGGACAGGACCTGGCGGAACACGCCGGGCACCGCCGCGAACACCGTGGCCTCGGTGGCCGCGACCAGCCGGCCCCACGCGCGCGGGTCGGGCGGGCCGACAGACACCACCGCGGTGGCCCCCACCGCCCACGGGTCGGTGAGGCCGACGCCCAGGGTGTAGGTCCAGTTGAGCGAGCCGGCGTGCAGCACCGTGTCGCCCTCGCGGATGTCGTGCCACCCGGCATACATGGGCCGCCGTCCCCACACCGCCCGGTGACCGTGCAGCACGCCCTTGGGCACCCCGCTCGTGCCCGACGTGAAGACGAGGTATGCCGGGTCCTCGCCACCGGTGTCCGCCCACCCGGCCCTCGGGCCGGCCTCGCGCCAGGCGCGCACGTCGCCGGGCGTGACCGGGCGGACGCCGTGGGGCGGGTCCACGCCGGCCGCGAGCTCCGGGGCCAGGGCGAGCGCCGACGCCCGGACGTCGTCGACCACGAAGGCCACCTCCTCCGGCGTCAGCTGCGGCGACGTCGGGACGGCGACCAGCCCGGCGGCGGCACAGGCGAAGAACAGGACGGCGAACTCGCTGGTGTTGCCCAGCCGAAGCACCACCCGGTCCCCGCGCTGGAGGCCGAGGCCGAGCAGGCCGGCGGCGCAGGCCCGCACCGCGTCGTCGAGCTCGCCGAACGTCCACCGCTCGACGCCCCGAAGCGGCTCCTCGGGGTGGTGGACGACGAGGAGTGCGACCCGGTCGGGGGGACGGTGGGGGGCCGGCCCGAGACAGTACCGAGCGAGGTTGAACCGGCGCGGGACGGGCTCGGTCACGCGCCCAGCGTAGGACCGCCGGGGCACGGCCCCCGGCGCGTGTGGCCGGGGCAACGGTGGCCCCGTCGCGCGCTCGCCGGGCCGAGGAGGGGGGCGTGCCACCGTGACACCATGGGGGGATGAGTGAGCAGCAGAAGCACGGCGAGAGCCGGCCGCGTCCGGTGACGGAGGAGTTCCGCGCGTTCGTGCGCGAGGACTGGGCCGGGCCGGCGGCCTCGGTGAGCGCCCCCTCGCCCGCCGCCCCGCACGCCGCCGACCGGCGCGCACGGGTCTCGGCCACACACCCCGGCGAGCGGCTGGTGGTCCCGGCGGGCGGGTTCAAGGTGCGCAGCAACGACACCGACTACCTCTTCCGGCCGCACAGCGCGTTCGCCCACCTCACCGGGCTCGGCGCGGACCGGGAGCCCGACGCCGTGCTCGTCCTCGAGCCGGCGGACGGGGGCGGGCACGAGGCGGTGCTGTACCTGTGGCCGCCGGCCGGCGCGGAGAGCGACGACTTCTTCGCCGACGCCCGGATGGGCGAGTTCTGGGTGGGGCCGCGCCCCTCCCTCGACGAGGTGGCGCTGGAGCTCGGCCTCCTCACCCGGCCGCTCGACGAGCTGGAGGCGGCGGTCGCCAAGGACGCCGGCCAGGTCGTGGTGCGGCTCGTCCGCGACGCGGACCGCGAGCTGACGGCGGCGCTGGACGTGGCTCGGGTCGCGAACGGCGCCCAGGAGGAGGGCCTGGCGGAGGCGGACGACGCGCTCGCGCACACCCTCTCGGTGCTGCGGATGGTCAAGGACGAGTTCGAGGTGCAGCAGCTCCGCGACGCCATCGCGGCCACGCACGTGGGCTTCGAGGCGGTCATCGCCGGGCTCGCCGAGGCGGTGGAGCGGGGCCGCGGCGAGCGGTGGGTCGAGGGGGTGTTTTGCCTGCACGCCCGGCACGCCGGCAACGGCGTGGGCTACGACTCGATCTGCGCCGCCGGCGACCACGCCAACACCCTGCACTGGACCCGCAACACCGGCGACGTGCACGAGGGGGACCTCCTGCTCCTCGACGCGGGGGTGGAGGTCGAGAGCCTCTACACCGCGGACGTCACCCGGACCCTGCCGGTGTCGGGGCGCTTCACCGAGGCCCAGCGGGAGGTCTACGAGGCGGTGCTCGCCGCCCAGGAGGCCGGGCTCGCGGCCGTCCGCCCGGGGGCTCGCTTCTCCGACGTGCACGACGCCGCCATCCGCGTGGTCGCCGAGCACCTGCACCGCTGGGGGCTGCTGCCGGAGGGAGTCGGGGTGGAGGAGACGCTCGACAAGGAGCACGGCCAGCACCACCGCCGGTGGATGGTGCACGGCACCTCGCACCACCTCGGCATCGACGTGCACGACTGCGCGCTGGCGACCCGCGAGGAGTACCTCGACGGCGAGCTCCGAACGGGCATGGTGCTCACCGTCGAGCCGGGCCTCTACTTCAAGGCCGACGACCTCAAGGCGCCCGAGCGCCTCCGCGGCATCGGCGTCCGCATCGAGGACGACGTGCTCGTCACCGAGGACGGCTGCGAGAACCTCTCCGCCGCCATGCCGCGCGCCGCCGACGACGTCGAGGCGTGGATCGCGCGGGTGCAGGGGTCTGCGGCGGCGACCGCAGGCTGACTGTCGGTTCGGGGGTGCTGGAGGCCCCCGGAACCGACATCCTCCGTCCGGCCGGCGTCAGCGCCGGTCGACGACGTCCAGGGTGACGGCGTGCTCGACCCCGGCGGCCTGGCCCCCCATGCCGAGGACCCAGGTGAGCAGCTCCCGCGGCTTGGGGAAGGTGTCCGGGAGCGCGTCGTTGTAGGCCGCGTGCGCCTCCAGGGAGTGCACGCCGGCCTCGAAGTGCTCACCGGTGACGTCGACCCAGCGGTTCGGGGTCGGGCTGCCGGCGAAGCCGAGCATCCGCACCCCCTCCCACGGCTCCAGCCCCTCGGCCGCGAGCTCCGGGTGCAGCCACCGGTTGCCCGCGTCCGCCACCGCGTCCAGGGTGGCCAGGCCGACGGCCCGGTGGTCGGCCTGGTTGACCATGCCCGCTCCGAAGCGGTCGGCGTAGGTCTGGGTGACGACGAACTCCGGCCGCCGCCGGCGGATCTCGCGGGCGATGTCCCGGCGCAGCGCCAGCCCCGCCTCCACGCGCCCGTCCGCCCACTCGCCGAAGTCGACGACGTCGACCCCCACCCGCCGTCCGGCCTCCCGCTGCTCGGCCTCCCGCGCCGGTCCGGCGAGCTCCGGTGGCATCGAGTCGATGCCCGCCTCGCCGCGCGTCAGCAGGAAGTACGTGACGGGTATGCCGGCCCCGGTCCACCGGTGCACGGCGGCGGACAGGCCGTACTCGATGTCGTCGGGGTGCGCCACGACGCAGAGAACCGAGGCGAAGTCCGTGTCGAGCGGCTCGAGGGCGGGTGCGTCCACGGTCGCGACGATAGCCCCGAGACGGCCGGTTGCAGAGGTGCAAGGGCCGACGTCACGATCCGGCATCGGATGCGACCTTCGGCGACCTGCCCCGAATTTCCCGGGATTGCCCCGACGCTGCGGTGGCCCGTGCCCGGCCCAAGGCGGTAGACAAGGGGCGGGTCGGAGGTCGCATCGGCTGCGTCGCACCGGCACGTGCTCACGGGTGAACGAACTCGACGACGAGGAGCGACCATGACCAGGAACGCGCGAGGACGGCGACGGATGGGCATGGGCGCCGGGGCGCTCGCCTTGGCCCTGCTCGCCTCCGGCTGTCTGCAGGACCCCAACCCGTCGGGGGGTGAGGGCGGTGCCGGACTGGGCGGGTTCGTCGACGGCGGCACCGCGGACGGTGACAAGACGGTGACCATCCTCGGGGCGTTCGGGGGCGACGAGCAGAAGCAGTTCGACGCCTCGCTGGCGCCGTTCGAGAAGGAGAGCGGGATCGACGTCCAGTACACCGCGGACCAGGACTTCACGACGACGATCAAGCAGAAGGTCAGCTCCGGCGACTCCCCCGACATCGGGCTGTTCCCACAGCCGGGCGGGCTGCTGGACTTCGCGGCGGAGGGCAAGGTCAACCCCCTCGACGCCTACCTCGACTACGACAAGATCGACGCCACGCTGATCCCGGGCATGCTGGAGTCGGCACAGTTCCGGGGCCGGGTCTACGGCGCGCCGATGCGCCTGGCCGTGAAGAGCCTGGTGTGGTACCCCAAGCCGTCCTACGAGAAGGCCGGCTACTCGACGGAGCCGAGTTCCATCCAGGACCTCGCCAAGACCACGGACAAGATCAAGGCCGACGGCACCGCTCCGTGGTGCATGGGCTGGGAGGCCGACCAGACCACCGGCTGGGTCGGCACGGACTGGATCGAGGAGTACGTCCTGCGGATGTACGGCCCGGACGTCTACGACCAATGGACCTCGCACGCGATCCCGTTCAACGACGAGCGCATCGTCAAGGCCTTCGACGAGTTCGGCAAGCTGGCCAAGGGGGAGGGGAACGTCCTCGGCGGGACCAAGAGCATCCTCAACACCGCGTTCGGCGACGCCATGACCGGCGCCTTCGCCAACCCGGAGCGCTGCTACATCATGCGGCAGGGGAACTTCGCCACCGGCTTCTTCCCCGCGCCGGTGCAGCAGAACCTCGACGACAAGGTCGGCATCTTCGTGTTCCCCCGGTTCGAGGGTGGGTTCGACGGCCAGGCGATCCTCGGCGGCGGTGACATCGCGGGCCTGTTCAACGGCAACGACGACGACGCCAAGAAGGTCATGGAGTTCCTCACCTCCGACCGCTTCGGCGGACCCTGGGCCAAGGCCGGCGGCTGGCTCTCCCCCCACAAGACCTTCGACGGGGCGCAGTACCCGGACGACCTGACCCGCGAGATGGCCAAGATCGCCGCCGACGCCGACGTGTTCCGCTTCGACGGCTCGGACGTCATGCCCAAGGCGGTGGGATCGGGCACCTTCTGGACCGGCATGGTCCAGTGGATCAACGGCAGCAAGTCCTCGCAGCAGGTCTGCGACGACATCGAGCAGTCCTGGCCGAAGTCATGAGCACCACCACCAGCGTCCAGCCGGACGCCGTCCCGGACGACAAGGACGTCCGCGGTCCGGAGGCGCAGGGCGGACCGAGCATCGTCAAGCTGCTCGTCGGCATCGCCGGGATGGCGGCCGTGGTCTACGTCGTGGCCAACCTGTTCCTCGCGTTCGCCTACTACCCGCAGTGGTTCGGCCACCGGATCATCATCGGGCTCGTCGCGCTGGTGGCCGGTGTGGCCGGCGCCGCCCTGCTCTTCTTCTTCCTCAACATGTTCGTCGAGGGGCTCCCGCGCAGGCTCTCCGAGGGTCTGATGCCGTACGCCTTCCTCGTGCCCGGGCTGGGGATGATCGCGCTCGTCCTCATCTACCCCGCCCTGCAGACGATCAACTACTCCTTCGCCAACTCCGACAGCACGGCATACGTCGGGCTCGAGAACTACGTGACCATCTTCGGCGACCCCGAGTTCCGGCAGTCGATCGTCAACAACATCCTGTGGATCGCCGTCGTGCCCGCGGTCACGGTCGTCTTCGGCGTCATCGTGGCGGTGCTCGCCGACAAGCTGACGGCGCAGGGGGAGAAGCTCTCCAAGGGGATGATCTTCCTGCCGATGGCGATCTCGTTCGTCGGGGCGTCCGCCATCTGGGGCCTGATCTACGCGTACGACGACCCGGGCGCGCCACAGACCGGCCTGCTCAACGCCATCTGGACGAGCCTGGGCGGCGACCCGCAGACGTGGCTGAACATCTCCACCGCCCGACTGAACTCCTTCCTCATGATGGTCATCCTCGTCTGGCTGCAGGTCGGGTTCGCGATGATCCTGCTGTCCTCGGCGATCAAGGGGGTGCCGGAGGACACGATCGAGGCGGCCCGGATCGACGGTGCCAGCGAGGTGCAGATCTTCTTCCGGGTGATCATCCCGCAGATCAAGGGCACGATCATCACCGTCTTCATCACCGTGCTGATTCTGGTGCTCAAGGTCTTCGACATCGTCTACGTCATGACCAACGGACGGTTCAAGTCCAACGTCATCGCCAACCTGTTCTTCAACGAGCTGTTCGCGAACAGCCAGGCGGGCATCGCGTCGGCGATCGTGGTGGTGCTGCTCATCGCGGTGATCCCCATCCTCGTCTACCAGGTGCGCCACTTCCGGGCCGAGGAGGCAGGCCGATGAGCCGCAGACTGATGCGGGACGGACGTCCTCGCAGCATCTTCTCCGTCGTCACGATGACCCTCCTGGCGCTGCTGTGGACGGTGCCCACGATCGGGCTGCTCGTGACCTCGTTCCGCACCCGCGACGACGTGCGGAGCTCCGGGTGGTGGACGGCGCTGCTCAACCCCTTCGACGCGGGATGGACCACACAGAACTACCGCGGCGTGCTGGAGGGCACCAACCTCGGCGCGGGGGAGATCAACAGCATCGTCGTGGCCCTCCCCGCGACGATCATCCCGATCATGTTCGCGGCGTTCGCGGCATACGCCTTCACGTTCATGCACTTTCCGGGCAAGGACCTGTTCTTCATCGCGATCATCGCCGTGCTCGTCGTCCCGATCCAGGTGGCGTTCCAGCCGATGCTCGACCTGCTCGGTCCGCGCGGGCTCGGCATCTCCGGGCAGTTCATCGCGGTCTGGCTGCTGCACACCGGCTTCGGCATGCCGCTGGCGATCTACATCCTGCGGAACTACATGTCCACGCTCCCGGTAAGTATCGTGGAGTCGGCGAAGATCGACGGCTGCACCCACTACCAGACGTTCTGGAAGCTCGTCTTCCCGATGGCCATCCCGGCAATGGCCGCCTTTGCCACGCTGCAGTTCCTCTGGGTGTGGAACGACCTGCTCATCGCCAAGCTGTTCCTCGACGCCGACAACACCACGGTGATCGTCGAGCTGCAGCAGCTGCTCGGCACGCAGGGCCAGGGTCAGGAGCTGCTCACCGCAGGCGCGTTCATCTCGATCGTGGTGCCCATGCTCGTGTTCTTCGCCCTGCAGCGCTACTTCGTCCGCGGCCTGACCTCGGGCGCCGTCAAGGGCTGAAGCGGAAGCGCCCGCCGCTGGGCCGTGGAGCGGTGTCAGCCGGCCGGTGGCTGGCTCGGGGGCTGGGTCGGCTGACCCGGCTGCCCGGGCTGCGCCACCGGCTGGACCGGCTGGACCGGCTGGACCGGCTGGCCGGCGTACGGCGGCTGGCCGGGCACGGCATACGGGTTGGCGCCGGGAGCGGCCGGACCGGGCTGGGTGGCCATCGCGGCGCGCTCGGCCTCCTGCGCGGCGCGCACCTGGTCCTGCGCGGCCTTGAACGGGTCCATCCGGGTGAGCATCTCCCGGCCCTGGACGACGTGCTTGTGCTCGGTGAGCACCTCGTACTTCGTCGCGACGATCTGGGAGACCGAGGTGAAGTCGCGCTGGCCCTTGGTCAGGGCGTAGCCGACCAGGGCCCAGACCGCGCCGAAGGCGACGCCGAACAGCACGGTGAGGACCACGGAGAGCAGGGGGAAGCCGCTGGTGTCGAACAGCGCGAAGATCATCCCCACGAAGAACCCGAGCCAGGCGCCGGAGAGCGCGCCGGCGCCGATGACGCGTCCGCGGGTCAGGCGGCCGGTCACCCGCTCGAGCGACTTCAGCTCGGTGCCGACGACGAGGACGTCCTGCACGGGGAACCCGTTGTCGGAGAGGTAGTCGACGGCCTTCTGCGCCTCGGGGTAGGTGTCGTAGACCCCGAGCGACATGGGGTACTCGAGGTTGAGGGCGGTGCGGCCCGGGCCCACGGCCCGGCTCGGCGAGATGCTCATGGCCCCAGTGTGTCAAAGCCGTCTGGGTGGGCGCAGGGAGCACCCTGCCAGCGCGCTGGAAGGCGCGGTCTGGCGGCGGGAGCGGTGGCTGCGGCCGCGCGTCAGCCCTTGAGCTTGTAGTCCTCGAGCAGCCGCCGGCCGATGATCATCTTCTGGATCTCGGCGGTGCCCTCCCCGATGAGGAGCATCGGGGCCTCGCGGTAGAGCCGCTCGATCTCGTACTCCTTGGAGTAGCCGTAGCCGCCGTGGATGCGGAAGGACTGCTCGACCACGTCGGCGCAGTACTCCGAGGCGAGGTACTTCGCCATGCCGGCCTCGAGGTCGTTGCGCTCCCCGCCGTCCTTGGTCCGCGCCGCCTTGACCATCATCTGGTGCCCGGCCTCGACCTTGGTCGCCATGTCGGCGAGGCGGAAGAGGATCGCCTGGTGTTCGGCGATCTGCTTGCCGAAGGTCTCGCGCATCTGCGCGTAGGACACCCCGAGCTCGAAGGCCCGACGGGCCACGCCGCACGCGCGGGCCGCCACGTTGACGCGGCCCACCTCGACCCCGTCCATCATCTGGTAGAACCCCTTGCCCGGGACCCCGCCGAGCAGCTGGTCGGTCGTCGTCCGGTGCCCCTGCATGATGAGCTCGGTGGTGTCGACGCCCTTGTAGCCCATCTTCTCGATCTTGCCCGGCACGGTGACGCCGGGTGCCGTCTCGCCGAAGCCCGGCTCCTTGTCGATGAGGAAGGTGGACATGCTCTTGTAGGGCGAGGTGACCGACGGGTCGTCCGGGTCGGTGCGGACGAGCACCGCGACGAGGTTGGAGCTCCCGCCGTTGGTGAGCCACATCTTCTGGCCCTCGAGGGTCCACTTGTCGCCGTCGGCGCCGTCGCGCACGGCCTTGGAGCGGATCGCCGCGACGTCGGACCCCATGCCCGGCTCGCTCATCGAGAACGCGCCGCGCACCTCGCCGGTCGCCATCCGCGGCAGGTAGCGCTGCTTCTGCTCCTCGGTCCCGTGCTGGAGCAGCAGGTAGGCGACGATGAAGTGGGTGTTGATGATGCCGCTGACGCTCATCCACCCACGGGCGATCTCCTCGACCGTCAACGCGTAGGTGAGCAGCGACTCGCCCAGCCCGCCGTACTCCTCCGGGATCATCAGGCCGAAGATCCCCATCTCCTTCATCGCCTCGACGATGTCGGTCGGGTACTCGTCGGCGTGCTCCATCTCGGTCGCGACCGGGATGATCTGCTCGTCGACGAACTGCCGGACCAGTGCCAGTAGCTCGGTCTGCTCCTCGGTGAGGCCCTCGGTCGACTGGAGTCGGGACATGCGCGCATCGCTCCCTTGCGTGGGTGTCGGAAAGCCACTGCCGAGTATGCCGAGTGCCCGCCCCCGGCGTGCCGGCGCCCCCGGGTGAGTCCCATCACCGTCGCCCGGTCGAGGTGGTCGCCGACGGGAAATGCGGTTGCGGCGCGGCTCGGCACCCGGCCACGCTGGGACCGCCGGCCGACCACGCCGGCGCGCCCACGGCATACCGCCGCCGTGAGCACCACGGTGCCGGTCCCCGCGCCGGACCGATCGAGGAGGAGGACGAGATGCGCACGACCGCCCCGGGCCGGGTCCTGCCCACCGCCCGCACCCTTCCTTCCCGATCGGAGCCCTGCTGTGCCACAGCCCCACCCGGTCGCGCGTCCGAGCGCGGCCGTTCCGACCCTCGCGGTCGACACCCGTCCTGACGCCCCTCCCGAGGGGCTGCGCTGGTCCACCTGGGACGGCGCCACCCACGGACCCCGGCCGCGCCCGGCCTGGGTCGTCACCGACCTCGGCGCGGTCGAGGAGGACCTCGGGGTTCTCAAGACCGGCAAGGAGGCCGACGTCCACCTGCTCCGCCGCTCCGTGCCCGGGGATGACGCCGGCCGCGAGTCGGTCATGGCGGCCAAGCGCTACCGCGGCAGCGAGCACCGCCTCTTCCACCGCGACGCGGGATACCTGGAGGGCCGGCGGGTCCGCAAGAGCCGCGAGACCCGCGCGATGGCCCGGCGCACCGAGTTCGGCCGCGCCCTGATCGCGGGCCAGTGGGCCGCTGCGGAGTTCGACGCCCTCGGCCGGCTGTGGGGGGCCGGCCTGCCGGTGCCCTACCCGGTGCAGCTGAGCGAGGCGGAGATGCTCATGGAGTTCGTCGGGGACGGGCGCGAGGCCGCGCCCCGGCTCGTGCAGACCCGGCCCGCGCCCGACCTGCTGGCCGACCTCTTCGAGCAGCTCCGCACGGCCCTGCTGGCGCTCGCCGGCCTGGGATGGGCGCACGGCGACCTCTCGCCGTACAACGCCCTGGTCCACCGCGAGCGGCTGGTCCTCATCGACTGGCCCCAGGTGGTCGACGTGGTGGGCAACCCCTCTGGGTTCGAGTTCCTCGAGCGGGACTGCCGCACCATGTCCGCGTGGTTCGTCCGCCGTGGCCTCGCGGTGGACCCCGACGAGCTCTTCGGGGACGTGGCGGCGCAGGCCGCCGGCCGGTGGTGACGTGGGTGGGAGCCCGGGTCAGTGGACGGGAGGTCAGTAGACGCGGACCCGCCGCCCGATCGGGACCCGCCCCTCCCGCCACAGCACGTCCATCGCCGCCGTGCTGAGCCGGCAGCAGCCGTGGGAGGCCGGGTAGGGCGGGATCGACGTCGAGCCGTGGATGGCGTAGCCGCCGGTGAAGTAGACCGGTCGGTACAGCATCCCCAGCGGGGCCCGGTGCCAGCCCGAGCTGATCCTGCGGTAGATCCGGAAGCGGCCGGTGGGGGTCCGGGCGGTGTGCCAGGCACCGCCGGAGTAGTAGCGCTCCCCGCTGCCGGTGCTGGTGTTGAGGATGTACTTCAGCCGCCCGTCCTGGACGACGAGCAGCAGCTGCCTGGACTTGTTGACCTCGAGGGCCGAGCCGCTCGTGGTCCGCTTCGCGGGCCGCACCCTGCGGTTCAGCGCGCTCCACGTCCTCGACGCCACGACGCCGGTCCGCGGGATGCCGGCGGCCTTCTGCAGCGCCCACACCGCCTGCTGGGTGAGGCGGCCGAAGGAGCCGTCGGCGGTGCCGCACCAGTAGCCCAGGGCATTGAGCCTGCGCTGCAGGGTGAGGACGGAGGACCCGCGCGAGCCGCGTCGCAGGGTCGGGTAGGTGACGGCCTCCGCGTCCGGCGCGCCCACCACGCCGATCGTGCCGACCGCTGCAGCGGTGGCCGCCCCCAGCACCAGCGTCCGCCGGTCCACATCCACGCTTCTGGTGAGCTCCATCGTCGCCGTCCTCGTTCGCGCCGTCCTGGCCACCCCAAATCTATCGCCCTCGGCGACGGCCGCGGCGGACTCGTGACGGAGGAGACGGGCGGGTCAGCGCGCCGGGTCGGCGGCCAGCTCCTCGATCGCCGCCGCGGTGTCCAGGAGCCGCTGCGCCGTCTCGACGTGCAGGTTCTCGACCATGCGGCCGTTGTAGGTCACGACACCGGCGCCCGCACCGGCCTCCCATGCGGCGAGGACGCCGCGGGCCTCCTCGAGCTCCACCTCGCTCGGCGCGAAGGTGGCGTTGCAGACCTCCACCTGCCCGGGATGGATCAGGGTCTTGCCGTCGAAGCCCAGGTCCCTGCCCTGCCGGCACTCGGCGGCGAAGCCGTCGGCGTCCCGGACGTCGTTGTAGACCCCGTCGAGCACCGCCACCCCCGCTGCGCGCGCGGCCAGCAGGGAGAGCGACAGGGCGGTCAGCAGGGGTGCCCGCCCCGGCACGTGCGCCGCGCGGAGCTCCTTGACGATGTCGTTGGTTCCCATGACCAGCACGGCCAGCCGGTCCGACGCGGCCGCGATGTCGGCCACGGCGAGCACGGCGGCGGGCGTCTCCACCATGGCCCACAGCGCCGTGCGCTCCGGCGCCCCGGCCGCCTCCATCGCGGCGACCAGCGAGCGCACCTGCGGGGCGGAGTCGACCTTGGGCACGACGACCCCGTCGGGGCCGGCGGCGCACGCCGCCGCGAGGTCCGCGTCGTGCCACCGGGTGCCCATGGAGTTCACGCGGATCGTCACCTCCCGGCGCCCGTAGCGCCCCGAGGCCGCCGCCTCGCAGACCGCGTCCCGGGCCGCCTCCTTGTGGTCCGGGCCGACCGCGTCCTCCAGGTCCAGGATGAGCCCGTCCACGGGCAGGGTGCCCGCCTTCTCCAGTGCCCGGGCGTTGCTGCCGGGCATGTAGAGGACGGAACGACGGGGACGGTATGCCGGCCCGCGGGCGCTCCCACCGCTCCCCCCGGCGGTCACCGGGCCCCTCCGGCACCGGAGTGCTCCGGCGTCTCCGCGGCACTGCCGGGCTCGTAGAGCGCGGCCAGCTCGGGGTCGGTGGCGGACAGGCGCTCGGCCAGCTCGAGCACCACGAGGCACTGCTTGAGGCTGGCGTCGTCCTCCATCTTCCCGTCGAGCATCACCGCGCCGGTGCCGTCACCCATGGCCTCCTTGACGCGCCGCGCGTGCGCGACGTCCTCCGGCGCCGGGCTGAACACCCGCTTGGCGATGGCGATCTGCGCCGGGTGCAGGGACCACGCCCCCACGCACCCCAGCAGGAAGGCGTTGCGGAACTGGTCCTCGCAGGCGACGACGTCGGCGATGTCCCCGAACGGGCCGTAGTAGGGGAAGATCCCGTGCATCGCGCAGGCGTCGACCATCCGCGCGATCGTGTAGTGCCACAGGTCCTGCTGGAAGACGGCCCGCTCCGCGTGGATGCCGTCGGCCCCGGCCAGCGGGTCGGGGTCGCGGCGGACCAGGTAGCCGGGGTGCCCACCGCCCACGCGCGTGGTCTTCATCCGGCGGTCGGCGGCCAGGTCCGCCGGGCCGAGGGAGACGCCCTGCATGCGGGGGCTCGCCCCCGCGATCTCCTCGACGTTCGCCATGCCGCTGGCCGTCTCGAGGATGGCGTGGACGAGCAGCGGCCGGGTGAGGCCGGCCCGCGCCTCGAGCTGGGCGAGCAGCCGGTCGACGTAGTGGATGTCCTCGGCGCCCTGCACCTTGGGGACCATGACGACGTCGAGCTTGTCGCCGATCTCGGTGACCAGGGTCGTGAGGTCGTCGAGCACCCACGGGCTGTCCAGGCTGTTCACCCGGGTCCACAGCTGGGTGTGCCCCCCGAAGTCGGTCGCCTTGGCGATCTCGACCAGCCCGGACCGCGCCGCCTCCTTGCGGTCGGCCTTCACGGCGTCCTCGAGGTTCCCGAGCAGGACGTCGACGGTGCCGACCAGCTGCGGCACCTTGGCCGCCATCTTGGCGTTGCTGGGGTCGAAGAAGTGGATCATCCGGCTGGGCCGGGCGGGCACCTCACGCACCGGGGCGGGTGCCCCGACCGCGAGGGGGGCGAAGAAGTCCTTGGCGCTGCGCATCGTCGTGCGTCCTCCCGGCTCGTGTCGGTCCGCCGCGACGCTAGCAGCGCGGCGCGCGCGGGGCCGTGAGACAGTTCACGCTGTGACCGAGGAACCCGCCGACACGGTGGTCGACGCGGCGGTCGGCGCGGGCGTCGGCGCAGCGGTCGGCGCGGGCGTCGGTGTCACCCGGCTGCTCGCCGAGGCGGCCTCCGCATCGGCGGTGCTGTGGGTCGAGCCGCCGGACGGCGAGTCACACCCGGTGTGGTTCGTCTGGCACGACGACGAGGACCCGCGCGGACCCGGCCCGGCGGCATACGTGGTCTCGGGCCCCGAGGAGCAGTCGCTCCCGTGGCTGCCAACGGAGGTGACCCTCGTCCTGCGCAGCAAGGACACCGGGGGCCGGCTGCTGCGGCTGCAGGCGGCCGTCGAGGAGCTGACGCCGGAGGACGTCCGCTGGGACGGCGCCGTCGAGGTGCTGCGGCCCTTCCGCCTCAACGCCACCGGTGACGTCGCCGCCCGCTGGCGGGAGAGCGCCACGATCCACCTGCTCCACCCCCACGGGCGGCCGGACGAGGCACCCGGGAGGTATGCCGGTGACTCCCGGTCCGTGACCGTCACCCCCGCGCCGGGCACGACGGCGCGCTGGCGGCCGTGGCACCTCCGTGGGCGGTCCCGCCGCCGATAGCCTTGCCGCGTGAGCACGGCCTCCCGCGTCTTCGTCGGCCGCCTGGCCGGCCTGGCGGTCTTCGACCCGCTGGGCGACCAGGTGGGACGGGTGCGCGACGTCGTCGTGACCTTCAGCGCGACGCGGCAGCGGCCCCGGGTCATCGGGCTCGTGGTCGAGGTGCCGGGTCGGCGCCGGGTCTTCGTGCCGATGACCCGGGTGACCTCGGTGGACGGCGGCCAGGTCATCACCACCGGGCTGGTCAACATGCGCCGCTTCGAGCAGCGCGCGAACGAGACCCTCGTGCTGGCCGAGCTGCTGGAGCGGCACGTGCGGGCCCGCACCGACGGCGGCACGGTCCTGGACGCGACCGTGGAGGACATCGGCATCGAGCAGGGCTACGCGCGCGGCTGGTCGGTGACCCGCGCCTTCGTCCGCAAGGGCTTCACCCGGCCGGGGCTGGCCCGGCTCGGTCGGCGGCGCGGGGAGACCCTCCTCGTGCCCATCGAGGACGTGGACGGCCTGCGCGACACCGGGGACGAGCAGAGCGCCGCGCGGCTCCTGGAGACCTACGAGGACCTCAAGCCCGCCGACCTCGCCGAGGTCATCCACGGGCTGCCGCCCAAGCGGCGGGCCGAGGTCGCCGCGGCCCTGGACGACCACCAGCTCGCCGACGTCCTCGAGGAGCTGCCCGAGGACGACCAGGTCGAGATCCTCGCCAGCCTCAAGGCGGGCCGCGCCGCCGACGTCCTCGAGGCGATGGAGCCCGACGACGCGGCGGACCTGCTCTCGGAGCTGCCGCCGGAGCAGGCCGAGCAGCTGCTGCAGCTGATGGAGCCGGACGAGGCGGCCCCGCTGCGCCGGCTCCTCGCCTACGACGAGAACACCGCGGGCGGCCTGATGACCACCGAGCCGGTCATCCTCGGCCCCGAGGCGAGCATCGCCGAGGCGCTCGCCGTGGTGCGGCGGGCCGAGCTGTCCACGGCCCTGGCGACGACCGTCTTCGTCTGCCGGCCGCCACTGGAGGTGCCCACCGGCACGTACCTCGGGATGGTCCACATCCAGCGGCTGCTCCGCGAGCCGCCGCATGCCCCGATCGGTCAGATCCTCGACAAGGACGTCGCCCCGCTGCGCGCCGACGCCTCGATCGGCGAGGTGACGCGGATGCTCGCGACCTACGACCTCGTCGGCATGCCGGTCGTCGACGAGGCGGGCCTGCTCATCGGCGCGGTCACCGTCGACGACGTCCTCGACCACATCCTCCCCGAGGACTGGCGCGAGGAGCGGCACGAGGTGACCCGTGGCTGACCGGCGGGTCGAGCGGGTCATCCGCCTCGACCAGCCGCGGGAACGGGGCCGGCGGCTCGCCCGGCCGGACGTGCTGACCGAGGAGGCCTTCGGCGTCCTGTCCGAGAAGTTCGCGCGCTTCATGGGGACGCCCGCATTCCTCTTCGGCATGACCGTGTTCGTCCTGACCTGGGTGGCGTGGAACGTCCTCGCCCCGGCGGTCCTGCGCTTCGACGACTACCCCTTCATCTTCCTGACCCTCATCCTCAGCCTCCAGGCGTCCTACGCCGCCCCCCTCATCCTGCTCGCCCAGAACCGTCTGGCCGACCGGGACCGGGTCGCGCTGGAGCAGGACCGGGGCCGTGACGAGCGCAACCTCGCCGACACCGAGTTCCTGACCCGGGAGGTCGCCGCGCTGCGGTTCGCCCTGCGCGACACCGCCACCCGTGACTTCGTCCGCGGGGAGCTGCGCGACCTGCTCGAGGAGATGCAGGAGCGCCAGCTCCTGACCGGGCGCACCGAGGGCCCGACCGACCGTCCGGGGGCTGCGACATCGGGTTCGGCCCGGCCCAGCCCCGACGCCTAGCATGGGGGGATGCCAGCCTCCCCCGCCGTGACCGACGACGCCCTGCGCGCCGCCCTCGCCACCGTCGTCGACCCGGAGATCCGGCGTCCCGTGACCGAGCTCGGGATGGTCGAGTCGGTCACCTGCGACGAGGCCGGACGGGCGGCGGTCACCCTGCTCCTCACCGTCTCGGGCTGCCCGCTCAAGGAGACCCTCACCCGGGACACCACGGCGGCCGTCGGCAAGGTGCCCGGCGTCACCAGCGTCCAGGTGACCCTGGGCGTCATGAGCGACGAGCAGCGGGCCCAGCTCCGGACCCACCTGCGCGGCGGGGCCACCGAACGCGAGATCCCGTTCGCCAAGCCGGGGAGCCTGACCCGCGTGTATGCCGTGGCCTCCGGCAAGGGGGGCGTCGGCAAGTCCTCGGTCACCGCCAACCTGGCGGCGGCGCTCGCCGAGCAGGGGCTGCGGATCGGCGTGGTCGACGCCGACATCTACGGCTTCTCCATCCCGCGCATGCTGGGGGTGTCCGCGCGGCCCACCCAGGTCGACGACATGATCCTGCCGCCGATCGCGCACGAGGTGAAGGTCATCTCGATCGGGATGTTCGTGCCCGGCAACCAGCCGGTGGTGTGGCGCGGGCCGATGCTGCACCGAGCGCTCCAGCAGTTCCTCGCCGACGTCTTCTGGGGTGACCTGGACATCCTGCTGCTCGACCTGCCGCCGGGCACCGGTGACATCGCGATCTCGGTGGCCCAGCTCATCCCGACGGCGGAGATCCTCGTGGTCACCACCCCGCAGCAGGCGGCCGCGGAGGTCGCCGAGCGGGCGGGCGCGATCGCGCTGCAGACCCACCAGCGGATCGCCGGCGTCGTGGAGAACATGTCGTGGCTCGAGCTGCCCGACGGCACCCGCCAGGACATCTTCGGCTCGGGCGGGGGGGCGGACGTGGCCGCCTCCCTGACCCGCTCGGTGGGCTCGGAGGTGCCGCTGCTCGGCCAGATCCCCCTCGACACCGCGCTCCGGATCGGTGCCGACGAGGGTCGCCCGGTGGTCCTGTCCGACCCGGCGAGCCCGGCCGCCGTCGCGCTGCGCGGCATCGCCCGGGGCCTCGGCACCCGGGCCCGGGGCCTGGCCGGGCGCTCGCTGGGCCTGACACCGGCCGGCCGCTGACCGCTCAGCTCCGCCGGTCGCTGACCGCTCAGCTCCAGACGGGCCGCTACGTCGCGTCGACGTCGTAGGGGGTGGGCCGGTCCTCCCACGCGTCCGGACTCTCCCCGTCGTCGGCGTCGCGCCGGGCGGCCGCCCCCCCGGCTGCGGCCCCCGCCGCCACCCCCGTGGCCGCCGACCCGCCCAAGGGCGCCGCGGCGTCCTCGAGCGGCTCGAGCAGGGCCTCCCGGACGATGCGGCGCGGGTCGTACTGGCGCGGGTCGTACTGCCGCCAGTCGACGTCCTGGTACTCCGGTCCCAGCTGGTCCTTCAGCTGCCCCTTGGCCCCCTCGGCCATGACGCGTGCCTTGCGGATGCCGTGCGCGAGCTTGGCGGCGTAACCGGGCAGGCGCTCGGGGCCGAGGATGAAGACCGCGAGCAGCCCGAGGAGGACCAGCTCCCAGCCGTTGATCCCGAAGAACACCCCCTCCCCACCTCCATCCGCCGCTCGCTCGTGTCACCGTCCCGCTCGGGATGGGCGGGCCTCTCGGCGCTCCGGCCCGCGGCGCGCTCGCGGACCCATGGTCGCACGCCGCGGGCCCGCGGCCGCGGGGTCAGGGGCCGGCGGTGCGCCCAGCGGGCGCGGTCGTGCCGGTGGTGCCCGTGACCGGCCACGACACCGTCAGGGCCGCGGGCACGGCCGGGCGCCCGGTGCCTCCCGGGGCGGCGCTCGCGGGGGGCGCCGGCGAGGTCGGCCGGGGGAGTTCCGTCGGCGCCGCCGCGGCGGTGCTGCCCACGACGGAGAGGGTCCACGCGGTCGCGGCCGTGGCGCCGGCCGCCGCGGCGGCGACGACCGCGGACCGCAGGGCGCTGCGGTGGCACGGCGGCGCGCCCGGCCGGACCATCGGCAGCGGGGCGACCCCGGGGAACCGAGGCGAGCCGGGCCCGCTCTCGACGGGGCCGACGTCCGCCGGCCGGTCCAGCGCCATCAGCGAGCTGCGGAGGCCGCCCGGGACCCGGGGTGCGGTGCCGGTCAGCACCGAGCGGAGCACCCGCTCGTCGTCGACCACCCGGCTGCAGTCCCCACAGGCCACGAGGTGGCGGTCCCACCATCGCGCCGAGGCCGCGTCCAGCCTCCCGGCGACGTAGTCGGGCAGCTGCTCACGCGGGCATCCGCCGCGGGCGGGTCGGAGCACGGTCACGCGCCACCGGTGACCGCGGCCGGCAGGACCGGGCGCCGACGGGAGCGGGCGCCGTCGGTCGAGGGGGCCGCCGCGCCCGGCTCCGGGCCCGAGGGTCGCGGGGCCGGCGCCCGGTGGGCGAGGGACTCGCGCAGCTGCGCGCGCCCGCGGTGGATGCGGGAGCGGACGGTGCCGAGCTTGACGTCGAGCGTCGCGGCGATCTCCTCGTAGGACAGCCCCTCGATGTCGCAGAGCACGACCGCGGCGCGGAAGTCCGGTGGCAGCGCGTCCAGCGCGCGCTGGACGTCGTCGTCGAACTGCGCGTCGTGGAAGGTCTGCTCCGGGCCGGCACCGCGGCTGGGCAGCCGGGCGGCCGACTCCTCGGAGAGGGCGTCGAAGCGGATGCGCTGCTTGCGGCGCATCTTGTCGAGGAAGACGTTGGTCGTGATGCGGTGCAGCCAGCCCTCGAAGGTGCCCGGCGTGTAGGAGTGCAGCGAGCGGAAGACCCGGATGAAGACGTCGTGCGTGAGGTCCTCGGCGTCGTGCACGTTGCCGCTGAGGCGGTAGGCCAGCCGATAGACGCGGGCGGAGTGCTGCTCGACGACCTCCTCCCAGGTCGGCGGCACGTAGCCGCCGAGGGACGGGGCGTCCGAGACGGTGCTCGGGGCGCGGTCCGTGCTGAGGTCGATGCCCATCTCCCACTCCTACGTCCGGGTAACCCCGATTGTTCCGGTCCACCCTGAACGTCACCTGTGAGCGTCCCCGGCCCTCGTTAGGCTGGCCGCATGAGTGCATCGAGGTCGGCGAGCTGGTCCTACGCCGAGGAGTTCGTCCCCGAGCCCGAGGTCGTCGAGCAGGCCCGGGGCCGGGGGGAGACCTTCGGCGACGCCACCCCGGTCGGCCGGGGCGTCGGTCCGCTGCTCGCCGTGCTCGCCGCCGCGGTGGCGGCCCGGCACGTCGTCGAGGTGGGCACCGGCGCCGGCACCTCCGGGCTGTGGCTGCTCGCCGGCATGCCGGACGACGGTGTCCTCACCACCATCGACGCCGACGGCGAGCACTCGCGCAGCGCCAAGGAGGCGTTCGCCGCGGCGGGGGTGGCCCACCAGCGGACCCGGGTCATCACCGGCCGCGCCCTGGACGTGCTCCCCCGGATGACCGACGGCGCCTACGACCTCGTCCACGTGGACGGGGACAAGGGTGGCTACCCGGACTACGCCGAGCACGGCATCCGGCTGCTGCGGCCGGGTGGCGTGCTGGCCCTGGACAACATGCTCTGGCACGACCGGGTCGCCGACCCGGCGGCCCGCGACGCCGCGACGACCGTGCTGCGCGACCTCGGCAAGTCGCTGCGCGACGACGAGCGGCTCCGGCCGGCGCTGCTCCCGGTCGGGGACGGCCTGCTGGTGGCCGTCAAGCGCTAGGGCGCTGCCCCATCCCCGCCGCGGGCCGGTCAGGCCGAGGGACCCGGCCCCGCACCTCGCCGGAAGCCGGCCGGCCCCTCGGCGATCGCCACCACCTCGTAGTCCTCGACGACCACCGGCGCGGACCCGACGAGCTCGCTCACCGGGGAGGTGGCGGCGGTCGCCTCGAACCCCTCGCGGAAGACCTTGCGCTCCTGCTCGGTGTCGAAGACGTAGGTGCCCTCGAACCAGACCCCCTCGCGCATCCGCCACACCTTGAAGGCGAGCCCGTCGAGGAACATGAAGCGCGCGATCGAGGTCCCGACCACGTAGTCGCGCAGCCGTTCGGCGGCGTCCTCCGGTGCGTCCTCGAGCGACCACCGCACCGCCAGACCGTAGCCCGCGTTCATCCCTGTCCCTCCAGCCACCGCAGCAGCAGCCTCGTGCCGAACCCGGTCCCGCCCTTGGCGACGAGCCCGGCGTCGACGTCGGAGCGGCCGGGTCCGGCGATGTCGAGGTGCGCCCAGGGGCGGTCCCCGACGAACTCGCGCAGGAACAGCGCGGCGGTGATGGCACCGGGGCCGCCCTCGGCGATGTGCCGGAGGTCGGCGACGTCCGAGTCGAGTCCCCGACGGTACTGCGGCGCCAGCGGGAGCGGCCACAGCGTCTCACCCGTGACCTCCCCGGCCGCCACGAGCGCGTCGCGCAGGCCGTCGTCGGTGGCGAAGACCGGCGCCATGACCCGCGCCAGGGCGACGCGCGCCGCCCCCGTCAGCGTGGCCACGTCGACGACCGCGTCGGGGGCGAGCCGGCTGACGGCATACGCGAGCGCGTCGGCCAGCACCAGGCGACCCTCGGCGTCGGTGTTGCCCACCTCCACCGTGGTGCCGTCGTAGTGGGTGAGGACGTCGCCCGGCCGGTAGGAGGCGGCGCCGACGGCGTTCTCGGCAAGCGCCAGCAGCCCGGTCACCCGCACCCTCACGCCCAGGTCGCGACAGGCGGCCAGCACGGCCAGCACGACCGCGGCCCCCTGCATGTCGGTCTTCATGCCGAGCATGCCCTCGGGCGGCTTGACCTGCAGCCCCCCGCTGTCGAAGGTGATGCCCTTCCCGACGAGGACGACGTGCCGACCGGCCGTCCCGCCACCGGCGGGCACGTGCTCGAGCTCGACCAGGCGCGGCGGGGTGGCCGACCCCCCGCCGACGGCCAGCAGCCCGCCGAACCCCTCGTCCCGGAGGTCCGCGTCGTCCCACACCCGCACCCGCAGGCCGGCCGGGCCGGCGAGCTCGACGGCGCGCTCGGCGAGCCACGGCGGGTTCTTGGTGTCGGAGGGCACGGCCGCCAGGGTCCGGGCCAGCAGGGTCGCGTGGGCCCGGATCCTGGCCCGCTCGACGGTGACGGCCGCGTCGCCGGGGTCGGTGCCGTCCGGCACGACGACGACCACGCCGCCGGCCGGGGCGGCCCCGGCCCGCACCGTCCCCCCGGTCCAGCGGGGTGGAGCCCAGCCGCCGAGCACCGCGCCCTCCACCCACGCCGACAGCGAGGGCTCGTCGACCGCGGACGCGTCCACGTCCAGGACCACCCGCCCCCGGCCCCGGGTGGCGCGGCCGACCGCCGCGGCCGCCACGCGCAGGTCGGCGCCGGTGCCCGCACCCACCCCCACGACGAGCAGGGCCCGGACCGGCGCGGCCCCCGGCGGCAGGGGCACGGTGGTCACCTCGCCCGCCTCGGGGCTCGGCTCGTGCGCGGCCAGGACGTCCCCGGCGGGCAGTCCGAGCAGCCCCAGCCCGGTTCGCACGGCGCGGTCCCCCAGTGCCGAGCCGGGCTCCTGCAGCGCGCTGACGAGCACCGCGTCCTCGCTGTCCGCGGCACCCACCAGGGCGGCGCCCAGGTCCTCCGAGACGCTCCACGGGGCGACGGCGGGGTCGAGCAGGTCCTCCACGGGCGGCACGGGCTCGGGCACCCGATGACCCTACCGATGCGCGAGAGCCCCCACCACGACGGCGGTGGGGGCTCTCGCCCGGTCATGGGGGGGCGTCAGGCCAGCCCCTCGCAGCTGTCGATGGCCTTGCCCAGCGCCCTGACCTCGTCGGGCGTCATCTCGACCACGAGGCGGCCCCCGCCCTCGAGGGGCATGCGCAGCACGATGCCGCGCCCCTCCTTCGTCACCTCGAGCGGGCCGTCACCGGTCCTCGGCTTCATCGCGGCCATGGGTTGCTTCCCTTCCTCCCGCGCCGCGGCTGCGTCGCGTGTCCCGACCGGCGTCGACCGCCGGCTGTCGGGAGCCATTATCCCGAGTGCGCGGCCCCGATGCGACATCGGGTCCAGCCGCCTCCGGGTCCGCCACGGGCTCAGGGCGGCCGAGAGCCCCACGGGGTGTAGACGGCGAGCACGCACGTCCACCACGTCATCCCGACGACGAGGAGCACCAGCACCACCGCGACCCGGCGCCGCCAGTGGGCCACCACCCGCTCTCCCGTCGAGGTGCGCATGGCGACACTGGCGATGAGCGCGGCGAGGGGGACGTCCAGCAGCAGGAAGCGCCACATGCTGGTGATCGGCCGGACGACCGCGACCAGGTAGAGCGGGTAGGCCAGCGCCCAGGCACGCGCCTCGACCGGGATCCAGCGCCCGTGGCGGCCCAGCACCAGGGCGAGGTAGGTGCCGACCAGCGCCACGAGCACGACGACCCCCGCCACGCCCCTGGACTCCCACGCCCAGGCGAACCACAGGACGTACGGACCCCGGTCCGGCCGCTGCCCCCACGCGGCCTGCACGTCGAAGAAGGCGGTGGGCGAGCCCGTGGCCAGGCCGGCGACAGCCGGCCACAGCAGCCCCGAGAGCCCGGTCGCGAGCACCATGAGGACTGCTGTCGCCCGCTGCCCGGCGAGCGGGACGGCACCGGCCGCCCGCTCCTCACGCCAGCGCACGACGAGGTGCACCACGACCGCGGCGCCCATGGCCGGTGCGACCCCGCGGGTGAGGCCGAGGGGCAGCGCCGCAGCCGCCACCGCGGCATACCGGTGCCTCATGAGCAGCAGCAGGGAGCCCACGACGAGCACCGCCGCGAGCGGCTCGGTGTAGGGCTTGAGCATCACCGCGGTGGCCGGGTAGAAGCACCAGAGGCACGCGGCGACCAGGGCCAGCCGTTCGCGGGCCGGCTGCGGCTCCGCGTGCTCACCGAAGCGGAACAGCTCGCGCACGAGGAGCGCCGCCAGGGCGCCGAGGGCGAGGTTGAGCCCCACGGCCGCGACGGGGAACGGCAGGCCCAGCGCCGTCAGCCCGCGGACGAGGAGCGGGAACAGCGGGTAGAAGGCCCAGGCGCTGTAGGTCACCACGCCGGTGTCGGGGTCCGTGGGCAGCGGGACGGGGTAGCCGTCGCGGGCGATCCGCTCGTACCACTCGGCATCCCACAGGCCCAGCAGGTCACCGATGCCCGGGTCCGCGCGGCCGACGCCGGCCGGGTTCTGGAACCAGGTCGCGGCCACCCACAGCGCGGCCAGCGCGACCAGGCGGGAGACCAGGTATGCCGTGAGGACCGTCCGCACCGGGTGCGCCAGCCCGGCCGCGGCGAGCCGTCGGCGGCCGGCCGCCATGAACGGGCGGGCCAGCCCGGTTCGCCACGTGCCGGACCCCGCGGCCGGTCCCGGCTCCGGGGCCGCGCCCGCCCCGCCGTCACCGGCCGAGCCGGCCCCGCCGGCCGCACCGGCCGCACCGGCCGCACCGGCCGCACCGGCCGAGCCCACCGTCGCACCGCGGCTCGGCGGGGTCGAGGTGGTCACGCGGCCATCGTGCTACGCCCGGCGGGACGCGGTGCTGCGGTATCCCGGTCCCGGCCCAACCGTGACCGACACCTCACCGGCGCTGCAGCGCTCGCACGTCCCACAGCCAGACGTCCTCGACGACCCGCGGCTCGCCGAGCACCGAGCGCACCGAGGCGAGCAGCACCGCGGCGTCCGGCCGGCGCGGCAGCACGAGCACGTCGGTGCGCCACGCCCGCAGGTCGGCGACGAACAGGGCCCGCTCCTGCGCGGTGGCCGTCCGGGGCGTGCCCTCGGCGGCGACGGCATAGAGCCAGAGCGAGAAGGGCCGGCGCGGCGCACCGTAGCGGCCACCCCCGTCGGCCTGCCCCGTCGGCCCCACGAAGTAGCCCTCGACGATGGGGAAGCCCATCCGCGCCACCCGCTGCCAGTCGAAGGCGCGGGCGTCGACGATGTCGGTCGGTGGCACGGCGAGGACCGACCCGTCGTCGACGAACCCGCGCCACGCGCCGGTTGCGAAGAACGCCGGCACGAGCGGCCGCTCGGCGGTCACCAGCGGGGTGGGCACGAGGGGCAGGAGGGCCAGCACCGCCGCGGCCGCCGCGGCCCACCCCGACGCCACCTGGACCCAGCGGCGCGAGAGCGCACCCTGGCGCGCGAGCGGCACCTGGCCCGCCGCGTGGACGCCGAGGGCGAGCAGGGCGGCGAGCGGGGGCACGGCGACGAGCGCGAAGCGCGTGGGGAGGACGTTGCCGAGCACCGGCACCCCGTCGAGCAGCGCCCACAGCGAGGGCACGGGGACCTTCTCCCCCCGCAGCAGCACCTCCTCGCCGAGCGAGGCCCAGCACGCGAGCACCACGAGAACGGCGAGCGCCCGCACGAGCGGACGGCGCCAGAGAGCCACGACCACGAGGGCGGCGGCCACGAGGAGCGGGACGCCGAAGAAGGCGTTCTCCTCCGTGCGGTTCATCGACAGGGCGGCCGAGGCCCACGGGTCGGCCCCGACCGTGCGGGTCGCCCGCCCCCACAGCGCCGCCAGGTCGTTGCCCCCCGGCGGGTGCCACAGGGAGGTGTAGCTCTGCGGGCCGGCGAACTGCCACCACAGCGGGACGGCGACCAGGGCGATGCTGACCCCCGCGCCGACGGCCAGGCCGGGCAGCAGCGCCCGCAGGCGCACCCGGCCGGAGGCCAGCAGCACCAGGAGCACGACGCCGCCGCCGAGCGCCGCGAGCAGCAGCACCTCCTCACCGATGAGGACCTGCCACGCTGCCAGCAGGCCCAGCACCAGCCCGTCCCGCCACGGCCGCCCGTCCTCGTGCAGGCGCACCACCCGGTCGACGAGAAGGGGCACCAGCGCCGCGGCGACGAAGTTGAGGTGCCCGTTGGCGTGCGCGACCATCCCGGGCGCGAAGCCGGTCAGCCACCCCCCGAGCGCGGCCGGCACCCGGCCGACGCCGAGCCGGCGGCGGAACAGCCAGTACCAGGCGGCCGCCGTGCCCGCGAGCCCGAGCCAGGTGACCAGGAAGAACGACCGCTGGGCTCCCAGCAGGTCGGTCACCGGGGTCAGTGGGATCCCCAGCCCGATGACGGCCGCGTTGGCCATCAGGTTGACCCCGTCGGGGAAGTTCTGCCGGTCGCTGAAGAGCGGGTTGGACGTCGTCAGGACGTTGTGGGCGCTGGCCCCGAGGTACCACTCGAACGCCTGCTGGTCCTGGACGCCGTGCGCGAGGTAGCGGGTGCCCAGGTGCCCCACGAGCCCGGAGAGGACCCAGAGCGAGGTGAGCAGGTATGCCGTGACCACCGCCCCGTCCGCGACCAGCCCCGCGCGGCGCGACCGGGTCACGGGCCGGGTCACCCGCCGGTGGAGGCCCGTGCGGACGCCTGCGCCTCCGCCTCGGCGAGCACGCCGTCGACGACCGCCGCGTACATCGCCGGCGCGACGGCGTCGCCGACCCGGCGGCTCAGGCGGGCCAGGCCCGGTGCCCGCACGCCGAGCTCCACCTGCCACTCGACGATGGCGCCCGCCCCCGCGGGCCGCACGCGCAGGTCGGCCCAGCCGTCGATCGGGCGGCCGGTCTTGACGACCCGCATCCGGCGCCCCGGCTCCCACGCCGTGACGACCATCCGGTCGCGGACCCGCAGCGGACCCCGGCCGGTGACCATGTCGAAGAACCACCCGACGTGGGGCGGCCCGGCGGCCGGCTCGGCCCGCGTGAGCGGCACGAAGGGTGCGTGGCGCCGGACGTCGGTGAGGGCCGCGAAGGCCTGCTCCGGAGCGAGAGGGGTGGTCCTGCGGACGGTGAACGACATGGGGCTCAGCGCTCCTCGGTGGGCTGCTCGTCGGAGAGGACGGGGCGGGTGGCCGCGAGCTCCGCCCGGACGTCGGCGAGCTGCCGCTCGCGGTCGGCGAGGCTGCCCCGCAGCACGTCGAGCACCTCGTCGACCTGGTCCATCCGGTAGCCGCGCAGGGCGGTGTCGAAGCGCACCGCGTCGAGGTCGGCGGCGAGCGGCTCGGGCGGCAGGCCGGTCGAGGGGGTGGAGCGGACCGGGTCGGACATCGGGTCGACGTGGATCCGGCCGGCCGCGGCGGCCAGCGTCACCGCGACCACGGCGACGGCCACCAGCGCGAGAAGGACCCAGACCACCGGCCGATCCTATGCGGGCGACCTGCGGGTCACGCCGGTCCTGTGGTGGCGACCCTGCGGGTCACGCCGGCTCGGCGCCGGAACCCCACTCCTCGCCGGCCCGACGGTCGGCCTCGACGACGACGGCGACCGCCTCGTCGACGTCGTCGGTGACGGTCACCAGGTCCAGGTCGCGGTCGCTCAGGGTGCCGGTGCGGGCGGCCTGGCGCAGCCAGGCGAGCAGGCCACCCCAGTACTCGGTGCCGAGCAGGACGATCGGGAAGGACGTCACCTTGTCGGTCTGCACCAGGGTGACCGCCTCGAAGAGCTCGTCCAGCGTGCCGAACCCGCCGGGGAGCACCACGAAGCCGCGGGCGTACTTCACGAACATCGTCTTGCGGGCGAAGAAGTAGCGGAAGTTGACACCGAGGTCGACGAAGTCGTTGATGCCCTGCTCCCGCGGCAGCTCGATGCCCAGGCCCACGGAGGTCCCGCCGCCCTCCATGGCCCCCCGGTTCGCCGCCTCCATGGCGCCCGGGCCGCCGCCGGTGATGACGGCATACCCGGCTTCCGCCAGCGCCCGCCCGACGCGCACCCCCAGGGCGTACACCGGGTCGCCGGGGCGGGTGCGGGCCGAGCCGAACACGCTCACGGCCGGTCCCAGCTCGGCGAGGGCGCCGAAGCCCTCCACGAACTCTGACTGGATCCGCAGCACCCGCCACGGGTCGGTGTGCACCCAGTCCGTCGGCTGGCGGCTGTCCAGGAGCCGCTGGTCGGTGGTCTTGGCCGGCACCCGCGAGCGGCGCATGACCACCGGGCCCTTGCGGTAGTCCGCCCCGCTCGGCGCGCCGTCGTGGTCGCCCCGGCCGTCCGGCTCGTCCGGGGCGAGGTCCTGCAGTGCGCCGAGGTCCTCGGTCATGGCGGCACCCTAGGCCAGCCAGCGCCGCAGAGCGGCCTCCGCGCCGACCAGCTGGTCGAGTGGGCACTGCTCGTCGTCGGCGTGCGCGAGCGTGGGGTCGCCCGGGCCGAAGTTGACGGCGGCGACCCCCATCGCCGAGAAGCGGGCGACGTCGGTCCACCCCTGCTTGGCCACCACCCCCACACCGAGCGCGTCGACGAAGGCGCGGGCGGCCGGCAGGTCCAGGCCCGGGCGGGCGCCGCCGGCGTTGTCGCGCACCACGACCTCGTAGCCGTCGAACAGCTCGCGGACGTGCGCCACCGCCTCCTCCTCCGAGCGGTCCGGTGCGTAGCGGTAGTTCACGGTCACGGTGCACCGGTCGGGCACGACGTTGCCCGCCACTCCCCCCGTGATGGCCACCGCGCTGAGCCCCTCGCGGTACTCCAGCCCGTCGACCAGGGCGGTGCGCGAACCGTAGGCCGCCAGCCGGTCCAGCACCGGTGCCGCGGCGTGGATGGCGTTGCGGCCGAGCCACGGGCGGCCGGAGTGCGCCGCCAGACCGGTCGTGAGGACCTCGACCCGCAGCGTGCCCTTGCAGCCGCCCTCCACGACCGCACCCGTCGGCTCGAGCAGCACGGCGAAGTCCGCGTCGCCGATCAGCTCGGGGCGCTGCTCCTGCACGTGCCGGAGGCCGTTGAACTCGCTGTCGACCTCCTCGCCAGCGTAGAGGACCAGGGTGAGGTCCCGGTTCGGCTCCGGCACCGTCGCCGCGACCCGCAGGATGACGGCGACGCCCCCCTTCATGTCCACGGTGCCGCGCCCCCAGAGCACCTCGGTGCCGTCCTCGGTGGTGCGCCTCCGGGTGGGGAGGTTGGGGGGGTCGGTCGGCGGGACGGTGTCGAGGTGGCCGGCCAGCACGACCCGCTCCGCGCGCCCGAGGTCGGTGCGGGCGACGAGGGTGTCGCCGAGCCGGGTCACCGTGAGGTGCGGCAGGTCGCGCAGGAGCACCTCGACGGCGTCGGCCAGCAACGCCTCCTCGTGGCTCACCGAGGGCACGTCGCACAACGCGGCGGTGAGGGCCACGACGCCCGTCGTGGCGTCGAGCGACGGTGGCGCCGGCGAGGACCGCGCAGGGGACGGGGCGGGGGACGGCATACGGCCACCCTAGGCGCGCCTTCTACGCTGTCCCGCATGACCGCCGACCGCAGCGCCCCGCGCCAGGGCTGGGGCCACGGCCTGCTCACCGTCACCGACGCGGGGCAGGTGCTCGACGCGTGGTTCCCCACGCCGGCCCTCGGTGACCGGCCGGACGCCTCCGCCGTCCCCGACGGGCTCGAGGCCCTCACCGGCCCGGACCCCGCGCGTGGCGTGCGGCGGGAGGTGCGCGTGGTCACCGCGGACCTGCAGGCGCCGCCGGCGAGCACCGAGGACGCCTACCTGCGGCTGCACCTGCTCAGCCACCGCCTGGTCCGGCCCAACTCCGTCAACCTCGACGGCATCTTCGGCGTGCTGCCCAACGTGGTCTGGACGACCGTGGGGCCCTGCGCGACCGAGGGCTTCGAGCTGACCCGGGCCCGGTTGGCGGCGCGCGGGCCGGTGACGGTGCTGGGCGTGGACAAGTTCCCCCGGATGGTCGACTACGTCGTGCCGTCCGGGGTGCGCATCGCGGACGCGGACCGGGTGCGGCTGGGCGCGCACCTGGCGAGCGGCACGACGGTGATGCACGAGGGGTTCGTCAACTTCAACGCGGGCACCCTGGGGACCTCGATGGTCGAGGGCCGGATCAGCCAGGGAGTCGTCGTGGGCGACGGCAGCGACATCGGCGGCGGCGCCTCGACGATGGGAACGTTGTCCGGCGGTGGCGGCGAGCGGGTCAGCCTCGGCGAGCGCTGCCTGCTCGGGGCCGAGTCGGGTCTGGGGATCGCGCTCGGTGACGACTGCGTCGTCGAGGCCGGGCTCTACGTCACGGCCGGCACGAAGGTGACGCTGCCGGGCGGCACGGTCACCAAGGCGCGTGAGCTCTCCGGCCGGTC
Source organism: Dermatophilaceae bacterium (assembly GCA_035633255.1). Taxonomy (GTDB): domain Bacteria; phylum Actinomycetota; class Actinomycetes; order Actinomycetales; family Dermatophilaceae; genus DASQFD01. Next base: position 30,694 of record DASQFD010000034.1, read on the forward strand.
CAACCTGCTCCTCCTGCGCGACTCGGTGACCGGCACAGTCCGGGCCCGGCCCCGCGACGGCCACGGCATCGTGCTCGACTCGGCCCTGCACGCCAACGACTGACCGGGCCTGGACGACACGCATGCCACGGACGGCCGGCGGGGCGCTCACGCTCGCCGAGGAGCAGCCGCTCTCCTCCCGGCGCCGCTGGGCGGTCCGGGCGGCGGTCGCCGGCGTCGCGGTCGCCGTGGGCGCGGGCGGCTGGGCGGCCGCGTCGCACCTCCTCGGGGGGCTGGCCGCGCCGGTGTGCCGGGCCACCGCGCTGGGGGAGAGCGTGGAGCTGGACCCGGGCCAGATGGGCCACGCCGCCACCATCACCGCGATCGCCATGCAGCGGGGGCTGCCCGCGCGGGCCGCCACGATCGCGCTCGCGACGGCGATCCAGGAGTCCAAGCTGCGCAACCTGCGCTACGGCGACCGGGACTCCCTCGGGCTCTTCCAGCAGCGGCCCTCGCAGGGCTGGGGCACCGCGGAGCAGGTGCTCGACCCCGAGCACGCGACCAACGCCTTCTACGACGCCCTCGTGAAGATCGACGGCTACGAGGACATGGAGATCACCGAGGTCGCCCAGGAGGTGCAGAGGAGCGCCTACCCGCAGGCGTACGCCGACCACGAGCAGGAGGGCCGCATCCTCGCCTCCGCGCTCGCCGGCCACTCCCCCGGCGGGCTCGGCTGCCGGCTGCGGGACCCGGAGACCCCCGCGGACGGCGCGGCCGTGGCGGCCGCGCTGAAGGCGGACTACGGCATCGCCGGCACCGTCTCTGCGGACACGGTCACCGTGCGCGCCCCGTCGGAGCGGCTGGCGTGGTCGGTGGGCGCGTGGGCCACGGCCAAGGCCGGTGGGTCCGGTGCCCTCGCCGTGACGGTCGAGCAGAACCGGTGGCGCCGCACCATGGAGGAGTCCGGCCTGACGTGGGCCGCCGCCGGGGGGGCGGCGGCCGGCGCACGGACGGTGGTCATCACCCTCCGGTGAGCGGCCGGCATACCACCCGCGCCGCGGCGGACGGCGGCTCAGTTCAACGGCGGTCGAGGGCCACGTAGTCGCGCTCGGAGTCGCCGACGTAGACCTGGCGCGGGCGCCCGATCTTCGTCGTCGGGTCCGCCATCATCTCGCGCCACTGCGCGATCCAGCCCGGGAGCCGGCCGAGCGCGAACAGCACGGTGAACATCCGGGTCGGGAAGCCCATGGCCGCGTAGATCAGGCCGGTGTAGAAGTCGACGTTGGGGTAGAGCCGGCGCTCGAGGAAGTAGTCGTCGGAGAGCGCCCGCTCCTCCAGCCCGAGGGCGATGTCGAGCATCTCGTTGTGGATGCCCTTGCCCTCGATGATCTGGTGGGCGGTGTTCTTGACGATCGACGCCCGCGGGTCGTAGTTCTTGTAGACCCGGTGGCCGAAGCCCATGAGCTTGACCCCGTCCTCCTTCTTCTTCACCTTGTCCATGAAGGTGTCGACGGTGTAGTGCGCCGCCTGGATCGACTCGAGCATCTCCAGGACCGCCTGGTTCGCGCCCCCGTGCAGCGGGCCGAAGAGCGCGTTGATGCCGGCGGAGACCGACGCGAAGAGGTTGGCGTGCGAGGAGCCGACGAGCCGCACCGTGGAGGTCGAGCAGTTCTGCTCGTGGTCGGCGTGCAGGACCAGGAGCAGGTCGAGCGCCCGCACCATGTCCGGGTCGATGTCGTACTGCGTGGCCGGGACGCCGAAGGTCATCCGCAGGAAGTTCTCGATGTGGGACAGCGAGTTGTCCGGGTAGAGGAACGCCTGGCCGATGCTCTTCTTGTACGCGTAGGCCGCGATCGTCGGCACCTTGGCGAGCAGGCGGATCGTGGAGATCTCGACGTGCTCGGGGTCGAAGGGGTCCAGGCTGTCCTGGTAGAAGGTGGACAGCGCCGAGACCGCCGAGGAGAGCACCGGCATGGGGTGGGCGTCGCGCGGGAAGCCGTTGAAGAAGGCCTTGAGGTCCTCGTGCAGCATGGTGTGCTGCCGGATCCGGTCCTCGAAGTCGGCGAGGGCCGACGCGGACGGCAGCTCGCCGTAGATGAGCAGGTACGAGGTCTCCAGGAACGTCGAGTGCTCGGCGAGCTGGTCGATCGGGTAGCCGCGGTAGCGCAGGATCCCGTGGTCGCCGTCGATGTAGGTGATGGCGCTCGTGCAGCTGGCGGTGTTGGTGAACCCGCCGTCGAGCGTGACGTTGCCCGTCTCCTTGAGCAGCGAGGAGATGTCGTACCCGCTGTTCCCCTCGGTCGCGGGCACGAGCCGGAGGTCGAGCTGGGTGTCGGCGGCCGAGAGGGTGGCGCCGACGGCGACGTCCTGGGTCATGTCACGTCCTTGTCGATGGGTCGGGGTCCGGCGCGGGGGCCGGGGAGACGGGCCTGCCGGCAGCGCCGCCGACGACGGGGCGAGACTATCCCAGAGCACGGGTCCCCCGGCTCGGCGGTCACGCCCGGCCCGTGGGCGGTCCCGCCAGTCGACGGGCGGCCGCGCCGACGCGCTCGTCGCTGCCGGTCAGGGCGATCCGGACGTGCCGGGCCCCCGCCGGGCCGTAGAACGCGCCGGGCGCCGCGAGCACGCCCCGGTCGGCGAGCCGCCCGAGCGTGGTCCACGAGTCCTCGTCCGCGGTCGCCCACAGGTAGAGCCCGGCCTCGGAGTGCTCCACCCGCAGGCCGAACGCCGTGACGGCCTCCAGCAGGACCGCACGCCGCACGGCATACCGGGCCCTCTGCTCGCGCACGTGGTCCTCGTCGGCGAGCGCGGCGAGCATCGCCCGCTGCACCGGCCAGGGGACCATCATCCCGGCGTGCTTGCGCACCTCGAGCACCCGCCGCACCAGCGCCGGCTCACCGGCGAGGAACGCGGCGCGGTAGCCGGCGAGGTTGGACTGCTTGGAGAGGGAGTAGGCGACGAGCAGGCCCTCGTGCGAGCCGCCGCTCACGCGGGGGTCCAGCAGCGACGGCGTCGTCGGTATGCCGTGCCCCTCCCCCGCGCCCGGTCGCCAGTCGAGCTCGGCGTAGCACTCGTCGCTCGCCACGACGACCCCGTGGTGGCGCGCCCAGCCCACGACCTTCGCCAGGTGCGGCACGTCGAGCACCTGGCCGGTCGGGTTCGACGGGGTGTTCAGCCAGAGCAGCCGCGGCGTCGTCGACGGGGTGAGCGGGCCGAGCGCAGTGAGCGCGTCGACGGCGACGGGGGTGGCCCCGGCCAGCCGGGCACCGACGTCGTAGGTGGGGTAGGCCACCCGGGGGAAGGCCACCACGTCACCCGGCCCGAGGTCGAGCAGGGTGGGCAGCCAGGCGACGAGCTCCTTGCTGCCCAGGGTGGGGAGCACCCCGTCCGGGTCGAGGTCGCGCACCCCGCGGCGGGCGGCGAACCAGACCGCGACCGCCTCGCGCAGGTCGGGGGTGCCCCACGTCTGGGGGTAGCCGGGCGCGTCGGCCGCGTCCGCCAGCGCCTCCTGCACCACGGCGGGCGTGGGGTCCACCGGCGTGCCGACGGAGAGGTCGACGACGCCACGGCCGGCCTCGCCGAGACCGGGGTCGGAGAAGGCCGCGGCCCGCTCGCGGTAGGGGGCCAGCAGGTCCCAGGGGAAGTCCGGCAGGACGCGCGCGACTCGCGCAGCGGGCGCAGCGGGCGCGGCGGGCGCGGTACCTGCCGGGAGCGGGGTGGTCAGTGCGCCTGCTCCTGCGGCGGCAGGGCGGCGATGAGCGGGTGGTCCTTGGGGATCATGCCCATCTTCGCGGCCCCACCGGGGCTGCCGAGGTCGTCGAAGAACTCGACGTTGGCCTTGTAGTAGTCGGCCCACTGCTCCGGCACGTCGTCCTCATAGTAGATCGCCTCGACCGGGCAGACCGGCTCGCAGGCCCCGCAGTCCACGCACTCGTCGGGGTGGATGTAGAGCGAGCGCTCACCCTCGTAGATGCAGTCGACCGGGCACTCCTCGATGCACGCCTTGTCCTTGAGGTCGACACAGGGCTGGGCGATCACGTACGTCATGCGGCTCATACTATGCGGCGGTGGCCGACCCTCTCGCCGCCCTGCACAGGGGTTCACGCGTCGTCGTCCGGCACCGCCTGGAGGCCCCCGACCCGGTCACCGGCGCGCACCTGACCGACGTCGTGGGCGACCTGCTGGCCGTGGACGCCGAGGCGGTCACCGTGCTGACCGCGGGCGGTGCGGTGCGGGTCCCACGCGCCACCGTGGTCGCCGCCAAGGTGGTTCCGCCGCGGCCGTCCCGCCGCGGGGCGCCGCACCGCGCGGTCGCCGTCGCGGACCTGCAGCGGGTCATGGTCGACGCGTGGCCGCCGATGGAGCGCGAGCGGCTCGGCCAGTGGGTCCTGTGCGCCTCCCGCGGCTTCACCGGGCGCGGCAACTCCGCGGTGACCGTGGGCGACCCGGGCCTGCCGCTCGCGGCCGCCGTGGACCGGGTCGAGGAGTGGTATGCCGTGCGCCGCCTCCCGCCGAACCTCACCGTCGCCGGTCCGGTCGGCCGGGACCTGCGCGAGGACCCGCTCGGTGCCGAGCTGCTGGGCCGCGGCTACGCCGCCCGGGTGGCCACGCTGACCCTCACCGCCTCGACCCGGGCGGTGCTCGCGGCGCTCGGACCGGTCGCGGCCGCTCCCGGCGCCGCCCCGCCCGGGACGCCGCCCGTCCGCGTGGGGGACGCGCTCACCGAGGCCTGGCTGACGGCATACCGGTCGTACCGGGAGGCCGACGATGTGGCCGCGCGCGCCATCCTCACCGGCTCGCCGGAGCAGTGGTTCGCGACCGTCGAGGACGACGGGACCACGGTGGCGGTCGGCCGCCTCGCCGTCGCCCACGCGTGGGGTGGCGTCGCGGCGATGTGGGTGGCGCCGGCGCACCGGCGCCGGGGCCTGGCGCGGGCCGTGCTGGGAGCGCTCGCCGCGCGGGCCGACGTCTCGGGCGCCCGCTCGCTGCACCTGCAGGCGGACGCGGACCACACCGCGGCCCTGGCGCTGCACCGCTCGTGCGGGTTTCGCGACCACCACGCCTACACCAATGTGGTGCGGCCGCCCTGACCGTCGCCCGGCGAGCGGGTGTTCTACTGGGCCATGGCCGTCGACACCTCACCGGAGCCGCCGGCGGCGCACGCCACCGGCCGCGGGGAGGAGGAGCCGCCAGGGAGCCCGACCGCGGACCCGAACGCGGACCGGACCGAGGACCGGACCGCGGACCCAACCGAGGACCCGACGGCGGAGCGGACCAGGTGGGAGAACCTCCGGCTGCTCGCCGACCTCGTTCGCCCGCACCGGCGCACCCTCGCGGTCGGCGTGGTGCTCGGGCTCGGCTCGACGGCCGTGGGGCTGGCCACGCCCCTCGCCGTGAAGTGGGTGCTCGACACGCTCGGGGGCCGCGGCTCGCTGTCGGGACCTGTCGGGCTGCTCCTGGGGCTGCTCGCCGTCGGCTCGGTGGCCGGGTTCGCCCAGTGGCTGCTGCTCGGGCGGCTCGCCGAGCGGGTCGTCCTCGACGTGCGGCTGCTGCTGCTCGGCCGGTTCGTGCGGGGCGTCCTCGGGGACGTCCAGCGGCACGCGCCCGGCGAGCTGGTCTCGCGGGTCACCAGCGACACGGTGCTGCTGCGGCAGGCGGCGTCGTTCAGCGCGGTGCAGATCGTCAACGGGGTCGTCGCGTTCGTCGGGACGGTCGTGCTCATGGCGGTCCTCGACGTGCAGCTGCTGCTGACGACGCTGGTCTGCGTGGGAGGGATCGTCGCCATGATGGCGCTCCTCATGCCGAGGATCGCCCGGGCGGAGCGGTCGGCGCAGGACTCCCTCGGGCGGCTCGGCGGTGGGCTCGAGGGCAGCATGCGAGCGCTGCGCACGGTCAAGGCCGCCGGCGCCGAGGACCGCCAGGTCGCGGACCTCGCGAGGTCGGCCGAGGACGCCCGCCGGCACAGCCTGGACGCCGTGCAGACGACGGCGGTGGTGTGGACGGTCGCCGGCGTCGGGATCCAGCTCGCGGTCATCGCCATCCTCGCGATCGGCGCATGGCGGGTGGGGCAGGGCGACCTCGCCGTCTCGACGCTGGTGGCGTTCCTGCTCTACGTCTTCGCGCTCATGGACCCGATCTCCACCCTCACCTCGTCGGTGCGCCAGCTTCAGTCCGGCCTGGCGGCGGCGGCCCGGATCCGGGACACCGAGGCGGTGCGGGTCGAGGACCCCGGTCCTCCCGCGGAGCGCGCCGGCCCACCACCGGGGCCGGTCGCCACGCCGGTCGCCGCCATCGACCGGGCCGCGTCCGAGCCGGGCCGGGCCGACGCAGGCCCAGGGGACGGGGGTGCGCTGCTGGTCGTCGACGACGTGTCCTTCACGTATGCCGGTGCGCCGGCCCCCACCCTGCGCAACCTGTCCTTCGTGGTGCCCCGTCACGGCCACGTCGCCCTCGTCGGCCCCTCCGGTGCCGGCAAGACGACGACGATGTCGCTGCTGCTGCGGTTCATGGAGCCGGACTCCGGAGCGATCCTCCTCGACGGGGTGCCCTACGACCGGCTGGGCCTGCGGGCGACCCGGTCCCGGATGGCCTACGTGGAGCAGGAGAGCCCGCTCGTCGGCGGGACCCTGCGCGAGAACCTCGTCCTGCGGCACCCCGACGCGAGCGAGCAGGAGATCTGGGCGGCGCTGCGCGCCGTGCGGCTCGCCGACGTCGTGGCGGGCCTGGCGGACGGGCTGGACACACCGCTGCTCGCCACCGACCTCTCCGGCGGCGAGCGGCAGCGGGTCGCCCTGGCGAGAGCCGTCGTGCGGCTGCCGGAGCTGCTGCTCCTCGACGAGGCGACCGCCCAGCTCGACGGGCTGACCGAGGCCGCCGTCCACGACGTCATCGCCCGGGTGGCGGCGCAGGGCGCGGTGCTGACCATCGCGCACCGGCTCTCCACCGTGGTCGATGCCGACGAGATCCTGCTGCTCGACGGTGGCGGGCTCCGGGCCCGTGGGACGCACGGCGAGCTGCTCGCCGTGGATGAGATGTACCGCGAGCTCGTCCGGGCGCTGCGGATCCACACCCCGGAGGGCGGGGCCACGCCGGTCCCCGAGCCCGCCGGAGAAACAGGAGCGACGACGTGAGCGACCTCGGCCAGCTGGACCTCGACCGGATGCTAGAGGCGCACGTGCGCCTCGAGCTCGACCGCTGGACGGGGGGAGGGCTGGAGGGCACGGTGCGCGAGCAGGTCGACGCGGTGTTCGGGTGGCTCGGCGGGGTCCGGCTCGCCGACGTGGTGCCGGCCGCGGAGACGGCGAGCGCCCTGGCCGCCGTCGCCGACGAGCTGCCCGTGACCGACGAGCTCGTCACGCTCGTCACGGAGGCGGTGGCCGCCGGGCACGCCCTGCTCAGCGGGCACGAGGGGACGGTCGGGGCCCTGGTGAGCGAGGAGGAGGTCGAGGCCACGCTCACCCTCGTGGTGGGCATGGACGACGCGCGACGCGAGATCCTCGACGTCGTCACGACGAGCCAGGCCTACACCGAGCTCGTCGCGCACGTGGTGTACCTCGGCCTGAAGAGCTACGTCCTGACCGAGAACGTCCTGGCGCGCAAGATCCCCGGGGCCTCCTCGCTCGTCCGCCTCGGGCAGCGCGGGCTGAACTCGGCCGCCCCGAAGCTCGAGGGGAACGTCGACCGGCAGCTCACCGCCTTCGTGCAGGCCAACATCAGCGAGACCCTCCGGGACACCCGCCGCTACCTCGACGTCACGCTGGACGCCGAGCGCCTGAGGGCGCTGGGCGACGACGTCTGGGCGGCGCTCATCGGGCGCACGCTGGGCTCGCTCACCTCTCCGGTCGACAGCACCGACCTGCAGGCGTTCGTGGCTCGGGTGGGGCCGGTCGCCGCGCAGGTGCGCGACTCCGGCCTGCTCGGGGACCTCGTGGAGACGGGGGCGGTCCGGGTGCTGGAACGGCACGCCGACCGGCCCGTGGCGGAGGTCCTGGCCGCCCTCGGCCTGGAGCCGGAGCGCCTGGCCGGCGACGTGGTGGCGCTGCTGCGCCCGGCGCTCGACCAGGCCGCCGCCACCGGCTTCCTGGAGGCCCGCGTCCGCGCCTCGCTGGAGCCCTTCTACGCCGCCCTGCCGGGCCTGCTCGAGAAGTCCCCCACCCCGGGGAGGGCCCGGGCGGCCACCGGCTCGGACGTCAGGACCGCCCGGAAGCGGGCGGCGTCGACGAAGTCCGCCGCGCAGAAGGCGGGCCCGACCAAGGCGGCGCCGAGCAAGGCGGCGCCGAGCAAGGCGGCGCCGAAGAAGGCGGCCACCAAGGCGGCGGCGGCCAAGGCGGCAAAGAAGGCGGCGCCGGCCAAGGGGGGTGCCGCCACGAGGGCACGCAAGGGTGGCTGACCGCCTCGGGGGGACCCGGCACACCGGCGGAGGCCCGGGTCACGAGTACCTGACGCCGCGGGCGGCCCCTGCGGCGGGACGGCGGGGTCGCCCCGCCGTCACTGCGGGTTGGTGCAGGTGACGTCGTCCTCGGGGATGTAGCGGGTGAAGAACCGCTCGGTCGAGACGACCGTGCCGTCCTGCCTCATGGTCCGCGTCACGGTGACGTCGAAGCCGACCGAGGGTGACTGCGGCACGCAGCCCGGGCTGTCGTCGCGGATGACCTTGGGCTGGACGATGTTGGTCCTCGCGCTCTTGGTCGCGGTGACGTCGAAGGTCTTGGTGCCGTACATGCTCACGGTGATGGCGCGGTCGGTCGCGGTGGCCTTGATCAGCACGCCGCCCCTGGTCGTGTTGACCCACTTCTGGTCCACGGCGGGCCACGACACCGTCGCCTCCCGTCCCTCCGGGTAGCGGGAGATGTAGAAGGAGTGCGGCTTGTAGGTCAGGAAGCGCATGCCGGCGAAGAACGCCGCGTTGAACGTCGTCGTCGACACCTGGGAGACGCCGCCGCCGTAGTCCTTGACCAGCCGGCCACCGTTGATGACCGGCGCCTCCCGGTACCCCTTGGCGGGCGTCCGCTCGCCGAGCACCTCGTTGAGGCTGAAGGTCTCGCCGGGCCCGACGTAGGTGCCGTCGAGGGTCCGGGCGGCGGTCCTGATGTTGGTCACCCGGCCTTCGACGAAGGGGTAGTACGTCGTGAAGGTCGAGATCTGGCCCTTCGGCAGGGTCGCCTTGGCCTCCGCCGTCGTGAGCCTGGGCTGCACCACCTTCGTGGTCACGGTCGCGGTCCGGTCCGTCGCGGTCAGGGCCTTGGTGACCGGCTCGACCACCGAGGCGTCGACGATGGCCACGCCGGTGCGCGACGGGGTCACCGACGGCTGGCCGTTGGCGAAGCGGACCTTCGCGCTGACGGCCTCCTGCTCCACCCCCGCCGCGTCGGCCGCGTCGCGAACGGCGTCGAGCAGCTTCTCGTCGTCGACCCGCGGGGTGATCCGACCGTCCTTGGCCGGGAAGCTCAGGGTCCTCGCGATGGCCGCGGCGCTCACCTCGAAGCTCTTCTCGCCGGCGCGGACGGTCACCGGGCCGGACACCGCCTTCTGCGCGAACTCGGTCCGCACCCGTTCCACCTCCGCCGCGCTGACCCGGGGCGGCACCGGCGCGGTCACCGCCGGCACCGGCTCCACCGTGGGCCAGCGCTCCGCGACCTCGGCGGCGGTCGCGTCCACGTCGACGGACCGGCCGAGGACCGGCTGCTTGACGCGCACCGTGCCGCCGGACACCGAGATGGACCCCTCGGCGACCGCGACGCGCAGCGTGGGCGCCGCCTTGTCGACGGCCGCGCGCAGGGCCTCGTCGTCGACCTTCACGACGAGGTCACGCTCCGAGCCGCCACGCCACCGGGCCGCCAGGTCGGCCGGGTCGGCCGTGAAGCCGGTGAGCCCGTCGACCGACGCCGCGGCGTCGATCCCCAGCCCGGCGTCGGCGGGGTCGAGCTCGACGCGCTCCTTCCCGGCGGTCAGCCGCACCGGGCGCGTCGCGAGGTCCGCCGTCGCGGCCTCGACGGCCTCGAGCGCGGCCGCGCCGTCCAGCCCACCGACGTCGACCCCGCCCACCGTCGTCCCGGTGGGCACCCGCCCGGAGGACCAGGCGGCCAGCCCGAGGTACCCGGCCGCCGCGACGACGAGGACGACCAGGGTGACGAGCAGCGCGCGCCGCCCGCGGCGGGTGCCGCGGCCGACGCCGTCGTGGTCGGGTGGTGCGGTGGTGGTCATGGGAGGCTCCCGTACTGGCCGCGGTAGTAGACCAGCGCCGGCCCCACGGTGTCCGGCAGGGCGAGGCCGACGACATCGGCCACGACGATGGTGTGGTCCCCCGCGGTGTGCGCGTCCCGGACCCGGCACTCCAGGGCGGCGAGCGCGCCGTCGAGCAGCGGGGACCCCGTGACCGGACCGTCCGTGTGCCCCACGTGGTCGAGCTGCCCGTGCAGCGGCCGGCCCCGGGTCGCGAACCAGTCGGCGACGGGGCGCTGGTCGGCACCGAGCACGCTCACCCCGAACACGGCGGCGTCGAGCACGGCGTCGTGGAAGCGCGCCTCCTGCTCCACCGACACCAGGACGAGCAGCGGGTCGAGCGACACGCTGGTCAGGGTGTCCGCCGTCATCGCATGGGCGTGGCCCCCGGACCGGGTGGTGAGCACCGTGACGCCGGTCGCCCACCGCCCCATGGCCCGGCGGAACCGCGCCGGGTCGACCTCGCCGCCGGTCACCGTGCCCCTCCGTCGAGCAGGTCCGGGCGGGCGGCCGGGTCGACACCGGCCGGGTCGACGCCGGCCGTCGGCGGGACGACCCGCCCGGTCCGGGGGTCGAGCCGGGCGAACCCCTCGCGCCCGGGCAGCCGGCCGGCGACGTGGTTGGACAGCGCGAACCACCCGTCCCGCGCGACCACCTGGGTCGCGTGGGCTGCCAGCGCCGCCACCTGCGCGGCCACCGCTGCCGGGTCGATGACCACCGCGCCGACGAGCGGGTCGTCCACGACCGACGGCGGGTACGGCTCGTCGGCCGCCGGGACCAGCCAGCCCGCCCCCCTGGGGACGTGCTCGGCGAGCCAGCGCCGGTCCTCCCGCGCCCACGAGGCCGGCGTGCACACGGCATACAGGGGTGGCGGCCCGGGGAGCGCGGCGACCGCGCGGACCGTCGCCTCGTGGACGCGGACGTGGTCCGGGTGCCGGTACCCGCCCTCGCGGTCGTAGGTGACCACCAGGTCCGGCCGCAGCGCCTCGACGACGTCCCGGACCCGCGCCGCCACCTCCCCGAGCGGCGCGCCGACGAGCGCCCGCGGGTGCGTGGCGCTCGGCGCGCCCGCCATGCCCGAGTCCCGGTATGCCGTGCCCGCGCCGGTGCCGGGGCGGCCGGGAGCCGCCCGGAGCAGGTGGCCGCTCGCCCCCAGCGCGGCCAGCGCCGCGGCCAGCTCGTCGCGGCGGTGCTCGGCCAGCGGGTCACCGGGAGCCCCCTGCAGGTGCGCGAGGTGCCCGGGGATGACCTCACCCTCCTCGCCGAGCGTGCAGGTGAGCACGTGGGCCTCCACCCCGCGGCGGCCCGCCGCGGCCAGGAGCACACCCGTGGCGAGCGTCTCGTCGTCGGGGTGGGCGTGGACGGCGAGAAGCCGCCGCACGGGCGTCACTGCTGCACCGCGATGTCGGCGAACTCGACGACGCCGCCGAGCACCTCGTTGCCGCTCAGGTTCCGCACGTCGCTCCCGGCGAGGTAGAGCGCCCGCTGCTCGGCCAGCGCCACGTAGGCACCCTGCCGCAGCAGTCCCTGGTCGATCCGCGCCCATGCCGCATCCCGCCGGGCGGGGTCCGCGACCGCACCGGCCGCCGCCATCGCCCGGGTCACGGCGGGGTCGGCGAAGTACCCGTAGTCCCGCCCCGGACCGGCCGCGGTGAGGTTGATCGAGCTGTCGAAGAGCGCCGGCAGCACGGTGGAGGCCGAGGCCCACGCCGGGGCCCAGTTGGACCAGAAGACGTCGTAGCGGTCCTTGGCCTCCGGGCGCGCGATCCGGGTGAAGTAGTCGTCCTCGACCGGCTCGAGCTCCGGGGCGAAACCCGCCTCGGTCCAGCCCGCCGCGAGCGCCGCCATCGCCTTGTCGGCGCTCTCCCCCGCCCGGTAGGCGACCCGGATCGCGACGGGGGGCTTCAGCCCGGCCTGCTGGAGCAGGGCCCGCGCCTGCTCCGGGTCCCCCCCGGGGCCCGCGCCGACCGGGTCCTCCTCGTGCGACCCCGGCAGCGCGGAGGGGAGGAGGGAGGGGGCCGGCGCGGCCGCGGTGCTGGCCCCCAGCGCGGTGACGTATGCCGTGCGGTTGGTCGCCGCGGCCAGCGCCACCCGCGCCTGCGGCCTCGCGAAGACGGCGCTCGAGACGTTGGGCACGACGTAGTCGACGAGCCCGGTGAGCGGGTTGACCGAGCGCTGGCGCAGCGCCTCGGCGGCCATGACCTGCTGCTGGATGGCCGGAGGTGCGGAGCTGAGCGAGACCGAGCGCCGGCCGGCCTCGCCGTCGCCCATGAGCTGGGAGGCGATCCACTGGGTCTCCCGGCCCTCCTCGTGGCGGATGGCGTCCGGGTAGGCCTTGCGGATCGGGTCGCTCTCGGCCCGCCACGCGGGGTTGCGCACCCACGTGCCCCCCTTGGACGCCTGCCACGGCTCCTCCAGCCGGTAGGGGCCGGTGGAGAGGACGTCGTAGGCGCCGTCCGCGCCCCGGTCCCGGTCCTTCTTGTACGGCCCGAAGGCGGGCAGCGAGACCATCGCGCCGAAGTCCGCGACCGGGGACGCGAGGGTGAGGACGATCGTCCGCCCGGTGCACCGGACGGCCCGCTCGAAGGCCGCCCGGCCGGCCTCGGCCGCCTTGCCGGTGGCGTACGGACCGGCATACGCGCTGCGGCCGTCCGGCTGCTTGGGGATGGCGAGGACGGCGAGGGCGTCCGTGGAGCCGCCGGTGATGGCGTCCGTGGCGAACGTCCGGGAGATGCCGTAGCGGACGTCCTCGCAGGTGACCGGGCTCCCGTCCTCCCACGCGACCCCGTCCCGCAGGGTGAAGGACCACTGCCTCAGGTCGCCGCTGGGTCGGCCGGTGTCGGTGGCGAGGTCCCCGACGAGGCGGGACTGCTCCGCGGGCTCGGTGCTCGGCGCGTAGGCGGTCAGCGTGCGGGCGAACACCCGCCCGGCGAAGGCCAGGTCGTCGCGCGAGCCGATGCGCTGGGGGTCCCAGGCGAGCACCGGCCCCAGCGAGAGGGCGGCGACGGTGCCGCCGGCCGTCTCGGTGCGGGCCTCCGCCGCGACCCGGGTGGACTCCTCCGCCGGCTCGCCGCCTCCGGAGCACGCGGCCGTCCCGGCGAGGAGGGTCGCCGCCGCCAGGACCATCGGGAGCGGCCGGCGGGGGCCGCGCCGCGTCACGGGGCGGCGCTGCGGCGGACCCGGGCCGCGGCGCGGGCGCGCAGGGTCGAGTCGAGCTCGACCTTGCGGATGCGCACCGCCTCGGGGGTCACCTCGCAGCACTCGTCCTCACGGCAGAACTCCAGGCTCTGCTCCAGGCTCAGCGTCCGCGGCGGGGCGAGCCGCTCGAGCACGTCGGCCGTGGAGGACCTCACGTTGGTGAGCTTCTTCTCCTTGGTGATGTTGACGTCCATGTCGTCGGCCCGGGAGTTCTCCCCGACCACCATCCCCTCGTACACCTCCGTGGTGGGCGGGATGAACAGCGACCCGCGCTCCTGGAGGTTGAACATGGCGTAGCTCGTGGCGGCGCCGGTGCGGTCGGCGACCAGCGAGCCGGTGATGCGGGTGCTGATCTCCCCGACCCACGGCTCGTAGCCCTCGAAGACGTGGTGCGCGATGCCGGTGCCGCGCGTCTCGGTGAGGAACAGGGTCCGGAAGCCGATGAGCCCCCGCGACGGCACCAGGAACTCCATCCGCACCCAGCCGGTCCCGTGGTTGGTCATCTGCTCCATCCGGCCCTTCCGGGCGGCGAGCACCTGGGTGATGGCGCCGAGGTACTCCTCGGGGGCGTCGATGGTGAGCCGCTCGACCGGCTCGTGGACCTTGCCCTCGACGGTGCGGGTGACGACCTGCGGCTTGCCGACGGTCAGCTCGTAGCCCTCCCGCCGCATCTGCTCGACGAGGATCGCGAGCGCCAGCTCACCGCGCCCCTGGACCTCCCAGGTGTCCGGCCGCTCCGTGGGCAGCACCCGCATGGAGACGTTGCCGACGAGCTCGCGGTCGAGGCGGTCCTTGACCAGGCGGGCGGTGACCTTCGCCCCCTTGACCCGGCCGGCGAGCGGCGAGGTGTTGGTGCCGATGGTCATCGAGATCGCCGGCTCGTCGACGGTGATGAGGGGAAGCGGGCGGGGGTCGTCGACGTCGGCGAGCGTCTCCCCGATGGTGATCTCGGCGATGCCCGCGACGGCGACGATGTCGCCCGGCCCGGCGTGCTCGTCCGGGCCGAGCGGGCGGCGGTCCAGCGCCTCGGTGATGAGCAGCTCGGTCAGCTTGACCCGCTGCACGCTGCCGTCGCGGCGGCACCACGCCACCTGCTGGCCCTTGCGCATGGTGCCGTTGTGCACCCGCAGGAGGGCCAGCCGGCCGAGGAAGTTGGACGCGTCCAGGTTGGTGACGTGCGCCTGCAGCGGCGCGCCCTCCTCGTATGCCGGTGCCGGCACCGTCCTCAGGATGGTGGAGAACAGCGCCTCCAGGCCCTCCTCCGCGGGCAGCGAGCCGTTCTCGGGGCGCTCGAGGGTGGCGCGGCCCGCCTTGGCGCTGGCGTAGACGATCGGGAACTCGATCTGGTCCTCGGTGGCGTCGAGGTCCAGGAACAGCTCGTAGACCTCGTCGACGACCTCGCCGATGCGGGCGTCGGGGCGGTCGACCTTGTTGACGCACAGGACGACGGGCAGGCGCGCCTCGAGCGCCTTGCGGAGCACGAAGCGGGTCTGCGGGAGCGGACCCTCGCTCGCGTCGACGAGCAGGACCACGCCGTCCACCATCGAGAGGCCGCGCTCGACCTCGCCGCCGAAGTCGGCGTGGCCCGGGGTGTCGATGATGTTGATCGTCACCCCGCCGGGGAGGCCGAGGTCCACCGCCGCCTTGCCGGCATACCGGATGGCGGTGTTCTTGGCGAGGATGGTGATGCCCTTCTCGCGCTCCAGGTCACCGCTGTCCATCGCGCGCTCCTGGACGTGGGCGTGCGGCCCGAAGGCGCCGGCCTCCCAGAGCATCTTGTCGACCAGGGTCGTCTTGCCGTGGTCGACGTGCGCGACGATGGCGACGTTGCGGAGATCGTCGCGTCGGGAGTGAGGCATGCCTTCCAGTGTCTCAGGAGTCGCCCCCCCGGCGAAAACGCGCGACGACCGCCTCGATGACCGGCAGGTCCGCGGCCAGCCAGGGCACGGCATACGGCTCCTCGCCGCTCACCCAGCGCAGCTCGTCGTGCTCCACCAGGGGAGCCGGCTCGCCCTCGGTGACACGGGCCATCAGGACCGTGGCCACGTAGCCCGTCCCGAGCGGCCAGCGGCCGCCCTCGAGCGGACCGGGCACCACGTCGCCGACCTCGACCCCCACCCCGAGCTCCTCGAGGAGCTCCCGGCGCAGGGCCGCCACCGGCTCCTCACCGGCGTCCACCTTGCCGCCGGGCAGCTCCCACCCGCCGGAGAGGTGCGCCGGCTCGGTGCGGCGCGCCGCCAGCAGCCGGGTGGGCCGCTCGAGGTCGTCGACGATCGCCGCCGCCACCACGTCGGTCACCGCGTCCTGCAGCATGCCGCCTCCTTCGCCGTCTCCTCGTCGCGGGTCTCGCTTCGGTGACGATCCCGCCCAGACGAGCCTACGCGGCCGTTTGTCGCTATCGTCGGCGCACCGCGGGGGGCGGCCGCCGCTCCCCGCACCACCAGCACACGCGTCGGCGCGGCCACTAGGAGCCGCGGCGGCCGTGGCGGCACAGGAGGAGAACGCATGACAACGAGGTCCAAGCGGCGCCTGACGCCGGTCGTGGCGCTGACCACGGTGGCGCTGGCCCTGAGCGCCTGCGCGCAGTCCGAGCGCGAGGAGGGCTCGAGCGAGGCCACCGGGGCGACGGACACCAACTCCACCTTCACCTTCGGCGCCGCCGGAGCCCCCGAGGTCTTCGACCCGTTCTACGCCTCGGACGGTGAGACCTTCCGGGTCACCCGCCAGCTGATGGAGGGCCTGGTCGGCATCAAGCCGGGCACCGCGGACCCGATCCCCAGCCTGGCGGAGAGCTGGGAGCCGTCCGCCGACGGCAAGTCGTGGACGTTCAAGCTGCGCACCGGGGTGAAGTTCACCGACGGCGAGGCGTTCGACGCGGCGGCCGTGTGCAGCAACTTCGAGCGGATGTTCGACCAGAACGAGGTGGCCGCGGCGGGGCCCGCGGAGTACTGGGCCTACACCATGGGCGCGTTCAAGAGCGACGCCGCGAACGCGCTCTACCAGGGCTGCGAGGCCAAGGACGCGTCGACCGTCGTGCTGAGCATCAGCCGGCCGACGTCGAAGTTCCCGGTGGCCCTGGCCCTGGACGCCTTCTCCATGCAGTCGCCGAAGGCACTCACGGCGGGGGACGCGAACAACGTCAAGAAGGCGGGTGAGGGCTTCACCTACCCCGCCTACGCGAAGGCCCCCGTCGGGACCGGGCCCTACAAGCTGGAGAAGTACGACGAGGCGAACAAGACCGTCACCATCGTGCGCAACGAGGACTACTGGGGCGAGAAGGCGAAGAACGCCAAGGTCGTCTTCAAGATCATCCCCGACGAGAGCACCCGCCGGCAGGAGCTGAAGGCGAAGAGCATCGACGCCTACGACCTGCCCAACCCGGTGGACTGGAAGGGCCTGGAGGGCGAGGGCAACACGGTCGCCGTGCGCCCGGCGTTCAACATCCTCTACGTGGGGCTGAACCCGGAGAAGAACGCGAAGCTGAAGGACGCCAAGGTCCGCCAGGCGCTCTACGCCGCGCTCAACCGTGACCAGCTGGTCAAGACCCAGCTGCCCGAGGGCGCGAGCGTCGCGACGCAGTTCATGCCGGAGACGGTCTCCGGCTACAACACCTCGCTCAAGCCCACCGCGTACGACCCGGCGAGGGCCAAGGCGCTGCTCAAGGAGGCCGGGGCGGAGGGCATGACGCTGACCTTCGCCTACCCCTCGGAGGTCAGCCGGCCGTACATGCCCGACCCGCAGAAGATCCACGAGGCGCTGCGCTCCGACCTCGAGGCGGTCGGGATCAAGGTCAACGTGGTCACCAAGCCGTGGAACGGTGGCTACCTCGACGGGGTCGACAACGGCCTCTTCGACGCGTGGCTGTTGGGCTGGACCGGCGACTACAACTCCGCCGACAACTTCATCGGGACGTTCTTCGGCAACTACGAGTCCAACGACTTCCACACCAAGGCGCAGACGTTCGGCAAGCAGCTCGCCGACGACCTGGCCAAGGCGGACGCGACGGTCGACGAGAAGGCGCGGAACACGGAGTACGAGCGGATCAACCAGCAGATCATGGAGGACTACCTCCCCGGTCTGGCCATCAGCCACTCCCCGCCCGCGCTCGCGGTGAGCGCCGAGGTCAAGGGACTGGTGCCCAGCCCGCTCACCGCCGAGGAGTTCAACACCGTCACGGTGTCCGGCAAGTGACCGAGCGGGTCCGCTGACGCACAGCTGACCCGAAGGCCGGTGGCCGCCCCGGGAAGCCGGGGCGGCCACCGGCCGCGAGCGAGGAGGGTGCGGTGCTGAGGTTCGTCGTGCGGCGGGTGCTCCAGCTCGTCGGGGTCGTCGTCGTGCTCTCGCTGCTGCTGTTCCTCTGGCTGCGCTCCCTGCCCGGCGGCACGGTGTCGGCGATCCTCGGCGACCGGGCCACCCCCGAGTCCCGAGAGCGGCTGACCAGGGCGCTCGGGCTCGACGAGCCGGTCTACGTCCAGTACTGGCGCTTCGTGACGCGCGCCGTCCGGGGGGACTTCGGCGCCTCGACGGCCGTCCTCCCGGGAACCGACGCCTTCGACGTCTTCCTCGCCCGGCTCCCGGCGACGATCGAGCTGAGCAGCGTCGCCATCGTGCTCGCGATCGCCCTCGGGATCCCGCTGGGGTACGTCGCGGCGCGCCGGCGCGCGACCTGGTTCGACAACCTCTCCATCATCGGCTCGCTCGTCGGCGTCGCGGTCCCGGTGTTCTTCCTCGCCTTCCTGCTCAAGTACATCTTCGCGATCCGGCTGGGCTGGCTGCCGGTCTCGGGCCGGCAGAGCGGGGACGTCGACGCCACCCGGGTCACCGGCTTCTTCGTCCTCGACGGGATCCTCACCCGGGAGTGGGACGCGGCCTGGGACGCGATCCGACACCTCGTGCTGCCGGCCGTCGCGCTGGGCACCATCCCCTTCGCCGTGATCTTCCGCATCACCCGGGCGAGCGTCCTCGAGGTGCTCGACGAGGACTACGTCCGCACCGCGGAGTCCAAGGGGCTGACCGACCGCGTGATCCGTGGCCGCCACGTGCTCCGCAACGCCCTGCTGCCGGTCGTGACGACGATCGGGCTCCAGGTGGGGCTGCTGCTGTCCGGCGCGGTGCTCACCGAGCGCGTGTTCTCCTGGGGTGGCATCGGGCAGGCCCTCGCCGACGCGTTCACGAACCGTGACTACTCCGTGCTGCAGGTCCTCATCCTCGGTTCCGCCGTGATCTTCGTCGGCGTCAACCTCCTCGTCGACATCGCCTACGCGGTCATCGACCCGCGCGTGCGGGCGAGGTGAGCCCTCCCGTGCCCGGACCCCTCGACACCCCCTACGCCCGTCGCCGCCGCCAGCGGATCGACGACCTCGCATCGACCGCTGGCGGGCCCGGCCCGGTCGGCGGTGGGCCACCGTCCGGGCGCGTCGCGGTGGCCGAGGCCGGCCGCGTCGAGGAGTCCCCCGGCGTCAGCCTCATCGCGAGCGCGTGGCGCCGGCTGCGCCGCGACCCGGTCTTCCTGCTCGGGCTGACCATCACCGTCCTCTTCGTCCTGCTCGCGGTCTTCGCGCCCCTGCTGGCGCCCCACGACCCCACCGAGCGCCTGCTCCTGGACCAGGTGCGCCCCCAGACCAACCCCATCCCGGCGGCCCAGCCCGGCTTCCCGCTCGGCGGGGACTGGGTGGGCCGCGACGTGCTGTCCCGGCTGATCGTCGGCAGCCGCCAGACGCTTCTCGTCGGGGTCACCGCGACGCTCGGCGGCCTGCTCGGGGGGCTGGTGCTCGGCACCCTGGCCGGGGCGCTCGCCGGCGGGGTGGACGCGACCGTGATGCGGGCGGTGGACGTCATGCTCGCGATCCCCTCGCTCCTGCTGGCGGTGTCGATCTCGGCGCTGGCCACCCGCCCGAGCCAGTGGACGGTGATCATCGCGATCGCCGTGGTGAACGTGCCGATCTTCGCCCGGCTGCTCCGCGGGACGATGCTCGCCCAGCGCTCCAGCGACCACGTCCTCGCGGCCCGCGCCCTCGGGGTGCGCCGCAGCGCGGTGGTGTTCCGCCACATGCTGCCCAACTCCCTGGGACCCGTCATCGTCCAGGCCACGCTGGTCATCGCCGGGGCCATCATCGACGCCGCGGCACTGTCCTTCCTGGGCCTGGGCAACCCCGACGACCGGCAGCCCGAGTGGGGCCAGATGCTGGGCAAGGCGCAGGAGTACATCGGCGACCACCCCAGCCTGGCGATCTGGCCCGCCTCGTGCATCATCGTCGTGGCGCTCGGCTTCACCCTCATGGGGGAGTCACTGCGCGAGGCGCTCGACCCCAAGAGCCGGAGGTGAGCGCCGTGACCACGACCCCCGCGCCCAGCACCACCCGCCCCGCCATCGGAGGCGAGGAGCCCCTGCTCTCCGTGCGCGACCTCACGGTCACCTTCGGCACCCGTGGCGAGGAGTCGTTCCTGGCCGTGGACGGCGTGGACTTCGACGTCCGTGCCGGCCAGACCGTCGGGCTCGTCGGGGAGTCCGGGTGCGGCAAGTCCGTGACCTCGCTGGCGATCATGGGGCTGCTCCCGGCGCGCGGCAACCGGGTGACCGGCACGGTCCGCTTCGACGGCACCGACCTGCTCGGCCTGTCCCCGTCCGAGATGCGGGACCGCCGAGGGCGCGACATCGCCATGGTGTTCCAGGACCCCCTGTCCTCGCTGAACCCGGTGGTCCCCGTCGGCCGGCAGGTGACCGAGGTGCTCGAGCGGCACCGGGGCATGTCGCGCAAGGCGGCCACCCCGGTGGCCCGCGACCTGCTGGACCGGGTCGGCATCCCGGACCCGGACCGGCGGCTCAAGGACTACCCGCACCAGCTGTCCGGTGGGATGCGCCAGCGCGCGCTCATCGCCATCGCGCTGGCCTGTGCGCCCCGCCTGCTCATCGCCGACGAGCCCACCACCGCCCTCGACGTGACGATCCAGGCGCAGATCCTGGCCCTGCTCAAGGACCTCGTGCAGGACACCGGCACCGCGCTGATGATGATCACGCACGACCTCGGCGTCGTCGCCGGTCTCTGCGACGAGGTCAACGTGCTGTACGGCGGGCGGATCGTCGAGCGGGGCGAGCGCCACGAGCTCTTCGCCCGGCCGCGCCACCCTTACACCGTCGGGCTCCTGGACTCCATCCCCCGGCTCGACGCCCCCCGCGGTGAGCGCCTGACGCCGATCCCCGGGTCGGTCTCCGACAACCTCCCGTGGACGTCGGCGTGCTCGTTCGCGCCCCGCTGCCCCAACCGGCTCGAGGTCTGCACGCAGGTCAGCCCGGCACTGGAGGAGCACTTCGGGCGGGCCCTGCGGTGCCACAACCCAGTCGACCTCGATGCCGGGCCGCCGGTCGACGGACCGGCCGGCGGCGCCACGGACCCCGGCGCGGTGCCCCGGTGAGCGCGGGCACGGCATACCCCGCGGGTCAGGCGAGCACGTCGGGGGCCGCCGCCCACGACGTCCTCCTGGACGTCCGCGGGCTCAAGGTTCACTTCCCGATCAAGCGCGGGGTGATCTTCGACACGACGATCGGCTACGTCTACGCCGTCGACGGGGTGGACCTGCAGATCCGGCGGGGCGAGACCTTTGGGCTGGTGGGCGAGTCGGGCTGTGGCAAGTCGACGCTCGGGCGGGCCATCCTCGCCCTGGAGCCGATCACCGCCGGGTCCGTGGCCTTCGGCGGGGTGGACATCGCGGCCCTGCAGGGGGAGGAGCTGCGCCGCCAGCGCAAGGACCTGCAGATGGTCTTCCAGGACCCGCTCTCGAGCCTGGACCCGCGGCAGTCCGTGGAGTCCCTCCTCGTCGAGGGCATGAAGGCGCACGGCATCGTCCGGGACGCCAGGGAGGCCGGGCCGCGGCTGCGCGAGCTGCTCTCGGCCGTGGGCCTGCCGGCGTCGTCCCTGCGGAAGTACCCGCACGAGTTCTCCGGCGGTCAGCGCCAGCGGATCGGCATCGCGCGCGCGCTCTCGGTCGACCCCCAGCTCATCGTCGCCGACGAGCCGGTCAGCGCCCTCGACGTCTCGGTGCAGGCCCAGGTGATCAACCTCCTGGAGGACCTCCAGAAGGAGCTCGGGCTGACCTACCTCGTGATCGCGCACGACCTCGCGGTGGTGCGGCACATCAGCGACCGGATCGCGGTGATGTACCTCGGGGCGCTCGCCGAGGAGGCCGACGCCGACGCCCTCTACGCCCGGCCGCTGCACCCCTACACCCGGGCGCTGATGTCCGCCGTCCCCGTGCCCGACCCCCTCGTCGAGGACCGCCGGGAGCAGATCCTCCTCACCGGTGACCTGCCCTCCCCGTCGAACCCCCCGAGCGGCTGCCGCTTCCACACCCGCTGCCCGTGGCGCCAGCCCACCCGCTGCGACGACGAGCGGCCCGAGCTGCGCACCGTGGCCCTGGAGGGCGTGCCGGGGGACCACCGGGTCGCGTGCCACTGGGCGGAGGAGATCGAGCGTGGCGAGCTGGTGGCGCACGAGGTCGAGCCGGTGGCCGTCAGGCCGGTGGACGGCGACGGCGCCCCGGAGGACCTGATCGGCCCCGCGTCCGTCTCCGAGGCCCTCTGACTCGACCCGCGGGTCCCACGCCCGGCCCCACGCCGCCTGGCGCCGGACCGATGCCGGCTGGACGCCGGGCCGGTCTTTCCGCGACGGTGGTGCCATGAGCCGCCGACTGACCGACGAGGAGATCGACCGCCAGCTGGGGGACCTGCCGGGCTGGGCCCGCCGGGGCGAGGAGCTGGTCGCGACGCTGGAGGCGCCGGACTTCCCGGCGGCGATCCGCATCGTGGTCGAGGTCGCCGACGAGGCCGAGCAGATGAACCACCACCCCGACATCGACATCCGGTGGCGGCGGACCTCGTGGGCCCTGACGACGCACGACGCGGGCGGGCTGACCCAGCTCGACGTCGAGCTGGCCCACCGGATCAGCGACGCCGCCCGCCGCCACGGCGCCGAGGTCCGTGGCTGAGACGCCCGCGACCGGCTCGCCCCCTCGGGCACCTCGCGTGCTCGTCGTCCAGCACGAGGAGGCGGTGCCCCTCGGGCTGCTGGGCACCTGGTGGGCCGACGCCGGCCTCCGGCTCGACGTCCGGCGGGGCGACCTGGGTGACCCGGTGCCCCAGCGGCTCACCGACGCCCTCGACCCGGCGACGCGCGCGGCCCCGGCTGGCGTGGTCGTCCTGGGCGGCACCATGGGGGCGGCCGACGACGCCGACCACCCCTGGCTCCCGGCCACCCGGGCCCTGGTCCGCGACGCGCTGCGGTGCGGCGTGCCGCTCCTCGGCGTGTGCCTCGGCCACCAGCTCGCCGCGCTCGCCCTCGGCGGGGAGGTGCGCCGCAACCCCTCCGGCCGGACGATCGGCCCGGTGCCGCTGCGCCTGACCGCCGACGGGGCGGCCGACCCGCTGCTCGGGAGGACCGGCGACCCGGCCGTGGCCGGCGGACCGGTGCTCGCGCTGCACCACAACGACGACGTCGTGACCCGGCTCCCGGAGGGGGCGGTCCGGCTGGCGACGGCCCCCGACGGGAGCGTCCAGGCCGCCCGCTTCGGGCCGGTGGCGTGGGGCGTGCAGTTCCACCCCGAGGCGACGGTGGAGGTCTTCGCCGGCTGGCTCGGTGCCGCGGCGGCGGAGCCCGAGCGCCGGGCCCTGGTCGAGGCCGTCGGCGCGCTCGGGCCCGACCTGCGCCGTTGGTGGCGACCCCTCGCGGACCGGTTCGCCGCGCTGGGCGCCGACGGCACGGCATACCCCCGCGGTGGTCGGGACGCGACCGCCGGGCGCTCCTGGCGCTCCGGGCGCTCCTGGCGCTCCGGGCGCTCCTAGCCCTCGCGGCCCTCCCTGCCCGTCCGGCCGCGCAGGGCCTCGGCGATCCGGGGCGCGAGGTCCTCCCCCATCGCCCGCTCCAGCGACAGCGGGCGCCCGTCCGCGCCGGCCAGCGGGACCCGCCAGTTGGGGTACTCGTCCTCGGTGCCCGGCTGGTTGACCGCCCGCCGGTCGCCGACCAGGTCGGCGAGCGCCATGCCGAGCATCCGGCTGGGCGTGAGCGAGAGCCAGGCGTGCAGCGCCACCGTCATCGACTCCGGCCCGGCCCGCGGGTCGAGCAGCCCGCGCCGGACCAACGCCTGCCGCACCCCGTCGATGGACTCGAGCTCGGCGGCCCGCTCCTCCGCCACCGGGCGGGTGAGCAGCCCGAGCCGCTCGCGGATGGACACGTGCTCCAGCTCGAGGTAGCCGGCCGTCGGGGGCAGGTCGTGGGTGGTCACCGACGCCAGGCACAGCCGGCGGTACTGCTCCGGCGGCAGCGGCCGGCCGTCCTCGGACTCGAACCACAGGATGCTCGTGCCGAGCACCCCCCGCTCGAGGAGGTAGTCGCGCGCCTCCGGCTGGACCACCCCGAGGTCCTCGCCGATGACGACGGCCCCGGCCCGCTCGGCCTCGAGGACGAGGATGCCGAGAAGCGCCTCGTGGTCGTAGTGGACGTAGGCGCCGCCGGCGGGGGACATGCCCGCGGGAACCCACCAGAGCCGGAAGAGGCCGATGACGTGGTCGACCCGCAGCCCCCCGGAGTCGCGCAGCGCGCTGCGCACCATGTCGCGGAACGGCGCGTAGCCGAGCTCCGCCAGCCGGTCCGGGCGCCACGGCGGCTGGCTCCAGTCCTGGCCGAGCTGGTTGAACTGGTCCGGCGGCGCGCCGACGGTGACCCCACGCGCGAGGGCGTGCGGGAGGCCCCACGCGTCGGCCCCACGCGGGGACACGCCCACGGCGAGGTCGTGCACGACGCCCAGCTCCATGCCGGCGGCCTTCACGGCGTGGTGGACCGCGCCGCGCTGGTCCTCCAGGAGCCACTGCAGCCACGAGTGCAGGTCGACCAGGTCCGCCTCGGCCTCCCGGAAGGACACCACCGCCGCCGACTCGGGGTCGCGCAGCTCCGCCGGCCACTCCTGCCACGGCAGGCCGTGCCGGTCGGCGAGGGCGCACCAGGTCGCGAACCGCACGAGCCCCTCCCCCTGCCGGGACCGGTATGCCGTGTACGCCGCCTCCCGCTCGGGGTCCAGGGGCACGCCGTGAGCCAGCTCCAGCGCGCGGCGCTTGAGGGACCAGGCGGCGTCCCGGTCGATGGTGGGGGCGTCGTTGAGGGCGGCGGCCTCGGCGGCCAGGCGCGCGACCTCGGCCCGGGTGCGCGCGTCGGCGGCGGCCAGCTCGGGCACGTCGCCGACCCGCAGGTAGATCGGGTTCGCGAAGCGCCGCGTGGTCGGCAGGTAGGGCGAGGGCTCCATCGGCTGCACCGGCTCGGCGGCGTGGAGCGGGTTGACGAGCACGAACTCCGCGCCGAGCTCCTCGGCCGCCCACGCGGAGAGGGTGCGCAGGTCACCGAGGTCCCCGACGCCCCAGGAGTCCGCCGAGCGCACCTGGTAGAGCTGGGTCATCAGCCCGGTGAGCCGGCCGGCCGCGAGCGGCCCGGGGAGGTCGAGGCGCCGGGGGGTGACGACGAGGGTGGCCGTGGTCGTCGCCGGGTCGGGCGCGGGGACGTCGGTCGCGGCGTGGAGGGTGTGCCACCCGGTGGGCAGGTCGCCGGGCAGCTCGAAGGTGGCCTCGCCGACGAGCGGCCCGCCCACGGGGCGCGGCGGCACCCAGCGGTCCACCTGCCGAGCCTCCCGGGTGGAGCCGTCCTCCAGCTCCACCGTGAGCGTGACCCCCGTGCCGTGCGGCACGTGCACGAAGACGCGCGGCGTCCAGCCCTCCCGGCAGACCACCGTGGGCGGGAGGGTCCGCCGCCACGGGGCCACCTCCGCCTCGGCCAGGGACGCCGTCACCTCCTCGTCGGTGCCGGCCGGGACGTCCAGCGCCCGCAGGACCGCGCGCAGGCTCTGCGCCGTGACCGGCACGTGCCGGCCCTGCCAGTCCCAGTAGTCGGTGCCGATGCCGTGGGCCGCGGCGAGGCGGAGCAGAGCAGGCGACGGGAGGGCAGGCGGCCGGTCCTCCACGGCGCCCTGCGGGTCGTCCGCGGCGGAGGACGGGTCGGCGGCGTCGGTCATGGGCTCATCCTGCCCGCTCCGCCCAGCATCGGGCCGTGCCGCACTGCCCGGTGGTGGACTGGCGCTCTCCGGTGGCGTCGCCGTCGAGCACGCGACGCGAGCCGACCTGCTCGGCCAGCAGCGACCCGAGCTGGCCGCGCGGATCGCCACGGAGGGGCAGGGGGCCGCGCTGCTCGCCGCCCGCGGACCGGACGGCCACTGGGGCCGTGGCTTCTACGCGCCGAAGTGGACCTGCAGCCACTACACCCTCCTCGAGCTCCGCGCGCTCCGGCTACCGCCCACCAACCCGGCGGCCCGGCTTACCGTCGCCCTGATCCTGCAGCGAGAGGTGGGCCGGGACGGCGGACTCAACCCGTCGCGGACGGTGCCTTTCTCCGACGTGTGCGTGGCCGGGATGGCCCTCCGGTATGCCGCGTGGTTCGGCGGCGACCCGTCCGCCCTCGCGGGGCTGACCGACTGGCGGTACGCCGCCGAGCTGCTGGGCTGAAGCGGCGGTCGCCGCTCAGTCCTTCTGCCTGGTCATCGCCGCGTGCATGCTCGCCTTGACCTTCTCCGGCAGGCCCTTGGAGGCGGCCTGGACCTTGTTCTTCACCGACCCGGCGACGACGTGGTCGTCGCCGGCGAGCAGCGCCTTGACCGCGTCCCGGGCGACGTCCGCGGGGTCGTCCTTGGCGACGTCCTCCTTGACCACGGTCCCCTCCATGCCGGCGCGGCGGAAGGAGTCCGTCTCGGTCGGACCTGGCATGAGGGCGGTCACGGTCTCGCCGGTCTCGTCGAGCTCGTGGCGCAGCGCCTCGGCGAAGGAGAGGAGGAAGGCCTTGGACGCGGCATACGTGGCGTACCACGGACCGGGCTGGACGGCGGCGACCGACGAGGTGACGAGCAGGCGGCCCTCGCCGCGCTCCACCATGGCGGGGAGCAGCTCCTTGGCGATGTGCACGGTGGAGGAGATGTTGAGGCCCAGCAGGCGCAGGTCGTCCTCGAGCGGGGTGTCGACGAACGGGCCGGCCACGCCGATGCCGGCGTTGAGCGCCAGGACGTCGACGGGTCGCCCGAGCCCGCGGACCGTGGCGACGAGCTCCTCGACGCTGCGCCGGGTGGCGAGATCGGCCTGCACCGCGATCGCGGCCGCCCCGAGCGCCTCGAGCTCAGCCGCGGCCATCTGCGTCGCGTCGTCCTCGGCGCACACGACGAGGTCGCAGCCCCGACCCCCGAGCTCGCGCGCCAGCGCCAGGCCGATGCCGCTCGACGCCCCCGTCACCACTGCGAGCTGCGGCGTCATGGGCCGTGGCTACCCCGGCGGTGTCCGCGCCATTCACAGTGCACCGCCGTGTCGGCGGCGGCCGCGAACGCGGGTTTCGCAGCCGGCTTGCAGCAGGCATCCAGCCGTACCCCCGCCAACCGATGCGGTGCCGGCGCCGGTAGCCACCGGCGCTCAGAACGTGTTTAAGAAGGGGCGGCGTGGCCGCGTGACTTGTGGTGCTGGTGTGGTCAGTGTGTGGGGATGGACTCTGCTTCCCGTTCCCGGTACCCGTCGGATCTGACCGATGCGCAGTGGGCGTTGATCGAGCCGAT
>DASQFD010000035.1:0-3093 GCA_035633255.1 Dermatophilaceae bacterium
CGGGCCGCGGGCGCGCTGGCCGCCGCCGTCACCGCGGAGCTGAGCCACCTGGCCATGGGCACCGCCGTGATCACCGTGACGGTCAGCCCCAGCGGGCGGTTCGGGCCGGACGGGGCCGACGACGTGGAGATCGGGCTCGCCGCCAACCCGGGGACCGCGGCCCGGAGCGTGACCCGCGCCGCCTCCGGGGGCGAGCTGTCCCGGGTGATGCTCGCCCTCGAGCTGGCGGCCGGGGGCAGCGGGCCACCCGGGGGCGCCGGGCCGCCCGGGGGCGCCGGGTCGCCCGGGGGCACCGGGCGGGCAGCGGGCACCGGGCGGGCCGCGGTCCCGACGTTCGTCTTCGACGAGGTGGACGCCGGGGTGGGCGGGCGGGCAGCCCTCGACGTCGGCGCCCGCCTGGCGGCCCTGGCCACGCACGCCCAGGTGGTCGTCGTGACCCACCTGGCGCAGGTCGCCGCGCACGCCGACCGCCACCTCGTCGTCGCGAAGTCCGACGACGGTGCGGTGACCCGCAGCGGCGTGCGCGAGGTGACGGGCGAGGGCCGGGTCACCGAGCTCGCCCGGATGATGGCCGGCACCGAGACGCCGGCGGCACGGCGGCACGCCGAGGACCTCCTCGCGCGGACCGGGCAGCACCGCCGGGCCGCCCGGGAACCGGGTCGCTGACGTGGCACGATGGACGGGATGCCCATTCGCCTGCCCTCCCGCCGCGACCGTGGCCCCGTGCCCGGCGGGGCGGAGGGCCGGGCCCGCGTCGACCCGCGGACCAAGGACCTGACCAAGCGGCTGCGGCCGGGGGACGTGGCGGTCATCGACCACGTCGACATCGACCGCGTCGGCGCGGAGGCACTCGTCGCATGCCGCCCGTCCGCCGTGGTCAACGCCGCCGCGTCGATCAGCGGGCGCTACCCCAACCTCGGGCCGGAGATCCTCCTCGCCGCCGGCATCCCGCTGCTCGACCACGCGGGCGCCGGCGTGATGTCCCTCGCCGAGGGCACCCCGGTGCGCGTCGACGGTGACCGCCTCTTCTCCGGGGACACGGTGGTGGCGACCGGCACCCGCCAGGACGAGGCGTCGGTCGGCGCGGCCATGGCCGAGGCGCGCGCCGGCGTGGCCGGGCAGCTCGAGGCGTTCGCCGCCAACACCATGGAGTACCTCAAGGCGGAGCGCGACCTGCTGCTCGACGGGGTCGGCGTCCCGGACATCACGACCACGCTCGAGGGCCGGCACGCGCTCATCGTCGTCCGGGGCTACCACTACAAGGATGACCTGCAGATCCTCCGGCACTACATCCGTGAGTACCGCCCGGTCCTGATCGGGGTGGACGGGGGCGCGGACGCGCTCATCGAGGCCAGGCACCGCCCGGACCTCATCGTCGGCGACATGGACTCGGTCTCGGACGCGGCCCTCACCTCCGGCGCCGAGGTCGTCGTCCACGCCTACCGCGACGGTCGGGCCCCGGGTCTGGAGCGCGTCCAGGCCCTCGGCGTGGAGCCCGTCGTCTTCCCGGCCACGGGGACCAGCGAGGACGTCGCCATGCTGCTCGCCGACGACAAGGGCGCCTCGCTGATCGTCGCCGTCGGCACCCACGCCACCCTGATCGAGTTCCTCGACAAGGGCCGGGCCGGGATGGCCAGCACGTTCCTCACCCGGCTGCGCGTCGGCGGCAAGCTCGTCGACGCCAAGGGGGTGAGCCGGCTCTACCGCTCACGGATCTCGGGCCTCTCCCTCGTCCTCATGCTGCTCGTGGGCCTGCTGGCGCTCGGCGTCGCCCTCTGGGCCACGCCCGGAGGGCGGGCGCT
Organism: Dermatophilaceae bacterium; assembly: GCA_035633255.1. GTDB lineage: Bacteria > Actinomycetota > Actinomycetes > Actinomycetales > Dermatophilaceae > DASQFD01. The sequence continues at coordinate 1,803 of DASQFD010000035.1, forward strand.
GCTGCAGGTCCTGGCGGCTCAGCTGGACGACCTGTGGTCCTTCGTCGGGGGGGTGTTCACGTGATCGACTTCCGCTACCACCTGGTCTCCATCGTCTCGATCTTCCTCGCCCTCGCGGTCGGGATCGTCCTCGGTGCGGGGCCCCTGAAGGAGTCGATCGGGGACACCCTCACCTCCGAGGTCACCCAGCTCCGGCAGGACAAGGCGGACCTGCGGGCCGAGCTCGACGCGGCGGACAAGGGCACCTCCGCCCGGGACTCCTTCACCGCCGAGGTGGCACCGCAGCTGGTCTCCGAGAACCTCAAGGGCTCGAGCGTCGCGGTGCTCACCCTGCCCTCCGCCGACGCCGCCGTCATCCGCGACACCGAGCGCGTGCTGCGGGACTCCGGCGCCACGGTGGCCTCGACGACCGCCGTGACCGAGGCCTGGACCACGGCCGACGCGGCAGCGCAGCGCGAGCACGCCGCGCTGGCCGACCGGCTCGCCCGGGAGGCGGGCCTGGCTGCGGGGGGGTCGGACGCCGAGCCGCTCGACCGCGTGCTCGCCGCCGCCCTGACCCGCAACGCGGCCACGAGGACGGGCGGGCCGGAGGCCGACGCGGTGCTGACCGAGCTCGCCGACGCGGGACTCGTGGAGCGTGACGACCGGGACACCGCGCAGGCGGACTTCGGGGTCGTCGTGGCGGGTTTGGTGACCGAGGGGGACGCCGAGCGGAGCACCGGCGTCGCCACCCGCTACGCCGAGCTCTCCGCCGAGGTCGACGCCGCCTCCCGTGGTGCCGTGCTCGTGTCCGACGTCGGGGTGGCCGGCGCCGCGGACGCCGCGTCGGTGGTCCGGGTCGCCCGCGGGGACGACGCCACTGCCGCGGTCCTCTCCACCGTGGACGACGGCTCGATCCCCATGGGCCGGGTCAGCGTCGCCTGGGCGCTGGTGCAGCAGCGTGACGGCGGGGTGGGGCACTACGGCCTCGACGAGGGGGCGACGGCGGCCTACCCGCCGGTGCCCGAGCCGTGACGGCGCGTCCGGACACCGTGACGACCGGGGCCACCGGGGCCGTCGTGGCCGCAGGGGTGGCGGCAGGGGTGGCGGCAGTGGCGGTGGCAGGGGTGGTGGCAGGGGCGGTGGCGCTGGCGGTCTCCCGTGCCGCGTCGGCACTCCCGCCCCGCGTGCGCGCCCGCTGGGAGCGGACCAACCACGCCGGGTCCACCGTGACGCTGCTGGAAGGGCCGGCCTGGGCCGCGGGCGCCGGGGTCGCGGCGCTCGCCGTGGGCGCCCCGGCGCCGGCCGCCGC
>DASQFD010000036.1:0-23580 GCA_035633255.1 Dermatophilaceae bacterium
GACGGCGACCGGCCTAAGGTGTCCTGCATGGTCATGGGCACCTACGACGAGGACCTCCGGGCGCTGCAGCCCACCCGGATGCAGCGCTACCAGGCGCTGGTGCGCAAGCAGCCCTCCGCCATCCTCCTCGGGGTCCAGATCCTCGCGATCCTCCTCATCCCTTTCGTCGAGGAGCGTGAGTACGGCCGGGTCGTCATCTCGATCATGAGCGTCGTCGCCCTGAGCGCCGCGGTGGTCACCGTCCGCAGCACCCCGGCGATGACGTGGCTCTCCCTGCTGCTCATGGCGCCGGCCGTGGTCCTGGAGGCCTGGATCACGGTGGACCAGAACGCCGGACCGGTCCTGGCGGCATACGCGCACGGCGCCCTGGCCGCCTTCTACTTCTACACGGCCTACGCGCTGGTGCGGTACATGTTCGAGGACTACTGGGTGACCAAGGACGAGCTCTTCGCCGTCGGGGCGGCCTTCACCGTGCTGCTGTTCGCCTTCGCCTACCTCTACCTGATGATCCAGGAGATCTGGCCCGGCTCCTTCACCGCCGCGAGCGGGGAGGGGCAGCGGACCTTCCTCGAGCTCATCTACTTCTCCGGCGCCAACCTGACCAGCGTCGGCCTCTCCGACGTGCTCGCCATCAAGCCGCACGCGCGCGCCGTCGTCACCGTCGAGCAGCTCGGCGGGGTCATGTACGTCGCCATGGTCATCTCGCGCCTGGTCGCCCTGACGGTGCTGCGGTCGCGCGGCTGACCCCCCGCCGGTGCGGAGGACCGGCTCACCGGGAGATGCCCGGGCCGTCCAGGTCCTCGATGCGGGCCAGGCTCGGCCCCCGGCGCGCCGACAGGTCACGGGCGACGGCCTCGGCGTCGGTCAGCACGCGCAGCACGTTGCCCGAGGTGAGCGCCATGAGGTCCTCGTCGGACCAGCCGCGGTCGGCCAGCGCGGCGAGCAGGCGAGGGTAGCCGGTGACGTCCTCCAGGCCCTCCGGCAGGGAGTCCACCCCGTCGTAGTCACCGCCCAGCCCGACGTGCGCCACCCCCGCCACCTCCCGGACGTGCTCCACGTGCGCCACGACGTGCCCGAGCGTGCTCCGCGGCTGGGGGTGGGCGCCGCGGTAGGTGTCGAGGAAGGCCGTGTATGCCGTGTGGTCGCCCCGGCGCACACCGCCGCCCTCCGCGGCGGCCGACGCCCGGCGGTCCCACTCCCGCACCCGGGGCGAGACGAACTTCGGGACGAAGGTCACCATGCAGACGCCGCCGTTGCCGGGAAGGTGCTCGAGGACGTCGTCCGGGACGTTGCGCGGGTGGTCGCACACCGCGAGGGCGGAGGAGTGGGAGAAGAGGACGGGGGCGCTCGTCGTGGCGAGCGCGTCCCGCATGGTGCCGGCCGAGACGTGGGAGAGGTCGACGAGCATCCCGAGCCGGTTCATCTCACGCACGACCTCGCGGCCGAAGGCCGACAGGCCGCCGAGCACCGGCTCGTCGGTCGCCGAGTCGGCCCACGGGACGTTGTCGTTGTGGGTCAGGGTGAGGTAGCCGACGCCCAGGGCGGCGAGCATCCGCAGCACCCCGAGGGAGCAGGCGATCGAGTGGCCGCCCTCCGCGCCCATCAGGGCGGCGATCCGCCCCTCGGCCATGACGGCGCGCACGTCGGCGGCGGTGGCCGCGGGAGCGAGCTGACCGGCATACCGGCTGGTCATGGTGCGCACGGCGTCGACCTGCTCGAGCGTGGCGGCGACCGCGGCCTCGCCGCTCAGGTCGGCGGGCACGAAGACGGACCAGAACTGCGCACCCACGCCACCCTCCCGCAGCCGCGGCAGGTCGGTGTGCGTGCGGGTGCCGCGGACGCCGACGTCGAGGGCGTCGAGGTCGTAGCCGACCAGCTCGCGGAGCTCCCACGCGAGGTCGTTGTGACCGTCGAGGACGGGGGCCCGGCGAAGGACGTCCGCGATGCGGTCGGCGGTGGTGGTCGGCATCGTCGCAGCGTAGCCCCGGGTGGCTCCGGCCGACCTCTACAGTGGAGCGCATGACGGCCCCGGCGAGCAGCCGCGCGGTGGCGCTGGTGACGCTGGGCTGCACGCGCAACGAGGTCGACTCCGAGGAGCTGGCGGGTCGCCTCGCCGGCGACGGCTGGCGGCTCGTCGAGGACCCCGCCTCGGCCGACGTGGCGGTGGTCAACACGTGCGGGTTCGTCGAGCAGGCGAAGAAGGACTCGATCGACGTCGTCCTGCAGGCCGCCGACCTGAAGGGGACGGGGCGCACGCGCGCCGTCGTCGCGGTCGGCTGCCTGGCCGAGCGGTACGGTCGCACCCTCGCCGAGGAGCTGCCCGAGGCGGACGCGGTCCTCGGCTTCGACAGCTACGCCGACCTCTCCGCACACCTGCGCGCCGTGCTCGCGGGGAGCCCTCCGCGGTCCCACGTGCCGCGCGACCGCCGGCGGCTGCTCCCGCTGGCCCCGACCCGGCGGCCCGCCGCCGCCGCGGACGTGGCGGTCCCGGGGCTCGGGTCGGCGCCCCGCGTCCGGCTGGACGGGCGGCCGTGGGCACCGTTGAAGATCGCCAGCGGCTGTGACCGCCGCTGCTCCTTCTGCGCCATCCCGGCCTTCCGGGGGTCCTTCGTGTCGCGGGCGCCCGAGGAGGTGCTGGCCGAGGCGCGATGGCTGGCCGCGGAGGGGGTGCGCGAGCTGCTCCTGGTCAGCGAGAACTCCACGTCCTACGGCAAGGACCTCGGCGACCTCGCGGCGCTGGAGCGGCTGCTGCCCGAGCTCGCCGAGGTCCAGGGGGTCGAGCGGGTGCGCGTGTCCTACCTCCAGCCGGCGGAGGTGCGGCCGGGGCTGCTGGACACCATGGCCTCGGTGGAGCCGGTGATGCCGTGGTTCGACCTGTCCTTCCAGCATGCGGCGCCCGGCCTGCTGCGGCGGATGCGGCGCTTCGGCGGCACCGAGCCGTTCCTCGAGCTGCTCGCGGCCGTCCGTGACCGGGCACCGGACGCGGGGGTGCGGAGCAATGTCATCGTCGGGTTCCCCGGGGAGAGCGAGGCGGACGTCGAGGAGCTCGAGCGGTTCCTCGTGGCGGCGCGCCTGGACGTGGTGGGCGTCTTCGGCTACTCCGCCGAGGAGGGCACCGAGGCCGCGGGCCTCGACGGGGCCCTGCCGGCGCCGGTGGTCGCCGAGCGGGTCGCCCGGCTCACCGACCTCGTCGAGGAGCTCACCGCCCAGCGCGCTGCGGAGCGCCTCGGGCAGGTCGTGCACGTGCTGATCGACCAGGTGGGAGACGGCGAGGAGGGAGACGGCGAGGGGGTCGGCGAGGTGGTCGGCAACGCCGAGCACCAGGGGCCGGAGGTGGACGGCGTCACCGTGCTCGAGCCGGCGCGCCCGGCCGCCGGCTCGGGGGCGGGGCCCGCGGCCCCGGGGGGCAGCGCGAGCCGGAGGGTTCGGCGCGAGCCGGGTGAGGTGGTCCGTGCCCGGGTCGTCGCGAGTGAGGGCGTGGACCTGCGGGCGGTGCCGGTGTGACGGGGGCGCCGAGCACCGGCCGTGCGGTGGCCCACCAGGCGAGCGCCTGGAACATCGCCAACGCGCTGACCGTGCTGCGCCTCCTGCTGGTGCCGGTCTTCGGCTGGCTGCTGCTCGTGGACTCCGGCACCAGCGCCGGCTACCGGTGGGCCGCCCTCGGCTGCTTCACGGTCGCGATGGTGACCGACCGCATCGATGGTGACCTGGCGCGCAGTCGGGGCCTGGTCACGGACTTCGGCAAGATCGTCGACCCGATCGCCGACAAGGCGCTCGTCACCATGGCCCTGGTCGGGCTGTCGGCGATCGGCGAGGTGTGGTGGTGGGTCACCGCGCTGGTGCTGGTGCGCGACTGGGGCGTGACCGCCGTCCGGTTCGTCGTGATCCGGCACGGGGTCATGGCCGCCGGCCGTGGTGGCAAGCTCAAGACCCTGCTGCAGGCGGTCGCGATCGGCTTCTACGTCATGCCCCGCTTCGCACTGCCCCAGCCGGAGCTCTGGGACGCGCTGGCGGCCTCCCTGCTGACGCTGGCCGTGCTGGTCACCGTCGTGACCGGCGTCGACTACGTCTTTGCGGCCCTCCGGCTCCGGCGCACCAGCGAGCGTGCGGCGATGAAGCGGGCCCGCCGGGCGGCCCGCCGGACGGCACCGGCCACGCCACCGGCCGGCCGCGACCGGAGGTGACCGCCACCGCCGCGGCGGTCGTGGCCCGGCTGCGCGAGCTCGGCCTGACCGTCGCGACGGCCGAGTCGCTCACCGGTGGGTTGGTGTGCGGGGCCCTCACCGACGTGCCGGGCGCCTCCTCGGTGGTGCGCGGCGGTGTGGTCGCCTACGCGACCGCGGTCAAGGCGGCGGTGCTGGGCGTGGACCTGGACCTGCTCCGCGAGCGGGGCGCGGTGGACGAGGCCGTCGCCCGGGCGATGGCCGCCGGTGCCCGCGACATCCTGCGTGCCGACGTGGGCGTCGCCACGACGGGGGTCGCGGGTCCTGAGCGCTCGGACGGCCAGCCGGTCGGCACGGTGCACGTCGCGGTGGACGCCGGCGACCGGTCGGGGCACCGGCTCCTCGCGCTGACCGGTGACCGGGTCGCCATCCGTCGGGCCACCGTGGGGGTGGCGCTCGACCTCCTGCTCACCGTTCTGGCGCAGCCCCCCGGGAGTCCTCGCGCCCGCCCTCCGCGGTGACGACCTCGGTCCCCGCGGCCTCGTCCTGCCTGCCCGCGTGCTCGCGGTGGTGCCCGTCGGATCACCCCCGGGCGCGCCGCCGACGCGCACGCCACCACGGCGCGAACCATGCTCCGCGGGGTACGGTGGTGGCCAGTGGCCGCCCGCAACGCCCGGAAGGAGGCGCCATGGTCCTGCTTCGAGAGGAGCTCGGCGAGGTGCTCCGCGAGCACCGCCGCACCCAGGGGCGCACCCTGCGCGAGGTCTCCGCCGCGGCGTCGGTGTCCCTGGGCTACCTCAGCGAGATCGAGCGCGGCGCCAAGGAGGCCTCGTCCGAGCTGCTGGCCTCGGTGTGCGGCGCGCTGGGCGTGCCGCTCAGCTCGGTGCTCGGCGACGTCAGCGAGCGGGTGGCGAGCGCCGAGGTGGTCTCGGCCCCCCTGCCGCTGTCCATGGCGGCCGCCGACTCGGTCGTCTCCGCCTCCGCCGCCTGATCCCCCTCCGCCCGACACGCGCCCTCGCGTCAGCCGGTGCGCGGCCTGATCGCCTCCGACCCGCTATCTCGCCCTCGCCTCAGCCGGTGCGCGGCCTGAACCCCGCGCCTGCTCCCGCGCCGCCTCTCCCGCCGTCCCGCTGCCGGCCCGACGTCGGCGCCCTTCCCGAGCCGAGGGGTCGCTGGGGCCCCCGGTCGTCGGTCGGAGCCCAGCCACCCTGGCACGTCGGGCAGCTGAACATCGTGCGCGCGCGCGGCTCGGCGCCGAGCAGCGCGACCCTGACGGTGTCGCCGCAGCGCCGGCACGGCCGCCCGGACCGCCCGTGCACGTAGGAGGTCTCCCCGGCCCGGTGACTCCCGGTGCTCGACTGCACCGCGCTGTCCTTCGCGACGGTCATGAGCCGGTGGATCCGCTCGACGACCCGCTCCGCCCCCTCCGGCGGCACCTGCGCAGCGGGCGTCCAAGGCAGGACGCGCTCGAGGAAGAGGCCCTCGCTGGCCCAGTAGGTGCCCACCCCGGCCAGCGTGCGCTGGTCCAGGAGCGCCTCGCCGACCGTGCGCGGGTATGCCGTGACCGCGGCGGTCGCCGCCGCGGCGTCCCAGTCGGGCCCCAGCACGTCGGGGCCGAGGTGGCCGACGAGGTCCCCCTCCCGAGCGGTGGGGACGAGGTCGAGCATGCCCAGCCGCAGGCCGGCGGCCGTCCACACCGCCGTGCCGACGGCGGCGCGCAGGTCGGCGCGCCGCAGCAGGCGGGAGGTCTCCGGGCCGGGCCGGGCGACCCGCCACTGGCCCTCCATGCGCAGGTGTGAGTGGAGGGTGAGGCCGCGGTCCAGGCGCTGGAGAATGTGCTTGCCGCGGGGAACGACCTCAGTGGTGGTGGCGGCCACCAGGTCGGCGGTCGCCAGGCTCGGCCAGCGCAGGTCGCTCAGCACCAGCGGAGCGCCGGCCAGGGCGGCGTGCAGCCGGGCCGCCGTGCGGAAGACGGTGTCACCCTCGGGCACGGCACGGCCCGGGAGGTTTGGACGGGGTCGGCCCGGCCGCGTGCGGTGGCGCCGGGCCGGACACCGGCAGGGGCCCGCTCACCGGCAGGGCCCGCTCACCGGCAGGGGCCCGCTCACCGGCGGATGCGCAGCCCACGTGGCGTGGCATGGAAGCCGGCCGCCTCCAGGGCCAGCGCCAGCGGGTGCGCCGAGCCGAGCACCGGGTCGCCGTCCGTCCGCTCGACGGTCAACCGGCCCAGGGCCCCGTCGCGCACGGCGAGGGCCAAGGCGTCGGCGGCGGCCCGGAGGGCGTGCTCGGGCGCCGGCCACGAGAGCAGGGTGCGGCCGCCGCGCTCGACGTAGAGCACCAGGGCCCCGTCCGCCAGCACGACCACGGCTCCGGCCTTGCGGCCCGGTTGGTGGCCCCGCCGGCCACCGGTCGGCTCCCCGGCGGGGGCGTCACCGGAAACCGCTGCGTCGCCGCGGCCGGGCCACGGCAGGGCCGCGCCGTAGGGGTTGGCCGGGTCGCTGGCGGCCAGCACCAGCGCGGGCCCCTCGCCGCGCCCGGACCCGTCCTCCACGCCGGCCGGGCGCCCGCTCCCGCGCAGCCGGTCGACGGCACCCGTGGTGCCGAACTGCGAGGCTCCGAGCGACTCGACGAAGTACCCACGGCGGACCCGGCCGGCCTCCTCGGCCGCGGCGAGCACGCGGTAGACCGCGGCGAAGCCGCCGGGGACGTCCTCGGCCACGACCGAGCCGCGCGTGAGCACCCCGTAGCGGTCGAGCAGGAGCTCCGCGGCGGCATACGCCCGCACGGTCGGGTCGGTCTCGGCCGGCGGCAGCAGGGACCACCGGCCCGCCGCCTCCAGCGGCCCCGAGCGCACCGGCAGCGCGGGCCGCCGCGGCGCGCCGCCGAGCGCCCCCAGCGGGCCGCGCCGACCGGCATACCGGCTCGTGCGGGCGGTTGGTCGCACCCGCCGGTGGGCCGTCCGACCCCCGGCGAGGCGGGCGCGCAGCGGCGCCAGGGTGTCGCCGGTGAGCCGACCGGACCACACGAGGTCCCACAGGGCCTCGGTCAGCGCCGCGTCGTCCGTGCTGCCGACCGCGTCCGACAGGGCCCGGAAGAAGAACGCCCCGCCGCGCTCCAGGGCGGCGAGGACCTCCTCGGCCAGCTCGCCTCCCGGCGGGTCGGTCGGCGGGCTGAGGGTGAGGGAGGCGGAGTCGGCGAGGTGGAGGGAGACCCAGCCGTCGTCACCGGCGAGGGCACCGTGCCCCTGCCACAGCACCTCCCCGGCACTGGTGAGCTCGTCGAGCAGGGCTGGGGAGTAGCCGACCACCCGTGCGGGCAGGACGAGGGTCTCCAGCGCGCTGGCCGGAAGCACCGCACCGCTGAGCTGCTCGACGGCTCGGAGCAGCCCGTCGCGCCCGCGCAGCGTGCCGCCGACGCCCTGCCACCCGGGCAGGAAGCGGGCCATGTCCAGGGGGTCGACCGGCTCGACCTCGGCACGCAGGGACGCCAGGGACCGGCGCCGCAGCAGGCGCAGCACCCCGGCGTCGCAGAACTCGCTCCCCCCGCCGCCGGTCGGCAGCAGCTCGCCCTCGACCAGCCGCCCGGCGCCGAGGAGCCGGGCGAGTGCGGCGTGCGCCACCGCCGGACCGAGGCCAAAGCGCGTGGACACGTCCGTGGTCCGGAAGGGGCCGCGGGTGCGGGCGAAGCGGGCGACGAGGTCACCGAGCGGGTCCGGCACCGGCTCGAGGAAGGCGTCCGGCACCCCGACCGGCAGCGAGGACCCCAGTGCGTCGCGCAGCCGACCGGCGTCCTCGACCGCCGCCCACCGCTCCTCCCCGGCGATGTGCACCCGGATGAGGCGTCGGGCGGACTCGAGGTCGACGAGCCACGAGCCGACCAGCGCGGGCGCGATGTCACCGCTGCGCTCCGCCACCTCGTGCGTCGTGAGCGGGCCGAGCGCCCGCACGAGGTCGGCGACATCCTCGGCGTCCCGGGCCGCGCGCTCGGGGGTGAGCCGCTGCAGCTCGGCGTGGGTGCGCGCCACCTGCTCCGCGTCGAGCAGGTCCCGCAGCGCCAGGCCCTCGCCGGTGCCGAGCAGCTCGGCGAGGAGGCCGGGGTCGAGGGACAGGGCCGCGGCCCGGCGCTCGGCGAGGGGCGAGTCCCCCTCGTAGAGGAAGGAGGCGACGTAGCCGAAGAGGAGGGAGCGGGCGAACGGCGAGGGCTGCGCCGTCTCCACCTCGACGAGGGTGACCCGGCGGGCGGCGATGTCGCGCATCAGGTCGACGAGGCCCGGCACGTCGAAGACGTCCTGGACGCACTCGCGCACCGCCTCCAGGACGATCGGGAACGTCGGGTACTGGCTCGCCACCTCGAGGAGCTGGGCCGCGCGCTGCCGCTGCTGCCACAGCGGCTGGCGCCGGTCGGGGCGCCGGCGCGGCAGGAGCAGGGCCCGCGCCGCGCACTCGCGGAAGCGGGCGGCGAAGAGGGCCGAGCCACCGATCTCCTCGGTGACCATCCCGGAGACCTCGTCGGGGTCGAGCGTGACGAGGTCGAGCAGCTCGGGCACCGCCCCGGAGTCCCGTTGGCGACCGACGGCACCGGGTCTCGCGCCCCCGGGGCCACCCGGAGTGCCGGCGCCGCCGTCGTCGCTCCACGCGTCGAGCTCCAGGTCCGGCAGCCGCAGCACGATGCCGTCGTCGGCGTGCATGGCCTGGACGTCGACGCCGAAGCGCTCGCGCATCCGCGCGCTCACGGCGAGCGCCCAGGGGGCGTGGAGGTGGGCACCGAAGGGGGAGTGGATGGCCACCCGCCAGTCACCGAGCTCGTCGCGGAACCGCTCGACCACGATGGTGCGGTCGTCGGGCAGGTGGCGGGTCGCCTCTCGCTGCTCGGTGAGGTAGCCGAGGAGGTTGTCGGTCGCCCACTCGTCCAGACCCGCCCTGCGCACCCGCTGGCGCGCCGCGTCGGGGGGCAGCCCCGCCACCTCGCGGACGAAGGCGCCGACCGCGCGCCCGAGCTCGGCGGGACGGCCGAGCGAGTCGCCCTTCCAGAACGGGAGCCGCCCGGGCAGGCCGGGCGCCGGCGTGACGAGCACCCGGTCGTGGGTGATGTCCTCGATCCGCCACGTCGAGGTGCCGAGGGTGAACAGGTCACCGACCCGCGACTCGTAGACCATCTCCTCGTCGAGCTCGCCCACCCGACGGCCGGGGCCCTCGCCGGAGGCGAGGAAGACGGCATACAGCCCACGGTCGGGGATGGTGCCGCCGCTGGTGACGGCCAGCCGCTGGGCACCACGGCGACCGGTGAGGGTGTCGGCGACCCGGTCCCACACCAGGCGCGGTCGCAGCTCGGCGAACTCGTCGCTCGGGTAGCGGCCGGCCAGCATGTCGAGCACCGACTCCAGCACCGCCCGCGACAGCGTCGTGAAGGGCGCCGCGCGCCGGGCCAGGTCGTGGACCTCCTCGACGGTCCAGTCGTCCAGGGCGCACATCGCGACCACCTGCTGGGCGAGCACGTCGAGGGGGTTGGCGGGCACCCGCAGGGCCTCGATGTCGCCCGCGCGCATGCGCTCGACGACCACGGCGGTCTGCACCAGGTCCCCGCGGAACTTGGGAAAGAGCACCCCGCGGCTCACCGCGCCGACCTGGTGGCCGGCTCGCCCCACGCGCTGCAGCCCCGAGGCGACCGACGGGGGGGACTCGACCTGCACCACCAGGTCCACCGCACCCATGTCGATGCCCAGCTCGAGGCTGCTGGTGGCCACGACCGCGGGCAGCCTCCCGGACTTCAGGGCCTCCTCGATCTCACCGCGCTGCTCCTTGCTCACCGACCCGTGGTGGGCGCGGGCGAGCACCGTCGGGGCCCCTGCGGACTGCCCCGACTGCCCCGGCACGGAGGCGGGAGGTGAGGCCGCGGCCGCCCGCTGCCTGGCGCTCAGCGCCGCCGGTGCCCCCGATGCGCCCGGTACCCCCGATGCGCCCGGCGCGCCCGGCGCGCCCGGACCGCTCCCCTCGTCGGACGCCTGCTCGAGGGTGCGCTCCTCCCAGATCTCGTTCAGCCGCGTGGTCAGCCGCTCGGCGAGCCGGCGGCTGTTGGCGAAGACGAGCGTGGACCGGTGCTGGGCCACCAGGTCGACGATGCGCTCCTCGACGTGCGGCCAGATCGACGCGCGCTGCTCCGCGCCGGCCGCCGGGCCGGACAGGTCCCCGGTGGGCTGGCCCAGCTCGGCCATGTCGGGCACGGGCACGACCACGTCGAGGTCCCACTCCTTGGTCGAGGGCGGCTGGACCACCTCCACCGGCCGGCCCCCGGCGAGGAAGCGCGCCACCTCGTCGACCGGCCGGACCGTGGCGGAGAGCCCGACTCGCTGCGCCGGCCGCGCCAGCAGGGCGTCGAGCCGCTCGAGGCTGAGCGCGAGGTGCGCTCCGCGCTTGGTGCCCGCGAGGGCGTGGATCTCGTCGAGGATGACGGTCTCGACCCCGGCGAGCGCCTCCCGCGCGGCCGAGGTGAGGAGGAGGAAGAGGGACTCGGGGGTCGTGATGAGGACGTCGGTGGGCGTGCGGGCGAACGCCCGCCGCTGGTCCGTCGGGGTGTCCCCCGACCGCACCGAGACGGTCGTCGCCGGGCGGGGCAGGCCCAGCCGCTCGGCCGCGTGGCCGATGCCGACGAGCGGGCTGCGCAGGTTGCGCTCGACGTCGACGGCCAGCGCCTTCATCGGCGAGACGTAGAGCACGCGGCACCGCTGCAGCCGCTCCTCCGGCGGCGGGGTCGAGGCCAGGCGGTCCAGCGCCCAGAGGAAGGCCGAGAGCGTCTTGCCGGACCCGGTCGGGGCGACGACCAGCACGTGGCCGCCGCTGCTGATCGCCGTCCACGCGCCGACCTGAGCCTCGGTGGGCGCCCGGAAGCTCCCCCGGAACCACGCGGCCGTCGCGGGGGAGAAGCGGTCGAGGACGTCGGGAGCCATGAGGTGCCCACCTTCTCACCCGGCACCGACAGGGCCGCCGGAGAGCGGCGGCCGGCTGGCCGGTGGTCGCGCCAGCCGGTCGGCTGCCCGGTGGTCGCGCACCTTCCGGCGGTCCGCTGCCCGCTGGTCGCGTCCCCTTCCGGCGGTCCGCGCCCGGGGCCCGCGTGCGAGGATCGCGGCGTGCGACTTCGGCAGTTCTGGACCCTCATGGAGGAGGAGTTCGGCGCGGCCTACGCTCCCTCCCTGGCCCGCGCGCACGTCCTGCGCGAGGTCGGTGGCCGCACCGTGCTGGAGGCGCTGGAGCAGGGGGTGCCGCCCCGGGAGGTGTGGCTGGCGCTCTGTGACGACATGGACGTCCCGGAGGACCGGCGCCTCGGCCGTGACCGCGCCCCGCGCCCGCACCCGTGACCGACCCCGGAGCCGCGGCGCCGCGGTCGACGCCCCGCTCGGCGGGCGTCGCGCGGGTGAGCGGCGAGGTCCTGCTCTCCGCCCGCGGGCTGACCAAGCGCTTCGGTGACTTCGCGGCCGTGGACGGCATCGACGTCGAGGTGCGCCGCGGCGAGGCGTTCGGCTTCCTCGGGCCGAACGGCGCCGGGAAGTCCTCGACCATGCGGATGGTCGGCTGCGTCTCCCCGGTGTCCGCGGGGGAGCTGCGCATCTTCGGTCTCGACCCGGCGACCGACGGGCCGGCGATCCGGGCGCGGCTCGGCAGCTGCCCCCAGAGCGACAACCTGGACGACGAGCTCACCGTCGAGGAGAACCTGCGCGTCTACGGGCGGTACTTCGGGCTGGGCCGCGCGGAGGTGCAGGAGCGGGTGGACGAGCTGCTCGACTTCGCGCAGCTCACCGACCGCCGGGCCGAGAAGGTCGAGCCCCTCTCCGGCGGCATGAAGCGGCGGCTGACGATTGCCAGGTCGCTGGTCAACAACCCCGAGCTGCTCCTCCTCGACGAGCCGACGACGGGGCTGGACCCGCAGGCCCGACACGTGCTGTGGGACCGGCTGTTCCGGCTCAAGCGGCAGGGCGTGACGCTGATCGTCACCACGCACTACATGGACGAGGCCGAGCAGCTCTGCGACCGCCTCGTCGTCCTGGACGGTGGCCGGATCGTCGCCGAGGGCTCCCCGCGGGCGCTCATCGACGAGTACTCCACGCGCGAGGTCCTCGAGCTGCGCTTCGACACCGACGACCACGGCCAGCACGTGGACGCCGTGACCGGGATCGGCGACCGGGTCGAGGCGCTCCCGGACCGCCTTCTGCTCTACACCGACGACGGGGAGGCGGCCTTGGCGACCGCTCACGCGCGGGGCGTCGAGCCGCTGTCCGCGCTGGTGCGGCGCTCCACGCTCGAGGACGTCTTCCTGCACCTCACCGGCCGCTCGCTCGCGGACTGAGCCGGAGCGTCATGAGCCCGTCCGCTCCCCACGGCGCCGAGGTGCCGCGCCCCGGGCCACCGCCGTCCCACCCGGTCTCGCGGCTGGGTCCCGGGCCCCGTCCACCGTTGTCCCGGTGGCGCGCGGTGGCTGGTGTCGTGGAGTACTTCCTCGTCGTCTACCGGCGGACCTGGCGCGCCAGCGTCGCCACCCGGTTCCTCTCGCCGGTGCTCTTCTTGCTCGCCATGGGCCTGGGCCTGGGCACCCTGGTGGACGAGCGGGCGGGCGGCATCGACGGCACCTCGTACCTGCGCTTCGTCGTCCCCGGGATCGTCGCCACCCAGGCGATGTGGGTGGCCATGGGGGAGTCGACGTGGCAGGTCTTCGCCTACATCAAGTGGAACAAGATGTATGCCGCCATGCTCGCCACGCCGGTCCGCGTGGGTGAGCTGCTGGCCGGCCACCTCGCGGTCGTCGCGGCGCAGATCGGGCTGGCGACGGCGATCTTCACGGGTGTCGCGGCGGCCTTCGGCGGCTTCGCCTCGTGGTGGGCATGGCTGTGCCTGCCGTTCGGCCTGCTCACCGGCATGGCCTTCACCGTGCCGATCTTCGCCTTCACCGCCAGCCAGCAGACCGAGGACGGCTTCAACATCCTCTTCCGCCTCGTCATGACCCCGCTCATGCTCTTCTCCGGCACCTTCTTCCCCGTCGACCAGCTGCCGGCGCCGTTGCGTCCGGTGGCGTGGGCCACCCCGCTCTTCCACGGGGTCGAGCTGTGCCGCGGCGCCGCCACGGGCGACCTGCCGCCCTGGCCGTCGGCGGGGCACGCCCTGGTGCTCGTGGCGTTCGTCGCCGTGGGCGGCGCGCTGGCCCTGCGGGCGTTCACCCGGCGGCTGGTCCCGTGAGCCGCCCCGGCACCCGGGTCCGCCGCCGCCCCGCGGCGGCGGCGGCCCGTCGTGCCGCGCGCCTCCTCCCCGTCCCGGCCGGTGCGGGGCTGGCGCGCGCGGTCGTCGAACGCAACGTCACGGCGTTCCGCCACGGCTGGGTCGCGCTCGTCACCGGCTTCGCCGAGCCCGTGCTCTACCTGTTCTCCCTCGGCGTCGGGATCGGCGCGCTGGTCCAGACGGTCCCGACGGAGGGCGGGGGGCGGGTGCCCTACGCCGCCTTCGTCGCGCCGGCGCTGCTCGCCGCGTCGGCCATGAACGGCGCGGTCATGGACAGCACCTACAACGTCTTCTTCAAGCTGAGGTACGCCAAGCTCTACGACGCCATGCTCGCCACCCCGCTGGGGAGCCGCGACGTCGCGGTCGGTGAGATCACCTGGTCGCTGATCCGCGGTGCGCTCTACTCGGCGGCCTTCCTGCTCGTCGCGCTGCTCGCCGGGACGGTGCTCTCGCCGTGGGCGGTGCTCGCGCTGCCAGCCGCCGTCCTCATCGGGCTGGCCTTCGGGGCGGCCGGGATGTTCGCCACGACGTTCATGCGCTCGTGGGTCGACCTCGACTACGTCACCCTGGCGATCCAGCCGATGTTCCTCTTCTCGGCGACGTTCTTCCCCCTCGGCACCTACCCCCCGGCGCTGCAGGGGCTGGTGCAGGCGACGCCGCTCTACCACGGGGTGGCGCTCGAGCGCGGGCTCATGCTCGGCGAGGTCCGGTGGGGCCTGCTCTGGCACGTGGCCTACCTGCTCGTGCTGGGTGCCGTGGGCGTCGTCGGCGCCTCCCGCCGCCTGGAGCGGCTGCTCCGGTCGTGAGCGCCGCCTCCGGCGGGTGGCGCTCACGGTCCGGAGGCCGCGAGGCGAGGCCGGGCAGCGGTGACCCTCACGCGACTCCCAGCCGGCCGGCATACCCTCCGCTGGTGCGACCCATGCGAGCGGTGCCCGGTCCCGGCCAGGAGTCGGTGTGGGACTACCCGCGCCCCCCGCGCCTGGAGCGCGTCGAGACGCGCGTCGAGGTGGTGCTGGGGGGCCGCACCGTCGCCGCGTCGGAGGTCGCGCAGCGGGTGCTGGAGACCAGCCACCCGCCCACCTACTACCTGCCGCGCGAGGCCTTCGCCCCGGGCGCGTTGCGCCCCGTCTCCGGCTCCACCGTGTGCGAGTGGAAGGGAAGGGCGGCGTATGCCGACCTGCTGGCCGACGAGGTCGTCGCACCCCGGGCGGTGTGGTGGTACCCCGAACCGACGCCGGCCTTCGCGGGCCTCGCCGGGTGGTGCGCGGTGATGCCCGCGCTGGTCGACGCGTGCTTCGTCGACGGTGAGCGGGTGCAGCCACAGCCGGGTGGCTTCTACGGTGGCTGGGTCACCTCGCGCGTCGTCGGTCCGTTCAAGGGCGGGCCGGGCACCTGGGGCTGGTGAGGCCCCGCGCACTCCGCGGCCTCAGGCCTCCCGGAACGGGTGCAGCCGGCCGTGCCGCACCTCGTGCCACTCGAGGTAGGCCTCCACCGCCGTCGGCAGCGTCGGGAAGATGTGGTCCTCGCCGACCTGCTCGGCAAGGCCGCTGGCGCGCAGGTCGGCGAGCAGGTCCTGCTTGACCCGCGCGAGCGCCACGGTGACGCCACGCGCGCTCATCTCCGCGACGAGCTGGCACAGGGTGTCCATGCTCGTCAGGTCGACCTCGACGTTGGCCTCGGCGTTGATCAGCAGCCACTCGACGGGGTACGACGCGTCGTCGACGGCCTCGGTGGCGCGGCGGCGGAAGTCCTCGGCGTTGGCGAAGAAGAGCGGGCTGTCGTAGCGGTACACGACCAGGCCGGGCACCTGGCGCGCCGTGGGGTAGTCGTCGACGTCGTGCATCCCGGCCAGGCCGCGGACGAAGCCGAGGATGCCGTCGTGCGGCCGCGCGACCCGGCGCAGCAGGTCGCCGAGGGATAGCACGATCGCGAGCAGGATGCCGTTCAGCGCCCCGAGGACGACCACGCCGGCGGTCGTCGTGACGAGGAGGAGCAGCTCGCTGCGCCGGAAGCGCCCCACCCGGCGGATCTCGCCGACCTCGACGAGCCGGAGGGCGGCATAGACCACCAGGGCCCCCAGCGCGGCCTGGGGGAAGGCCGCGAGGAGCGGCCCGGCGAAGAGGACCGCGCCCACGACGGTGGCCACGGTGAAGAGGTAGAGGACCTGGGTGCGGCCGCCGACGCTGTCCGCGATCGCCGTGCGGCTGCCGCTGCTGCTGACCGGCATCCCGGAGAAGAGCCCGGACGCCATGTTGGAGACGCCGAGTGCGAGGAACTCCTGGTTGGCGTCGATCCGCTCGCCCTGCCGCGAGGCGAACGCACGGGCGGTCAGGACGTTGTCGGAGTAGCCGACCACCGCGATGCCGAGGGCCGGCACGACCAGGGAGAGCACCTGGGACATCGACACGTCGGGGAGGGCCGGGGTGGGCAGCGTCCGCGGCAGGACACCCACCGTCGGCACGCCGGCCGAGCGAAGGTCGAGGGCCCACACCGCCGCCGCCCCCAGGAGCACGACGATCAGCGGGTGCGGCAGCCGTGGTGCCAGGCGCTGGCCGACGAGGAGGACGACGAGGAGGACGGTGGCGAGGGTGAGGGTGGGCCAGTGGACCTCGCCGAGGTGGCGGAGCGCGTCGACGAGCTCGGCCGGGGGGCTGTCGCCGCTGGCCGGGATGCCGGTGATCTTCTCGATCTGGCTGAGGATCATCAGCGCCGCCACGCCGGCCATGTAGCCGACGAGCACGGGGCGCGAGAGCAGCTCGGCGAGGAACCCGAGGCGACCGAGCCAGCCGAGGAGGCAGAGCACCCCCACCGCGACGGCGAAGGCGGCGGCGAGGGTGGCCCGGTCGGTGCCGCTCCCGGCGGAGGTGGCCAGCGCGGCCCCCGTCATCAGGGCGACGGTGGACTCCGGTCCCACGGAGAGCTGGCGCGAGGAGCCCAGGACGAGGTAGGCCAGGGCCGGGCCCACCACGGCGACCAGGCCGACAGCGGGCGGCAGGCCGGCGATCTGCGCGTAGGCCATGACCTGCGGGATGGCGTATGCCGCGACCGTCACCCCCGCGAGGGCGTCGAGGCGGAGCCACTCCCGGCGATAGGTCGACAGCGTGACCAGCCCGGGGCAGAGGTCGCGCCAGCGCGGCCGCCACCGGGGTCCGGTGGCGGACCGGTCGCTGGGGGAGCCGGTGGACACGAGGGGAATTGCACCACGGCCGGGAGTGGTGGCGCGGCGTGTCGTGCCCGGTCGAACAGGTGTTCGGCCTAGGGTCGTCCACAGGTGTCCCAACCGCGCCGCCTCGTCCACAGCCGGATGGCAGCCGCGGACGGGTGTCGGTAGGGGCACCTAGCGTCTGACCCGAGCCCGCGACGAGACCGACAGCGCGGTGGAGGTCGCCGGTGGGCGCGCCCCGGAGCAAACGAGAGAGCAGGTGTGGCATGGCCGGTCCGGTCCGATCCGACGGGCAGTCGGACAAGCAGAAGTCGCTCGGCGTCGTGATGGCGCAGATCGAGAAGCAGCACGGCAAGGGTGCGGTCATGCGCCTCGGTGACGACGTCCGGCCGCCCATCGAGGTGATCCCGACCGGTTCCATCGCGCTCGACGTCGCGCTCGGGATCGGCGGGCTCCCGCGTGGCCGGGTCGTGGAGATCTACGGACCAGAGGCGAGCGGCAAGTGCCTCACCGCTGACACGTACGTGTGGTCCGACAAAGGGCTCGAGACCGTGGCGGAGGTGTTTGCCCGATGCGGGCAGCCGGCCACGTGCACGTCGCGGGTAACTGATGTTCGCGACCTCGGCATGCGAGTCGTCAACGAGCACGGCGAGCTTGAGCCGGTCGCTGCGCTGACCCACAACAACCGCAAACCAGTGCGCAAGGTCCAGCTCCGCTCGGGCCGCTCGATCACGCTCACTCACAACCACCCGCTGCGAGTCCTATCCGAGCGCGGCGCCATCGTGTGGCGCCGGGCTGGTGACATCCGGACAGGCGACGTGGTCGTCTCGGCGCTCTTCGGCGCCGAGGAGGCAGCCCTGGGGGACGGCCTCAGTGAGGACGAGGCGGTGTTCCTCGGCTACCTCGTCGCCGAGGGCACCCTCGGCGTCAACGCTCGCCACGAGGTGCGGTTCACGAACTGGGACCCCGAGGTCGCCGCTGAGTTCACGACGCTCGCGGAGGCCCTGTTCGGCTGCACCGTTCGCCACTACGACGACAAGGAGCACATCGTCTACGACACCGCTCTGCGCCGTCGGCTCGCCGATGACTACGGACTGGCCTACGTCAACGCCGGTGCAAAGACCGTTCCGCATCGGGTTCGTACCGCCGGTGCAAAGGCGCAGCGGGCCTTTCTCTCTGCGCTCTTCGAGGGAGACGGCTGGATCGACCCCACGTCGACTGTCGGCTTGGGAACGGCCTCCCTCGGTCTGGCCGAGCAGGTCCAGCTCATGCTGTACGGGCTCGGCATCCCGGCGACGCTGCAGACCACATGGAACAGCACCTACGAGCGGGACTACTACAGCGTGATCGTCAACCCGTCCGTCGTGCACCGTTTCCTTGAGACCGTCGGTTTCCGCAGTGCCCGGCGTGCCGCCCAGGTCGAGCGCAACTTCCGCCGGTCGGCGATGGACCCGAAGTTCGAAAACGTGCCGCGTCAGCGCGCCGTGATCAAGGACCTCCGGGACGCCGTCGGAGGGAACCGCGGATTCGATCGGGTCGCGGGTGATCTGTTCCGTGCCGACGTCGAACTCTCCTGCTCGAGGACCAGACTGCAGCGCATCGTGGCGTGGGCCGAAGAGCGGGACACGATCCCCCCAGCTGCGGTCGGGTCAC
Source organism: Dermatophilaceae bacterium (assembly GCA_035633255.1). Classification (GTDB taxonomy): domain Bacteria; phylum Actinomycetota; class Actinomycetes; order Actinomycetales; family Dermatophilaceae; genus DASQFD01. The sequence goes on from DASQFD010000036.1 coordinate 18,240, forward strand.
TGGCTCATCTCAAGCACCTGGCCGAGGCGCCTTACACGTACGAGGAGGTGGTTTCCGTCACCGACGCAGGTCTGGAGCCCACCTTCGACGTCATGGTGCCAGGCAGCCAGAGCTTTCTTGCCAACGGGGTGTTGTCGCACAACACCACCGTCGCTCTGCACGCGGTGGCCAGCGCGCAGCGGGCCGGGGGGATCGCGGCGTTCATCGACGCCGAGCACGCCCTCGACCCGGAGTACGCGCAGAAGCTCGGCGTCGACATCGACAACCTGCTGGTGAGCCAGCCGGACACCGGGGAGCAGGCCCTCGAGATCGCGGACATGCTCATCCGCTCCGGATCGCTCGACATCATCGTCATCGACTCGGTGGCGGCGCTGGTGCCGCGCGCCGAGATCGAGGGCGAGATGGGGGACAGCCACGTCGGCCTGCAGGCCCGGCTGATGAGCCAGGCGCTGCGCAAGATCACCGGGGCGCTGAACAACACCGGGACCACCGCGATCTTCATCAACCAGCTGCGCGAGAAGATCGGAATTATGTTCGGAAGTCCTGAGACCACGACCGGTGGCAAGGCGCTGAAGTTCTACGCCTCGGTGCGCCTGGACGTTCGGCGGATCGAGACCCTCAAGGACGGCACCGACGCGGTCGGAAACCGGACCCGCGTCAAGGTCGTCAAGAACAAGGTCTCCCCGCCGTTCAAGCAGGCGGAGTTCGACATCCTCTACGGCCACGGCATCTCCCGCGAAGGCGGCCTCATCGACATGGGCGTCGAGCACGGCTTCGTCCGCAAGGCCGGTGCCTGGTACACCTACGAGGGCGACCAGCTCGGCCAGGGCAAGGAGAACGCCCGGGCGTTCCTGCGCGACAACCCCGACCTCGCCGACGAGATCGAGAAGAAGATCAAGGAGAAGCTCGGGGTCGGGCCGCGGGTGGACCAGCCCGCCGACGCCCCCGAGGTCCCGGTCGAGTTCTGACCGGTCGGCCATGACCCAGTCCCACCGGAGACCCGGGCGGCCGCGTCCGGCAACCGGGGATGCCACCGGGTCCGCGGGTCCTCCGGCGTCGGGAGGTCCGGCGGCGTCGGGACGTGCAGCGGCGGCGGAAGGTTCGGCGGCCTCGCGAGGTCCGGCGGCGGCGACAGGGCCGCCGCCGGATCCCGCCGACCAAGGCCGCGAGCCGGACCGCCACGACGTGGCCCGGCAGATCGTGCTGCGCCAGCTCACCATGGCGCCGCGCAGCCGCGCCCAGCTCGAGCAGGCCCTGCGCAAGCGCCACTGCCCGGACGACGTCGCCACCGACGTGCTCGACCGGATGGAGGAGGTCGGCCTGGTCGACGACGAGGCCTATGCCGCGATGCTCGTCCGGTCCAGGCAGGCCGGCCGCGGGCTGGCCCGGCGGGCCCTCGCCGCCGAGCTGCGCACCAAGGGCGTCGACGACGAGGTGGCCCGCGCAGCGCTCGACGAGGTCGACCCCGCCGACGAGGAGCAGCGGGCTCGCGAGCTGGTCGACACGCGGTTGCGCCGGCTGCATGGCCTCGACGCCACGGTCCAGATCAGGCGGCTGGCGGCAATGCTGGCCCGCAAGGGATACCCGGCGGACGTCACCCTGCGCGTGGTCCGTGAGGCGGTGGCGGCGGCGCCGGAGCACCAGCGCGACTGACCGAGGCGTCGGCCCCGGGGCCGCGGCGCGCAGTGCAGGGCAGTGCAGGGCCGCGGCCGGAGCGCCGCTGGGCTGGCCGGCATACTCGACGGGGAGGGCGACGTACCCTTGTCGGTGCCATGAGCACCCCCACCCGCCCTCGCACCTACGACGTGCGCACCCACGGATGCCAGATGAACGTCCACGACAGCGAGCGCATCGCCGGGCTCCTGGAGACCGCTGGGTACGTCGACGTGGCGAGTGCGCCCGCCGCCGAGCGCCCCGCCGTCGCCGACGTGGTCGTGTTCAACACGTGCGCCGTGCGCGAGAACGCGGACAACAAGCTCTACGGCAACCTCGGCCAGCTGCGCCCGGCCAAGACCGCCAACCCCGACCTCCAGATCGCCGTCGGCGGCTGCCTGGCCCAGAAGGACCGGGCCGCCATCGTGGCGCGCGCCCCGTGGGTCGACGTCGTCTTCGGCACGCACAACCTGGCCAGCCTTCCGGCGCTGCTCGACCGGTCCCGGCACAACCGGCGCGCCGAGGTCGAGATCCTCGAGTCCCTCGAGACCTTCCCGTCGACGTTGCCGACCCGGCGTGACTCCGCGTTCGCCGGCTGGGTGTCGATCTCGGTGGGCTGCAACAACACCTGCACCTTCTGCATCGTCCCGAGCCTGCGCGGCACCGAGCAGGACCGCCGGCCGGGGGAGGTCCTCGCCGAGGTCGAGGCCCTGGTGGAGCAGGGCGTCGTCGAGGTCACGCTGCTCGGCCAGAACGTCAACACCTACGGCGTGGAGTTCGGCGACCGGCTCGCCTTCGGCAAGCTGCTGCGCGCCTGTGGCCGCGTCGACGGGCTCGAGCGGGTCCGGTTCACCAGCCCCCACCCGGCCGCCTTCACCGAGGACGTCATCGAGGCGATGGCGCAGACCCCCACCGTCATGCCGAGCCTGCACATGCCGCTGCAGTCGGGCTCGGACCGGGTGCTGCGCGCGATGCGGCGCAGCTACCGGAGCGAGAGGTTCCTCGGGATCCTCGAGCGGGTGCGCGCTGCCATGCCGGACGCCGCCATCACGACGGACATCATCGTCGGCTTCCCCGGCGAGACCGAGGCCGACTTCCAGGACACCCTGCGCGTCGTCGAGCAGGCCCGCTTCGCCAGCGCCTTCACGTTCCAGTACTCCGTCCGGCCGGGGACCCCCGCCGCCACCCTGGCCGACCAGCTGCCCAAGGCGGTCGTCCAGGAGCGGTTCGAGCGGCTCGTCGCGCTGCAGGACTCGGTGTCCTGGGCCGAGAACCGCCGCCTCGAGGGCCGCACCGTCGAGGTCCTCGTCGCGCCCGGCGAGGGCCGCAAGGACGGCGTCACCGCGCGGCTCAGCGGCCGGGCCCGGGACAACCGCCTCGTGCACCTCGCCGTGCCGGAGGGCGCCGAGCGGCCCCGCCCCGGCGACCTGGCCCTCGTCGGCGTGACCTACGGCGCCCCCCACCACCTGGTCGCCGACGCGGCGCTCACCGGCGGTCCGTATGCCGTGCGCCGCACCGCCGGCGGCGACGCCTGGGCCGCCCTGCAGGACGCGCCGGTCCCCGGCAAGCCGCCGGTCTCCCTCGGTATGCCCTCCCTCGGCGCCCCGCGCTCCGTGACCGCCGAGGCCGCCGGCCCGGCGGCTCCGTGTCGTCTCGGGACGTGACGAGGCCCCCACACCCTCCACGGTGCGGGGGCCTCGGGTCTGCGTGCGCTCAGGCGCCGGCGGTGTCGTCGCCGACGTGGCCGTCCGCCATCGTCTGGCCCTGGTCGACCTGACCGGCGAACTTGCCGCCGGTCTTCTCGTCCGCCAGGTCGCCGGCCTTCTCGAGGCCCTGGTCGCTGAGCTCCTCGACCCTGCCGGACTGACCGCCGGTCAGCTTCTCCTTGGCGCTGTCGAACATGCCCATGGGTGTCTCCTTGCTCTGGGGGGGAGGGGTGGCCGGTGGCTGGCATCGTCACCGACGGGTCAACCATGGCCTACCGGGGGCCCTCGGCGCGAGGGTTCAGTGAGAACTCGCGTTGCCGGTCCCCCGCCGGAGCGGGGCGTCCCGGCCGACTCTGAGACAATCATGGGCATGGCCATCCGTCCCGTCGTCATCAGCGGGGAGCCGGTGCTGCACCGTCGTGCCGCGCCCGTCGAGGTCATCGACGACGAGGTCCGTGCCCTGGTCGCCGACATGTTCGAGACGATGGACGCCGCCCACGGCGTCGGTCTGGCCGCGCCCCAGGTCGGGGTCGGTCTGCGCATCTTCACGTGGCAGATGGCCAACGACGACGGCATCCCGCCGCGCGGAGTGGTGCTCAACCCCTTCGTCGTCGCGACCAAGCCGCCCGCCGGTGACCCCGACCCGCAGGAGGAGTCCGAGGGCTGCCTCTCGGTGCCCGGCAGGTCCTTCCCGCTGCGCCGCGGCGAGCGCGCCACCCTCACCGGGCTGGACCTCGACGGCCGCGAGATCTCCCACGAGGCCACCGGCTGGTTCGCCCGGATGTTCCAGCACGAGTACGACCACCTGAACGGCTTCCTCTACGTCGACCGCCTTTCCGGTCGCTGGGCCCGCAAGGCGCGCAAGGCGGTCCAGGAGGAGGGCTGGGGCGTGCCGGGGCTCACCTGGATGCCGGGGATCGACCGCGACCCCTTCGGCCATGACGGCGCCGAGGGGGAGGAGTCGGGGCGGCACGAGGACGTGGAGTCCGGTCGGCACGAGGACGTGGAGTCCGAGCGCCACGACGACGCGCAGTCCGCGGCCGCCTCCGGCCGGTGAGCCCGGACGCCGACCCCCCGGTCCTCGTCGCCGTCGTCGGCCCGACCGCGAGCGGCAAGTCCGAGCTCGCCCTGCGGATCTGCGAGCGGCTCGGCGGTGAGGTGGTGGGCGCCGACGCCTTCCAGCTCTACCGGGGGATGGACATCGGCACCGCCAAGCTGACCGTCGCGGAGCGCCGCGGCATCCCGCACCACCAGCTCGACGTCCTCGACGTCACCGCGGAGGCGAGCGTCGCGGCATACCAGCTCGCGGCCCGCGCCGACCTGAACGCCATCTCCGCGCGCGGGCGGCACCCCGTCCTCGTCGGCGGCTCCGGCCTGTACCTCCGGGCCGCCCTGGACCGCCTCGACATCCCGCCCACCGACCCCGAGGTGCGCGCCCGCTGGGAGCGGGCGGCCGCCGCGGGCGGCCCCGAGGCGGTGTATGCCGTGCTGGCCGACCGGGACCCGGTCGCCGCCGCGCGCATCGAGCCGCGCAACGTGCGCCGGGTGGTGCGTGCGCTGGAGGTCATCGAGCTCACCGGCCGGCCCTTCTCGGCGAGCCTGCCGGTGCGCGAGCTCCTCCGGCCCACCGTCGTCGTGGGGCTGCGGCCGCCCCGTGCCGCCCTCGATGCCCGCATCACCGCCCGCGTCGAGCGGATGTGGCGCGTCGGGCTCCTCGGCGAGGTCCGTGCCCTGGAGGCCCTCGGGCTGCGCCGCGGCCGCACCGCCTCCCGGGCGCTGGGCTACGCGCAGGCGCTGGCCGAGCTCGACGGGGCGATGACCGGTGCCGAGGCCCGCTCCGCCACCGTCGCGGCGACGAGCCGCTTCGCCCGACGGCAGGAGTCCTGGTTCCGCCCGGACCCCCGGATCACCTGGTTCGACCCGACGGCCGACGGTGGGCTCGCGGCGGCGCTCGACCACGTCGGGCGCGCGGTGGCGCGGCC
>DASQFD010000037.1:0-6175 GCA_035633255.1 Dermatophilaceae bacterium
ATCGGCTCGATCAACGCCCACTGCGCATCGGTCAGATCCGACGGGTACCGGGAACGGGAAGCAGAGTCCATCCCCACACACTGACCACACCAGCACCACAAGTCACGCGGCCACGCCGCCCCTTCTTAAACACGTTCTAAGGCATCCTTGCCGCTCTTAACCCAGCTTCTCCGGGCCTGCGAACCCGGCCCTCAGGGCTTGCGAACCCGGCCCTCAGGGCCGTGCGGACCCGCGCCCCCCGGGCCGCCAGCGACGCACCCGGCGGCGGTCGGAGCAGGTGCACCGCCACGCTGTCGCCAGAATGACGGCATGGCGCTTGCCGTCTGCCTGCTCTTCGACCCGGTGACCGACCGGGCGGTCCGCAAGCTGTGGGCGCGGCTGGAGACCTACGACGGCGTGGACACCCCGCTCACCCACACCCACGGCCACCACGTGCCGCACCTCTCCTACGCGGTGCTCCGCACTTTCGACGTCGCGGCCGTCCACGCGGCGATGGGGGCTCTGCCGCCGGGACCGCCGCTGGCCCTGCGGTTCGACGCCGTGGGCCTGTTCCGCCGCCGTCGGGCGGCCCTCATGCCCGCGGCGAGCGCGGCGCTGCTGGCGCGTCAGGCGGCCGTGGTCGCGGCGGCGCTCGGCACCGGCGCCGACCTGCACCACCACTACCGTCCGGACGCGTGGATCCCGCACTGCAGCATCGCGACCGGGGTCCGTCGCGCCCGGATCGGCGACCTGACGACCGGCGCGTTCGACGTGCTCCCGCTGCACGGGGTCGCGGAGCATGCCGCGCTGGTCGACAGCGCGACCGGCGAGCGCTGGCCGCTCCCGCACCTGGTCTGACGGCCACCGCCTCGGACTGCTCGTTCGAACGACCGCACCTCCAGTAAAGTGAGTGCGACTCGCCGTTTTGACTCGCTCACAACGGCGCGTTGCGCTCCGTCGACGTCGAGGCGAGGGCTCGTGGCGGACAGACACGCTCACTCGGCGGGCGGGCGGGCGGTCAGCTCGCGAAGCGTGGCGCGGAGCTCGGTCTCCGCGGAGACGCCCTCCGCGCGAGCCCGTGCCACGATGGCCAACAGCTCCTCCCCCACCGACCCGGTCCACGTCGAGGACAGGGCGGCCAGGTCACCACCGCGCCGCTCGATCCGGGAGAGCACCTTCTGCGCCGCCAGCAGGGCCGGCAACGACGCCGGTATGCCGTCAAGCAGCCCGCCGCCCGGCGTCCCGGCCGCAGCTTCGTGCCTACTGGTGGCAAACGGTGGGGCGTCATCCGCAGCTTCGTGCCTATTGGTGGCACACGGTGGTGGGGCGGCCGCGGTTTCGTGCCTATCGGTGGCAAACGGTGGCGCGGCGGCCGCAGCGGCGCGCTCGTCGGCCTTGATGTGCTCCCAGTTGCGCTCCACGTCCTCCGCCGTCTCCGCCGCCACGTCGGCGAAGACGTGCGGGTGCCGGCGGACCAGCTTCTCCACGAGGCGCCCGGCGACGTCGTCGACGTCGAAGCCGTCCTCGCCGGCCTCCTCGGCCACCCGCGCGTGGAACACCACCTGCAGCAGCACGTCACCGAGCTCCTCGGCGAGGTGCGCCCGGTCGCCGCGCTCGATGGCCTCGACCGCCTCGTGCGCCTCCTCGAGCAGGTAGGGCGCCAGGCTGACGTGGGTCTGCTCGGCGTCCCAGGGACAGCCACCCGGCGACCGCAGCCGGTCCAGCACGGCGACGACGTCCAGCAGCCGGGCGCCCGGCACGTCCCAGGAGCCCACGACGACCTCCACCTCGGGCGGGTCCTCGAGCCGGGAGACCTCGCTGGCGATCGCGTCGGTCAGTCCGGGGTCGCCGTCCGCGGAGCCGAGCCAGACCACCTCCGCCTCCCGCGCCCCCTCCACGAGCAGCCGGGCCAGGTCGGGCGGCCCGTCCGCCGGCGCGGTCTCGACCGCGAAGCCCGCGTCGCCCACCGCGACCGCCACCGGCTCCTCGGGGCCGGCCGCGAGCAGCCGGGAGGCGGACGCCACGGCCTGCCACCCGGCATACGTCATCAGGCCCGGGGCGACCCGGGGGGTGGTGAGCAGCAGCGCGAGCCGGCCCACGTCAGGGGGCCGGGGCGATCCAGTCGGGCGGGGTGAGCTGGACCAGCGCCCGCTGCGGGTCGAAGGTGCCGTAGCGCGGGTTGACGGTGACGTCGAGGCCGGCGAAGGTCTCGGTGAGCTCGACCCGGGCGGCGTCGTCGAGGGTCTGCGTCGCCGCCTCGGCGCGCAGGATCTGCAGCGTCGACTCGGCCGGCTCCTCGATGGTCGGGATGGCGGCCCGGGCCGCGGACTCCGACTGCGGGTTGCCGTTCGCCGCGGCGAAGTCGAGGATGTACGGCGCCCGGATGAGCAGGCTGACCGCGTTCGCGGGGGTGAACGGCTCCTGCGGCTGGAATGCCGTGTTGATCTGCTGCGCCGCCTCCTGCGCCTCGGTCTGGGTGATCCGCCGCCCGTCGACGATCGCGGCGGTGTCCGCGGTGTGCTGGGCGCCGCACCCGCCGAGCGCCGCCGCGGCCGTCACCGCCACCGCTGCCGTCGTCACCCGGAGCCGAAGCCGTCGTGTCACTGCTCGTCCTCTCATCGTCGGGCCGCCGCGGGGGCGGGCCGTGTCGCGGGGGCGGGCCGTGTCGCGGTGGCCACCCGGGCCGCGTCCCCGACATTGTCCATGACGACCGAGCGGACCACGTCGCCCGCCCACTCCAGCACCTCACGGTCCCGCAGCGGCCGGCCACCGACCGCCGCCGTCGTGGGGCGCGGCACGAGGATCGTGCGGAGCGCCTCCTTGACGATGCTCTTGGGGTGGAGGCGGTGCAGGCGCAGCGCCTGGCTCTCCCGCAGGGTGACCGGGCCGAAGCGCACGTGGTTCCCCTGCAGGGTGATGTCGGCGATGCCGGCCGCCCGGCCGACCGTGCGCAGCCGGGCCACCTCGAGCAGGTTCGCCACCGGCTCGGGCAGCGCGCCGTAGCGGTCGAGCAGCTCGGCCTCGATGTCCGCGAGCTCGGCCTCGTCCTTGACCGCCGCGAGCTTCCGGTACATCTCCAGGCGCAGCCGCTCCCCCGGTACGTAGTCGTGGGGCAGGTGCGCGTCCACCGGCAGCTCGACCTTGATCTCGACCGGTGCCTCCTCGGCCTCGCCCTTGAAGCCGGCGACGGCCTCGCCGACGAGCCGGACGTACAGGTCGAAACCGACACCCTCGACGTGGCCGGACTGCTCGCCGCCGAGGAGGTTCCCCGCGCCGCGGATCTCCAGGTCCTTCATCGCCACCTGGATGCCCGAGCCGAGGTCGGTGTGGCTGGCGATCGTCTGCAGCCGGTCGTGCGCCGTCTCGGTCATCGGCGCCTCGGGCGGGTAGAGGAAGTAGGAGTAGGCGCGCTCCCGCCCGCGGCCGACCCGGCCGCGGAGCTGGTGCAGCTGGGAGAGACCGAGCCGGTCGGCCCGCTCGACGAGCAGGGTGTTGGCGTTGGAGATGTCCAGACCGGTCTCCACGATCGTCGTGCAGACGAGGACGTCGAAGCGCTTGTCCCAGAAGTCGAGGACCACCTGCTCCAGGCGGTGCTCCCCCATCTGCCCGTGGGCCGTGGCCACCCGGGCCTCCGGGACGAGCTCGCGCATCCGGGCGGCTGCCTTCTCGATGGTCGACACCTTGTTGTGCACGTAGAAGACCTGGCCCTCGCGCAGCAGCTCCCGCCGGACCGCCGCGGTGATCTGCTTCTCGTCGAAGGCGCCGACGTAGGTCAGGACGGGGTGCCGCTCCTCCGGCGGCGTCGCGAGCGTGGACATCTCGCGGATGCCGGTCACCGCCATCTCCAGGGTCCGCGGGATGGGGGTGGCCGACATCGCGAGCACGTCGACCGCGGTCCGTAGGGTCTTCAGGCGCTCCTTGTGCTCGACGCCGAAGCGCTGCTCCTCGTCGACGACGACGAGCCCGAGGTCGTGGAAGCGGACCTCGCCCCCGAGCAGGCGGTGGGTGCCGATCACGAGGTCGACCGAGCCGTCGGCGAGCCCGGCGAGGACCTGCTTGGCGTCGGCGTCGCTCGAGAAGCGGGAGAAGGAGCGCACCGTGACGGGGAAGGGCGCGTAGCGCTCGGTGAAGGTCTGCTGGTGCTGCTGGACGAGCAGCGTGGTCGGGCACAGCACCGCCACCTGCTTGCCGTCCTGGATCGCCTTGAAGGCGGCCCGCACCGCGATCTCGGTCTTGCCGTAGCCGACGTCGCCGCAGATCAGCCGGTCCATCGGCACCGGCCGCTCCATGTCGGCCTTGACCTCCTCGATGCTGCTCAGCTGGTCGGGGGTCTCGACGTAGGCGAACGCGTCCTCCAGCTCGCGCTGCCACGGGGTGTCCGCGGCGAAGGCGTGGCCCGTGGTCGCCATCCGGGCGCTGTAGAGCCGGATCAGCTCGGCGGCGATCTGCTTGACGTGCCGCCGGGCCCGCGCCTTGGTCTTGTGCCAGTCCGAGCCGCCGAGCTTGTTCAGCGTGGGCGACTCGCCGCCGACGTACTTGGTGACCTGGTCGAGCTGGTCGGTCGGCACGTACAAGCGGTCCGGCTGACTGTGCTTGCCTTGCTTGCTGGCGGCGTATTCGATGACCAGGTACTCCCGCGTCGCCCCGGTCACGATGCGCTGCACCATCTCCACGAACCGGCCCACGCCGTGCTGCTCGTGCACCACGAAGTCACCCGGCCGCAGCGAGAGGGGGTCGACCTGGTTCCGGCGGCGGGACGGCATACGCCGCATGTCCTTGGTGGACGCGGACTGGCCGGGGGTGCCGGTGAGGTCCTGCTCGGTGACGACCGCGAGGCGGGCGTGGGGGGCGAGGAAGCCGCGGCCGAGGGAGCCGGTGGTGATGTGGACGACGCCGGGGTCAACCGCGCCGAGGGTGGGCTCGAGGCGGGCCGCCACGTCCTCATCGGCGAGCACCTCGGCCACCCGCTTGGCCAGGCCGTGGCCCTCGGTGACCACGACGACGCGCCACCCGTCCGCGGCCCAGCGGCGCACGTCCGAGACCGCGTCCGGGGTGGAACCGCGGTATGCCGGTGCCTCCTGCAGGCCGGTCGCGAGCGTCCCGTCGTCGTCGGCTCCGCCGGCCGACCCGGGCGAGGTGAGCCCGGTCAGCTCGGTGTCCGACTCGAACGGGGTGAGGTCCCACCACGGGCGGCCGGTGGCCAGCGCGTGCTCGCGCAGGTCGGCCAGGCTCCAGAAGGATGCGGTGCCGAGCTGGTCCTGCAGGTCGATGGGGACGGCGTTGCCAGCGGCGGCGTTGGCCCAGCCGGCCTCGAGGAACTCCTGGGTCGTGGCGACCAGGTCGTGCGCCCTCGTGCGGACCCGCTCGGGGTCGCAGACGACCACCGCGGTCCCGGGGCGGAGCACGTCCAGGAGCGGCTGCATGCCGTCGAGCAGCGCGGGCGAGAGCGACTCCATGCCCTCCACGGCGATGCCCTCGGCGACCTTGGCGAGCAGGTCGGCCGCGCCGGGGAGCCGGTCGACGAGGGCACGGGCCCGCTCGCGGACGGCGTCGGTGAGCAGCAGCTCGCGGCAGGGCGGCGCCCAGAGGCCGTGCTCGGCGACCTCGAGGCTGCGCTGGTCGGCCACATTGAACCAGCGGATCTCCTCGACCGTGTCGCCCCAGAACTCGACCCGGACCGGGTGGTCCTCGGTGGGCGGGAAGACGTCGAGGATGCCGCCGCGGACGGCGAACTCGCCGCGCCGCTCGACGAGGTCGGTGCGCGCGTACGCCGCGGCGGCCAGGCGCGCGACGACGTCCCCGAGCGGTGCCTCGTCGCCGGGGCGGAGCGCGACCGGCTCGAGGTCGCCCAGGCCGGTGGCCAGCGGCTGCAGGACGGACCGGATGGGCGCCACCACGACGTCGAGCGGCCCATATGCCGGGTCGGCCGGGTCGGGGTGGGCGAGGCGACGAAGGACGGCAAGGCGGGTGCCCACGGTGTCGCTGCGGGGGCTGAGCCGCTCGTGCGGCAGGGTCTCCCACGCGGGGAAGACGGCGACCCGGTCGGCCGGCAGGAAGCAGGCGAGGGCGTCGGCGAGGTCCTCGGCCTCGCGGCCGGTGGCGGTGACGAGGAGCAGGGGCCCGGTGCGGTCCGCCAGCGCGGCGGCGAGCACCGGCCGCGCGCCGGCCGGGGCCGTGATGCCGAGCCGGGGGGCGC
>DASQFD010000038.1:0-16667 GCA_035633255.1 Dermatophilaceae bacterium
CACCGCTGGGCATTCTTGAACCGCCCACGGCAGGAACCATGGAGAGCCCGGTGCGGTGAGAGCCGCACGCCGGGTTCGGTGAGCGGCCTGGGGAAACGGACCGGGAGCAATCCCGACACCGCGCCCCAGGCCGACTCCACCCAGTGACGCTGCCAACGCACGTCCTCTTCTGCCGCCGCAGGCGCAGGACGCGCCGACACCCCATAAGAGCAAGTCAAAGGGCATACGTGCAAGTCAGCGAGGAGAGCTGGCGAGGGGACTCGAACCCCTAACCACCTGTTTACAAGACAGGTGCGCTACCGATTGCGCCACGCCAGCGGGCGACCGGCCTCCGCTCGCCGGCTCGGACGAGCGAGCACTCTACCGGCGGGAGACGGCATACCCCTCGCGCGGGGGGCAGGCCGGTGGCGGCTCGCGAGCCGGCTCGGCGCCCGGCCGGCAGTGCCCCGGGCGCCGCGCCGGTGGGGCTCAGCCGAGCACGCGGTTGAGGTACCCCTGCAGCGCCGCCGTCGTCCTCGACCCCCACCGGCCGTCGGCCGACGCCCCGACCCTGCGCTGCAACGCCTTGGTCGTCAACGGGCCGATCTGCCCGTCGGCCCGCGTCCCCACCTTCCGTTGCAGCCGCTGGACGTCCGAGCGCGACCAGGCCCCGTTGACCGACCCACCGACCCAGCGCTCCGTGGCGCGGTTGGTCGCCGGCCCGCGCACCCCGTCGACGACGAGCGGCGTGCCGGTGTTGACGGCCGGCCGCGTCGTGGACCGCGAGGTCTGCACCGCCAGTCCGTTGGCCACCGTCAGCCCGGCGCGCCGAGAGCACACCGGCCAGGCGCCCGGCCCCTGGACCTTCAGCACCTTCTTGGCGATCGTGATCTGCTGCGACTTCGACGCCCGGTCGGCCGTCGTCGCGTAGGCCTGCCCCCCGAACGCCTTCCACGTCGTGTAGGAGAACTGCAGGCCGCCGTAGTAGCCGTTCCCCGTGCGGATCGACCAGTTCCCCCCGCTCTCGCAGCGTGCGACGCGGTCCCACACCGTCTCCGAGGCGCCGGCGGCGGTGGCCAGCCCGACGACCGCGCCGCCGCTCGTGACGGCGAGCGCGGTCATGCCGACCAGGCTCCGGCGCAGCCGATGTCGGGGCGGGCGGGCGGGGAACTCGGGGGCGAACAGCATGGGCGCGTCCTTCCGACGGTGCACGTCGGCGGAGCGCCGGCGCGTCCCCGTTTTCGGGGTCGCTCAGGCACGCTAGTCACTACTGTCGCAGGAGACAACACCTGCCACAGAACTACACCACTGTAACTCCAGTCCCAGCCCCGGTCAACCACCGCGGTATGCCGGCGTGTCCACCCTCGCTGCCCCCGCTGCCGCCGGCGCGGCCGGGCGCGGCGCGCCGCACCGCCGCCAGTGCAGTCCCGCAGCGCAGTCCGGTACCGCGGTCCTTCACAGCCGCCCGTCGCGGAACCGCTCGAACACCTGCCGCGACGCCGCGTCGAGCAGGACGATCGACTGCCCGTCGGCGCTGCGCCCGAACCCGCCCTTGGCCACCGCATGCCCCACCTTCCGCGGGTCCAGCCGGTAGAACGCCGAGGCGAAGGTCAGCGCCTCAGCCGCGCCGAGGTCGCTCTCGGAGTGCTCCGACACGGCGGCGAGCGCGGTCGGGGTCCACCCGACGCCCTTCAGCCGGGCCGCCACCCCGGCCGCGAGGATGAGGTCGCCCTGGTGCCAGGAACGCCCGAAGTCGCCGTCGGGCATCGTCTTGCGCTCCCGCGCGTAGGCCAGGGCCTGGGTCCCGCTCAGCCGCTGCGGCCCGGCCGGTAGGTCCACTCCGGAACCCTTGCCCTTGATCGCCTTCGGCAGCACGACGGGTATCCCGCCGAGCTCGTCGACGATGGCGACGAACCCGCCGAACCCGGTCACGACGTACCCGCTGATCGGCAGCCCGCTCAACCGCTCGACGGCCTCCGCCTGCGCCGCCCCTCCACCGCGGCTGAACGCGGCGTTGATCTTCGCCTTGCCCCCTCCCGGCATGCTGGCCCACAGGTCGCGGGCGATGCCCACCACCCCGCCGCCGCCCGCGCCGTCGATGCCGACCACCTGCAGCGTGTCGGCACGGCTCCCCGCGAGCGGCTTGCCCTTGCGGGCGTCCGAGCCGATGACCAGCACGAACCGCGGCACCGTGCCGAGCTGCGGCGCCGGCCGCTTCAGCGAGGGCCACCAGCCGCCCACCGTCTCCCAGCCCCCGGCGGCGCGCACCAGCAGCGTCGCGTCGGGGCCGGCCGTCGCGACGGCCACCGCAGTGCCCTCCCACGTGCCCGTGGTGGCCGTGGCCCGCACCCCGGACCGGCCGGCATACACCTCGCGCACCGCGGCAGCCAGCGCCTCGTCCCCGCCGGTCACCGTCACCGCCGATGACGCCTGGGCGCCGGCTCCCGGCTGGGTCGAGGAGGTCGCCGGCGGACGTGGCCCGTCGTCGGTGCACGCGGCCAGGAGCGGGAGTCCCAGCGCACCAGCGAGAAGCGCACGGCGTGAGGTCGCCACGAGCCCACCGTATGCCGTCCGGTGCCGCGCCGGCCGGGCCCGGGCGGTTCCATCGCCGGGCCCGGCCCCGGCGCTGGCCCTGGTGGAGCCGCCCGGCGGCTTCTCAGAGCCGGTTGAGGTGCTGCTGCAGTGCGCGGGTGGTCTGGCGGCTCCACGTGCCCGTGACCTTGGTGCCGACCCGCTTCTGGAGCTTGGCGACGTCGTCGCGGCCGAACCGCCCGTTCACCGAGCCGCCCACCTTCTTCTCCAGGGCGCGGAAGTCGCTGGTGCTGAGCCGCCCGTCCACCGAGCCACCGACCCAGCGCTCAATGGCGCGGTTGGTCTTCGGGCCGCGGATGCCGTCGACGACGAGCTTGCCCTGCTTGGACGTGCGTGACCCGGAGCGCGAGGCCTCCGCCGCGCCGGCGCCGGCCGCCCCACCGTTGGCGCGGGTCAGGCCCGCCCGGCGGCTGCAGGTCGGCCACGCGCCCGGACCCTGGCTCCGCAGCACCTTCTTGGCAATGGTGATCTGCTCGGCCTTGCTCGCCCTGTTGGCGGTGCTGGCGTAGCGCGCCCCGCCGTACGCACGCCAGGTGCCGTAGGAGAACTGCAGTCCGCCGTAGTAGCCGTTGCCGGTGTTGATGTTCCACCGGCCCCCGCTCTCGCACTGGGCGACGCGGTCCCAGACGGTGGACGCGCTCGCCGGTGCGGCGGTGACCAGCGCGCCACCGACGGTGGCGGCACCGGCGACGGCGACGCCCGCGGCCCGGAGGGCAAGGGCGTTGGCCTTCGGCGCAGCGTGCTTCGGGCTGTAGAACATGAAGGGGTGGTCCTTCCTGACCGGCGCCTCTGAGGTGAGCTGTCGGGTTCGGGCTGTCAGGTGCCCGGCCGGCGGTGCCGGCTTCACCCCGAGACGGCCGGCACCGTGGTGCCGCCCGTCGATGGTGGTTCCCCCAGCCTCGCCCAGGCCCGGATGGCTCCGGCGATGACGTCCGCGTGGGCGAGGTTCGGCGCTGCGGACGTGCCTGATGAATGGGATCTGCGGTGTGCAGTTGTGCGGCCGGACCCGCCAGAGGTGGTGCCGGTCGGGTGCCACCGTAAGGCAGGTCCGGCCAAGATCACAACATGATCACGGACCGATGTGGACGACCGGCACCGAGGGAGCGCTCAGGGCACCGAGGGAAAGCCCCAGCTGCTCGGGGGCTGACCGAGCGGCCACCAGGTCGGCGCCCCCCGGGCCACGCCCCAGGCCGCCACGGCGGCCGCGCCGGCGAGCAGCAGACCGACGGCCACCCGGGTGAGGGCCGGCGAGGGGGTGGCGCCGCGGACCAGGCTGCGCGTCCCACGCCGCAGGCTGGCTCCCCCAGGGCCCCACCAGGCCATCAGCGTTCCCAGCAGCGCCCCGACCGCCAGCGGCAGCGGCGCGTCGGGCCGGGTCTCGCCGCCGACGACGAGGACGAGCGCGAGCGCGCTCGCGAAGACCGCGGAGACCGCGACGAGCGCCGGCATCAGGGCGGCGAACAGGGCGCCGACCGCCCCCACCACCAGGTGCCACGGAGAGGCGGCGACCGCCACCGCGACGTCGCTCGAGCGAGCGCCCTTCTCGTAGCGGCGGCGGACCCGGGAGGTCACCGAGCGGTCGACCGCGCGGGCGATCACCATGCCGACCAGGACGGCGAGCGCGGTCACCGCCGGGAACGCCGACCCGCCCGCGACGACGAGCGCCAGGAGGGCGGCGAGGGTGCCGGTGCGGGTGGCGCGGCCGATCCGCGGGTCGCCGGCGGCCCCGTCCCACGGCACCCGCGCCGCTGGCGCCGGCGGCAGCGCGAGCCCGGCGGCCACCTGCTGCTGCGGCAGCGCGGGCCCGCCGGCCACCTGGTGCTGCGGCAGCGCGGGCCCGGCGGCCACCTGCTGCTGCGGCGCCGGTGCCACGCGCTGCGCCAGGGTGGGGGCGACGGCGAGCGAGGCCGTCGGGGGTGGCGCGCGGCGGAGGTCGATGACGTCGGTGGCGACGCCACCGCGGGAGTACCGCTCGAGCGCCGCGACGACCTCGCGCTCGTGGGGCCGCTCCCCCGGTCGGGGCGACAGCGCGGCATACAGCAGGGGTGCGATGCGGGGGTCCACGCCGCTGAGGTCCGGCTCCCCGCGTGCCACCCGGCCGAGGACGGCGTCCATCGGGCCCCGGCCGAACGGCGGGTGACCGGACGCGGCATACGCCAGGGTCGCCGCCCAGCCCCACCAGTCGGTGGCGCGGGAGACCGGCGCCCCCTCCACGACCTCCGGGGCGAGGTAGCCGGGCGTGCCCATGACCAGCCCGGTCAGGGTGAGCCGGATGTCGTCGGTGACGTGGGCGATCCCGAAGTCGATGAGCACCGGGTCGTCGTCGACGAGGAGCACGTTGCCCGGCTTGAGGTCGCGGTGCACGATGTCCGCGGCGTGGATGACGTCGATGGCCTCGGCCAGCCCGGCGCCGAGCCGGTGCAGCCGGCCCGCGTCCATCGGCCCGTTCCGCCCGACCACGTCGTCGAGAGCCGGACCGGGCACGTAGCGGGTCACGATGAACGGACGCTCGCCGTCGATGTCGGCGTCGATGACCGGGGCGACCCGCGGGCTGCGGATCCGGCTCAGGGTGTCCACCTCGCGCGCCAGCCGCGCGCGGGCGGCCGGGTCGTGGGCGATGTGCGGCCGCAGCACCTTCAGGGCGACCGCGCGTCCCTGCCGGTCCAGCGCGAGGTGCACGACCCCCATCCCGCCCTCGCCGAGCCGCTGCACGAGCCGGTAGCTGCCGAGCACGGTGTGCTCGGCCAGCGCCTCCTGCTCGGCGTCGTCGACGGTCGTCATGGGGACAACGGTATGCCGTGCGGCGCCCGGAGCCCGGCCGCGGCGGCCCCGGCGCGTCAGGTCTGGATGTAGTGGCGGAGCTGGTCGCGCTCGGCCTGGAGGTCGTCGATGCGGTTCTTGACCACGTCACCGATGCTGACGATGGCGAGCAGCCGACCCTCGGCCACCACCGGGATGTGGCGCACCCGCTGCTCGGTCATGACCGACTCGAGCTCGGCCAGCTCGGTCTCCGGCACGCAGGTGTGCACCTCGCTGGTCATGATCGACGAGACGAGGGCGGTCAGCATGGCGGCGCCGTCGCTCTGCAGGTGCCGGACGATGTCGCGCTCGCTGACGATGCCGTGGACCTGCGCGCCGTCCCTGCTGACGACGACGGCACCGATGCGGTGCTCGGCGAGGAGGTCGAGCAGCTCGGTCACCGGGGCCTCCGGCGACACCGTGACCACGTGACTGCCCTTGCGTCGCACGACGTCGGAGATGCGCATGCGACGAACGGTAGCGACGGGCCGCCACTCGCGCCAGAGCACCGGCCTCGGGCACGCCCGTCGGCAGCGCCGGGTGCGGCCCCGAAGATTGGTGCGGGGCCAGGCTGCCCCGACGCGGCCGGTGCTGGCACACTGGTGCAACCGTTTACACCCACGTGGACGGCTGCAGCACCTTTACTCCGGATCGTCCGGCACGTTCCTGCCGGTGAAGGAAAGGCAACGACGCCATGGCAACTGTGAAGTTCGACGAGGCCACGCGGATCTACCCGGGCAACGACAGCCCCTCGGTCGACCACCTCAACATCGACATCGAGGACGGGGAGTTCCTCGTCCTCGTCGGGCCCTCGGGCTGCGGCAAGTCCACCTCCCTGCGCATGCTGGCCGGCCTCGAGGAGGTCAACGGCGGCAGGATCTGGATCGGCGACCGCGACGTCACCGACCTGTCCCCCAAGGACCGCGACGTCGCCATGGTGTTCCAGAACTATGCGCTCTACCCGCACATGACCGTCGCCGACAACATGGGCTTCGCGCTCAAGATCGCCGGCGTCGACAAGGCCGAGATCCGCAAGCGCGTCGACGAGGCCGCCAAGATCCTCGACCTGGGCGACTACCTCGAGCGCAAGCCCAAGGCCCTCTCCGGTGGTCAGCGCCAGCGCGTCGCCATGGGACGCGCCATCGTCCGCAGCCCGCAGGTCTTCCTCATGGACGAGCCGCTGTCCAACCTCGACGCCAAGCTCCGCGTCCAGACGCGCACGCAGATCGCCAGCCTGCAGCGCCGGCTCGGCGTCACGACCGTCTACGTCACCCACGACCAGGTCGAGGCGATGACGATGGGCGACCGCATCGCCCTGCTCAAGGACGGCATCCTCCAGCAGTGCGCCACCCCGCGCGAGATGTACGGCTTCCCCTCGAACATCTTCGTCGCCGGCTTCATCGGCAGCCCGGCGATGAACCTCGTCACGGTGCCCGTCGCCGAGGAGGGCGTGAAGTTCGGCAACCACCACCTGAAGGTGGAGCGCGCGACCGTCAGCAACGCCGGCTCGCACGTCGTCGTGGGGGTGCGCCCCGAGGACGTCGAGGTGACGACCAACGCGGACGGCCTCGAGCTGACCGTGGACGTGGTCGAGGAGCTCGGCGCCGACGCCTACGTCTACGCGACCCCGAGCAACCCCGAGATCAAGCTCGAGGGCGGCGAGGACGACTCCCTCGCCAAGCCGTTCATCGCCCGGGTGGACGGCCGGCGGGTCCCCGCCAAGGGCGAGACCATCTTCGTCTACCCCAAGGCCGAGCACATGCACGTCTTCAACACCAGCTCCGGCGAGCGGCTCACCTGACCGAGCGCAGCCGGCCGACCCACCCCGGCCCGGGAACCGCCGCAGCGGCGGCGTCCCGGGCCGGGGCGCACCGCCTCCCGCGCGAGGGCGCACCCCCTCCTTCGGGACGGCGCGCCGCCTCCCGCGTCACCGACCGGGGACGTGCAGCCCGAGGAGAGGAGAGGGTGGGCCGTGGCCCTCGAGATCACCGCCATCCGCCCGGACCCGGCCCTGCTCGACCTGCCCTGGCGGCTGCCGCTCGAGGACTGGCCGGAGGAGCACCTCGCCGCCTTCCCGCGCGGGATCTCCCGCCACGTCGTGCGGTTCGTGCGGCTGGCCGGCGACGTGGTGGCGGTCAAGGAGATCAAGACCGAGCTCGCCCACCGCGAGTACGAGATGCTGCGCAACCTGCGTCGCCTGGCCGAGCCCTCGGTGGAGCCGATGGGCGTGGTCAGCGGCCGGGTCGACCGGCGCGGACGCCCCCTGGACGCCTGCCTGCTCACCCGGCACCTGCGCTTCTCCCTGCCCTACCGTGCGCTGTTCAGCCAGAGCCTGCGACCGGACACCGCGACCCGCCTCGTGGACGCGCTGGCCGTGCTCCTCGTGCGCCTGCACCTGATGGGCTTCTGGTGGGGTGACGTCTCCTTGTCGAACACCCTGTTCCGCCGCGACGCCGGCGCCTACGCGGCATACCTCGTCGACGCGGAGACGGGCGAGCTCCTCCCCGCGCTCACCCGGGGGCAGCGCGAGCACGACCTGGACATCGCCATGGTCAACATCGCCGGCGAGCTCATGGACCTGCAGGCCGGCGGCTTCCTCGACGAGCAGGCGGACGTCGTCGGCTTCGCCCGCCGCATCGTCACCCGCTACGGCGACCTGTGGCGCGAGCTGACCGCCACCGAGGAGTTCGACACCGGCGAGCGGTGGCGCGTCGACGAGCGGATCCGCCGGCTGAACGCCCTCGGCTTCGACGTCGACGAGCTCGCGATCAGCACCGACATCGACGGCAGCCGGATCGTCATCCAGCCCAAGGTGGTCGACGCCGGGCACCACTCGCGGCGGCTGCTGCGCCTCACCGGCCTGGACGTCGAGGAGAACCAGGCGCAGCGGCTGCTCAACGACCTCGACTCCTACCGCGCCGCGCTGCAGCGGCAGAACGACGACGAGGCGCTCGTCGCCCACGACTGGCTCTCCCGGGTCTACGAGCCGGTGACCCGGCGTGTCCCCGCGGCGCTCACCGGCAAGCTCGAGCCGGCCGAGCTGTTCCACGAGGTGCTCGAGCACCGGTGGTACCTCGCCGAGCACGCCCACCGTGACGTCTCCATCGAGGACGCCATGGAGGACTACCTCCGCTCGGTGCTGCCGAGCAAGCCGGACGAGGCCTCCGTCGTCGGCGTCGACACCGTCGAGATGCCCGTGGTCGCGTTCGACCACTGAGCCCGGCCCCGAGCCCGGGCCCGGGCGGCCGCGACGGCGGGCGCGGCGCGGCGCGCGCGACGAGCCACCTGCCACGGTCGTAGGGTGAAACGTCACCCGAGCAGGAAGCCAGGACCATGACCGAGCAGCCCCAGCAGCCCTCCGACGGCCCCGTGCGCCCGCCCGGCCCGTCCGCGTCGCCGCCACCGGAGGGGACGCCGGTGCCGCCGGTGCCGCCGGGAGCGCAGGGCGGGTATGCCGGTCCGCCGCCTCCGCCGGCATCCGGTCAGCCACCGGCATCCGGTCAGCCGCCGGCATCCGGTCAGCCGCCGGCATCCGGTGCGCCGCCGGCATCCGGGCAGGCACCGGCATACGGGCAGGCACCGGCATACGGGCAGCCGCCGGCCTACGGGCAGGCAGGGGCTTATCCGCCCCCGCCGCCGGTCATGGGCGACCCCGCGCCGGGCACGCTGCCCTACGTGGAGCGGCACTTCGGGCCGGTCGCGAACTTCGGCCCGCGCGCCTACGCGTACGTCATCGACGCCCTGCTGCCGCTGCTGGGGCTGGTGCCGTTCCTCATCGGGCTCATCGTCCTGATCCCCAGCCTGCCGAACGAGGTGAGCGGCTACGACGTCAACGGCAACGAGATCCTCACCGGCGGCTCGACCGAGGGCATCGTGACCGGTGGGCTGCTGATGGCGCTCGGCGGGCTTCTCTCCCTCGGCCTGTGGGTGTGGAACCGGATCCTCCGGATGGGCCGCACCGGCCAGAGCGTCGGCAAGAAGGTCGCGGGCCTGAAGCTGGTCAACGCGACGACCGGGGAGCCGATCGGCGCGGGCTGGTCGTTCCTGCGGGAGCTGGTCTACAGCGTGGTGAACCAGGTGCTCTACCTCGGGTTCCTCTGGATGCTGTGGGACCCGAACCGGCAGACGCTCGGCGACCTGGCCGTGAAGTCAAGCGTCATCCACGTCCCGAAGAGCTGAGCGTCAGGCCGGGAGGAGCCGAGCGTCAGGCCGGTGAGAGCCAGGTCCACCCGGGGAGGTTGCGGGCCACGGTGAACGCGACGACGCCGACGAACGCCGCATAGGGCAGCCACGGCGGCGGGTCCCAGCGCCACGCGACGCCGCGCCAGCGGGCCGCCAGCCACCAGGTCAGGCCGGCCAGCAGCAGCAGCCACACCGGCAGGGCGATCGGGTTGTGACCCATCGCCCCGGCCACGTCGCCGTGCAGCAGGTCGTGGGTCGCGCGGAGCATCCCGCACCCCGGGCAGTAGATCCCGGTGAGCGCGAAGGTGGGGCACAGCGGGTAGTGGCCCGGACGGCTGGGGTCCACCCGGGCGAGGTACGTCGCACCGAGCGCCAGGGCCCCGGTCGTCGCGACCGGCGGCACGAGGCGGCGCCACCGCCCCCCCAGCCGGGAGGCGGGCGCCGTCTCGTGCCGCGTGGTCGTCACCTCACATGCTGCTCGTGGCCGAGTCGCCGCTGATGACGGCGAGGCCGCCGAGGAAGACCACCCAGATGATCGAGAGCACGAGGAGCACCGTGCCGATGATCCCGAGGATGCGCCCGATCTGGACGAGCTGCCGGTTGCCGTAGCGGCCGGGCTGGGCGTCGATCTCCTGCAGCGCCTTGTTGCCCATGACGAAGGCGGCGATGCCGAGCGGCGAGCAGCACACCAGCGAGAGCACGCCCAGGATGAGGATCGTCATCCCCTTGGGGTGGTCGACGGGGCCGCCGCCCATCGGGACCGGCGGGGGGGCACCGTACCCACCACCGGGTGGCAGGGCGCCGCCGCCACCACCGGGCGGCGGGGGCGGGGGCGGGGGGTACTCGGTCATGTGGTCCCTCTCCTGACGTCACCGGTGGGACGTGTCCCCACCGCGTCGGGCCTCCCGACGCGCCGAATCCTCGCACACGCCCCGCTTCTCGCACCCGACGATCGACGCCGGGTCAGCCGCGTCGCCGCGGTGTCACCCGCGCCGGCGGCGGGCCACCTCGTAGAGCGCGACGCCGGCGGCGATCCCGGCGTTGAGGGACTCCACGGAGCTGCTCATCGGCACGGACACGATCTGGTCACAGGTCTCGCGGACCAGGCGCGAGAGCCCCTTGCCCTCCGACCCCACGACGAGGACGAGCGGCTCGCCGGCGAGCTCGAGGTCGGGCAGCTCGACGTCACCGTCCATGTCCAGACCCACGACGAAGAAGCCCGCCGAGCGGAAGTCCTCGAGCGCGCGGGTGAGGTTGGTCGCCTGCGCGACGGGCACCCGCGCGGCGGCGCCGGCCGAGCTCTTCCACGCGCTGGCGGTCATGCCCACCGAGCGCCGTGCCGGCACGACGACCCCGTGCCCGCCGAACGCCGCGACCGAGCGGAGCACCGCGCCGAGGTTGCGCGGGTCGGTGATCCCGTCCAGCGCGACCAGGAGCGGGATGCCCGGCGCCTCGGGGTCGAGCAGGTCGCGCGGGTGGGCGTAGGTGTAGGGCGGCACCTGGAGCGCGAGCCCCTGGTGCACCGCCCCGTCGGTGATCCGGTCCAGCTCGCCCCGCGGCGTCTCCAGGACCGGTATGCCGCGCTGCGCGGCGATCTTGAGCGCCTCCTTGACGCGGTCGTCGGCGTCGACCCGGCCGGCGACGTACATCGTCGTCACCGGCACCTCGGCCCGCAGCGCCTCGACGACGGCGTTGCGCCCCGCCACCACCTCGCTCGACGGCCGTCCTGACCGGGAGCCCGCTCCGGACCGGTTGCCCGCTCCCGACCGGGAGCCCGGTCCGGGCCGGGAGCCGGACCCGCCCGGGTGCGCCTTGTGGTGCGGGCGGTCGGCGGCCTTCGGGGTCGGGCCCTTCCCGTCCAGGCTGCGCCGGCGCTGGCCCCCCGAGCCGACCGTCGGACCCTTCTTGCTCCCGCTCTTGCGCACGGCGCCGCGGCGCTGTGAGTTCCCGGCCATGTCAGGCCCCCTTCGTCCGGGTGAGGCTCCACCGGGCACCTGCCGGCGTGTCCTCGAGGGCGACGCCGGCGGCCGCCAGCTGGTCGCGGATCGCGTCGGCGGTCGCGTAGTCGCGACCGCCCCGGGCCGCGGCGCGCGCGGAGATCCGGTCGCGCACGAGCGCGTCGAGGGCGGCCAGCGCCTCCGCCGCGCCGGAGTCGCCGTGCCCCCACACCGGGTCGAGCGGGTTGACGCCGAGCACGTCGGTCATGGCCACCACCGTGCGGGCCAGGCCGGTCGCGTCGCGGGTGTCGCCGTCGTCCAGGGCGGTGTTGCCGCGTCGGACCAGCTCGTGGACGACGGCGAGCGCCCCGGACACCCCGAGGTCGTCGTCCATCGCCGCCACGAAGTCCGCCGGCAGCTCCTCGTCCCCGCTCGGCACCGCGGTCGAGGTGCCGGGCAGCGCCCGGCGCAGGAACCCCTCGACCCGCTCGACGGCCGCGGCGGCCTCCTCGATCGACCCCGGGTGCCACTCGATCGTCGAGCGGTAGTGCGCGGCGGTGAGGTAGTAGCGCACCGCGAGCGGCCGGTGCCGGTGGGTGACCTCGCTGACCCGCAGCGAGTTGCCGAGCGACTTGCTCATCTTCTCCCCGCCGGTGGTCACCCACGCGTTGTGCAGCCAGTAGCGGGCGAAGCCGAGCCCGGCGGCCCGGGACTGCGCCTGCTCGTTCTCGTGGTGGGGGAAGCGCAGGTCGACGCCCCCGCCGTGGATGTCGAAGGTGTCGCCGAGGTACCGGCGCGCCATCGCCGAGCACTCCAGGTGCCACCCGGGCCGCCCCAGCCCGAACGGCGTCGGCCAGGCCGCCGTGGGCGGCTCGCCCGCCTTGTGACCCTTCCACAGCGCGAAGTCCCGCGGGTCGCGCTTCCCCCGTGGGTCCGCGTCCTCGGCGGGGGCCAGGTCCTCGAGGCGCTGCCGGGTCAGCTCGCCGTAGGCCGGCCAGGACCGCACGTCGAAGTACACGTCACCGCTGCCGTCGGGGGCGGCATACGCATGGCCCTTCTCCACGAGGGTCTCCATGAGCGTGACCATCTCGGGGACGTGACCGGTGGCGCGCGGCTCGTAGGTGGGTGGCAGGACGCCCAGCGCGGCGAGCGCGGCCGCGGTCTCCGTCTCGTTGCGGTAGGAGATGGCGTACCAGGGCTCGCCCTCCTCGGCGGCGCGCGCGAGGATCTTGTCGTCGATGTCGGTGACGTTGCGGATGAGCGTGACGTCGTAGCCGTGGCCACGGACCAGCCAGCGGCGCAGCACGTCGAAGGCGACGGCGAAGCGGACGTGGCCGAGGTGCGGGGGCGCCTGGGTGGTCAGGCCGCAGATGTAGATACCGACCCGGCCCGGCTCGACGGGGACGAAGTCGCGCAGGCCGCGCGCCATGGAGTCGAAGAGTCGCAGGGTCACCGGGCAAGGTTACCGGCGGCGGACGGACCGTCCCGCACGTCGCGGTGGCCCTCCACCTCCCGCGCGCGGACGACGACCTGCCCGCGGATCGCGGCGGTCAGTGGCCGCGGTCGAGCCACTCCTGCAGGTGCGGCGCCTCCGCACTTACCGTGGTGGCGTCACCGTGACCGGTCAGCACCACCGTCTCGGGCGGCAGGGTGAGCAGCCGGTCGCGGATCGAGGCGATGATCGTGGGGAAGTCGGAGTGGGACCGGCCAGTGGCCCCCGGCCCCCCGGCGAAGAGGGTGTCCCCGCTGAAGACCGCTCCCAGTGCGGGTGCGTGCAGGCAGCAGGCGCCGGGCGCGTGCCCCGGCGTGTGCAGCACCCGTAGCTCGACGTCGCCGACGATGAACCCCTGCCCGTCGGCCAGCTCGCCTCCCGGGGGCTCGTCGTGGGTCTGGTCCCAGAGCACCCGGTCGTCCGGATGCAGGTATGCCGTGGCGCCGGTCGCCGCGAGCAGGCCCGGCACCGCGTTCACGTGGTCGTTGTGGCCGTGGGTGCAGACGACCGCCTCGACCCGCCGCGTCCCGACCACCGCGAGGATCGCGGCGACGTCGTGCGCGGCGTCGACGACCAGGCACTCCTCGTCGTCTCCGAGCACCCACACGTTGTTCTCGACCTCCCAGGAGCCGCCGTCGAGCTCGAAGGTGCCGGAGGTGACCACCCGCTCGACCCGCACCCCGCCCGCGGAGGTGGGCAGGGACGGCATACCGGAGCCTGCCTCGCCGCCGACCGCGGGACCGGCGCTCACAGGACCACCACCGAGCGGAGCACGTCGCCACCGCCCTGCATCGTCGCGAAGGCCGCCTCGACGTCACCGAGGCCGATCCGCTCGGTGACGAACGCGTCGAGGTCCAGGCGGCCCTGGCGGTAGAGGTCGACGAGCATCGGGAAGTCACGGGTCGGCAGGCAGTCGCCGTACCAGCTCGACTTCAGGGCCCCGCCGCGGCCGAAGACGTCGATCAGCGGCAGCGTGACCCGCTGCTCCGGCGTGGGCACGCCGACGAGCACGACGGTCCCCGCCAGGTCCCGGGCGTAGAACGCCTGCTCGTAGGTCTCCGGCCGGCCGACCGCCTCGATGACGACGTCGGCCCCGAACCCGTCGGTGAGCTCGCGGACCCGCTCGACGACGTCCTCGCGGGAGGCGTCGACGGTGTGAGTCGCGCCGAAGTGCCGGGCGTGCTCGAGCTTGCGGGGGTCGACGTCCACGCCGATGATCGTCCGCGCACCGGCGATCCTTGCGCCCGCCACCGCCGCGCTGCCCACGCCACCGCAGCCGATCACCGCCACGGTGTCACCGCGGGTCACGCCGCCGGTGTTGACCGCGGCGCCGAAGCCGGCCATGACACCGCAGCCGAGCAGGCCCACCGCGGCCGGGTCGGCCTGCGGGTCCACCTTCGTGCACTGGCCCGCCGCGACGAGCGTCTTCTCGACGAAGGCCCCGATGCCCAGGGCCGGGGTGAGCTCGGTGCCGTCGGCCAGGGTCATCCGCTGCGCGGCGTTGGAGGTGGCGAAGCAGTGCTGCGGCCGGCCGCGGCGACAGGCCCGGCACTGGCCGCACACGGCCCGCCAGTTGAGAACGACGAAGTCGCCCGGCGCCACCTCGGTGACGCCGGCACCGACCGACTCGACCAGCCCCGCGGCCTCGTGGCCGAGCAGGAAGGGGAACTCGTCGTTGATGCCGCCCTGCCGGTAGTGCAGGTCGGTGTGGCAGACCCCGCACGCCTGGACGGCGACCACGGCCTCACCGGGGCCGGGGTCCGGCACGACGATGTCGGTCAGCTCGACCTCGGCGTCCTTGCTCCGGGCGATCACACCCGAGACGGTCTGCGGCATACGGGGTCCTCCTGGTCGGGCGGGTGCGTCAGCCTACTGAGGCGGACGGGACGAGCAGCGCGGTCGCGACGGCGGCCACGCCCTCGCCGCGGCCGGTCAGGCCCAGGCCGTCGGTCGTCGTGCCACTGACCGACACCGGGGCGCCGACCGCCTCGGCGAGGACGGCCTCGGCCTCGGCCCGTCGGGCCCCCACCTTGGGGCGGTTGCCGACGACCTGGACGGCGACGTTGCCGACCTCGAACCCGGCCGCGCGCACCAGCCGGGCCGCCTCGGCCAGCAGGGTGGTCCCGGACGCGTCGGCGAGCTCCGGCCGGTCGGTCCCGAAGTGGGCGCCGAGGTCGCCGATACCGGCGGCGGAGAACAGCGCGTCGCACGCGGCGTGGGCCGCGACGTCGGCGTCCGAGTGGCCGACGAGCCCACGCTCTCCCGGCCACACCAGCCCGGCGAGGCACAGCGGTCGGTCGGTGCCCTGCGGCGCGAGCGCGTGGACGTCCACCCCGATGCCGGTGCGCGGCAGGCCGGTCCGGTCCATGGACCTCATCCAACCAGCACCATCGCAACGCCCGCGGCCTGGGCGGCGGCACGGTAGGCCGCGGCGAGCGAGTCGACGGTCTCGTGGGCGTTCAGCCCGCTCGGGTTGGGCAGCACCCACAGCTCCGCCCCGGCCAGCTGCTCCTCCTGTCGCCCCGCCACCGCCTTGGGTCGCCCGAAGGCCCGGCGGTATGCCGTGACCCCGAGCACCGCGACGACGCGCGGGCGCGTCCGCTGCACGAGCCGCGACAGCCGATCCGCGCCGGCCCGGTGGAGGGCGGGCCAGAACCGGTTGCCCGGGCGGGCGAAGTGCGCGTTCGCGGCGGCGGTCCACAGTCCCGGGTTGATGCCGACGACCAGGAGCCGCAGGTCCGCGCCGAGGAGGTCGTCGACGACGTCCTGGCGCGCGGCCTCGAGCTCGGCCCGGGAGAAACCCACGCGCGCATCCTGCCGGAGCACCCGTACCGTGGCGGGATGGTGGCCGAGATACCGGTGCTGGAGGGGCACGGCCTGCGGCTGCGCCCCCACACCGACGCCGACATCGACGCGGTGGCGGAGCGGTGCGTGGACCCGGAGACCGTCCGGTGGACGACCGTGCCGAGCCCCTACGACGCCGGGATGGCCCGGGACTACCTCGCCCAGATGGCGGACCCGGCCAACCCCGACACCTGCGTCGCCATCGAGGTCGACGGCCGGTATGCCGGCACCGTGGACCTGCGCCCCTACGCCACTGCACCCGAGCACGCGGGCGGGTCGGTCGGCTTCGTCACCTCGCCCTGGGCGCGCGGCCGGCAGGTGATGACCCGGGCGATGGCCGTCGCGTGCGACCACGCGTTCGGCACCCTGCGCTGGCAGTTCGTCGTCTGGCAGGCCAACGTGGGGAACCTCGCGAGCTACAAGGCGGTGTGGCGGCTGGGCTTCCCGCTGCCGGTCACCGTCCCGGCGCTGCTCCTGCACCGCGACCGGATGCGCGACGGCTGGCACTCGGTCCTCGAGCACGACGCCCTCCGGGAGCCCGCGCTGCCGTGGCCGGACGCCGAGGCCGCGCTGCTCGCCAGCGCGGCGACCGCCCGGCGCCCGGGCTGACACCACGGGCCGGGGCCGGCGCTGGCTGGCGCGCCGGCTCGACCCTCGCTGAGCGCAGGAGGGGCGGCGCCCGCCGAACCTCCAGCACCCGTGACGAACTTGCCTAGTGGGTTATCCATTTCACTGCCACCTGCGCGTAGAGTCATCGTGTGCCGTCGCGCGGTCTGCACTATCCGGGTTCGTATGCGGAGCTGAGGGCGTGGTTCCCCGACGACGAAGCGTGTATGGACTAC
>DASQFD010000039.1:0-17732 GCA_035633255.1 Dermatophilaceae bacterium
GGCGCCGACCGGCCCGCGCGGGCCCGCCGCGACCGGGTGGCCGACGGCGCTCCGGCGACCGCCGCGACCGAGGCGCCCGCCGCCGAGGCCGCGCCCGCCAGCACGACGGGAGACTCGTGATGTTGATCCCGCGCAGGGTCAAGCACCGCAAGCAGCACCACCCGGGACGCTCGGGCGCTGCCAAGGGCGGCACGACCATCGCCTTCGGCGACTACGGCATCCAGGCCCTGGAGCCGGCATACGTCACCAACCGGCAGATCGAGTCCGCGCGTATCGCGATGACGCGGTACATCAAGCGTGGCGGGAAGGTGTGGATCAACATCTACCCCGACCGCCCGCTCACCAAGAAGCCCGCCGAGACCCGCATGGGCTCCGGCAAGGGCTCGCCCGAGTGGTGGATCGCCAACGTCAAGCCCGGACGCGTGATGTTCGAGCTGTCCGGGGTCTCGGAGGAGACCGCGCGCGAGGCGCTGCGCCTGGCCATGCACAAGCTGCCGATGAAGTGCCGCTTCGTCCAGCGTGAGGGTGGTGACATCTGATGACGGTCGGATCCAAGGACCTGTCGCCGCGCGACCTGCGCGGCTTCGACGACGACCGGCTCGTCGACGAGCTCCGCAAGGCCAAGGAGGAGCTGTTCAACCTGCGCTTCCAGTCGGCCACCGGGCAGCTCGACAACCACGGCCGGCTGCGTGCCGTGCGCAAGGACATCGCCCGCCTCTACACCGAGATGCGCGAGCGCGAGCTCGGCATCGGCACCGCCCCGGCGGCCCAGGACGAGGCGGCGAAGGCATGAGCGAGGACGGGAAGGACACCATGGAGGTCACGGGCGTGCAGGTCGCCGAGCGGAACAACCGCAAGACCCGCCAGGGCTACGTCGTCAGCGACAAGATGGACAAGACCGTCGTCGTCGAGGTCGAGGACCGCGTCAAGCACCCCCTCTACGGCAAGGTCATCCGCCGCTCGAGCAAGGTCAAGGCGCACGACGAGCAGAACGGCGCCGGCGTCGGCGACCGCGTCCTCATCATGGAGACCCGGCCGCTGTCCGCCACCAAGCGCTGGCGCGTCGTGGAGATCCTCGAGAAGGCCAAGTAACCCCGGTTCGGCAAGGCTCTGCGCCGCTGCGCGTGGAGAACCGGCACGACGAGTAGGAGACATTGAAGTGATCCAGCAGGAGTCGCGACTGCGCGTCGCCGACAACACGGGTGCGAAGGAACTGCTCTGCATCCGTGTCCTCGGCGGCTCCGGTCGTCGCTACGCCGGCATCGGCGACACCATCGTCGCCACGGTCAAGGACGCCATCCCCGGCGGGAACGTCAAGAAGGGCGACGTCGTCAAGGCGGTCGTCGTCCGCACCTCCAAGGAGCGCCG
The DNA here is from genome assembly GCA_035633255.1 of Dermatophilaceae bacterium. Lineage (GTDB taxonomy): Bacteria > Actinomycetota > Actinomycetes > Actinomycetales > Dermatophilaceae > DASQFD01. Next base: position 1,369 of record DASQFD010000039.1, read on the forward strand.
GCGGCCCGACGGGTCGTACATCCGCTTCGACGAGAACGCCGCGGTCATCCTCCGGGGCGACGGCGACCCGCGCGGCACGCGCATCTTCGGCCCGGTGGGCCGCGAGCTGCGCGAGAAGCGCTTCATGAAGATCATCAGCCTCGCCCCGGAGGTGCTCTGAGCCATGGCGAAGGTCAAGATCAAGAAGGGTGACACCGTCCAGGTGCTCACCGGCAAGGACAAGGGCACGACCGGCAAGGTGATCGCGGTCTACCGCGAGAGCGGCCGGGTCCTCGTCGAGGGCGTCAACCGGGTCACCCGGCACACCAAGGCGGGGCAGAGCTCCCGTGGTAGCCGCACCGGCGGCCTGGTCGTGCAGGAGGCGCCGGTCCACGTGAGCAACGTGGCCGTCGTCGACCCGTCCGACAAGAAGCCGACCCGGACCAAGACCCGCGTCGAGACCGTCCTGCGCGACGGCCGCCAGAAGGCGACCCGCACCCGCGTCGGCGTGCGCTCGGGCAAGGACCTCTGAGAGCCATGACTGCAGACACCACCTCCGTCACCACCGCGGCCCCGCGCCTGAAGGCGCGCTACGCCGAGGAGATCCGCGACGCGCTGCGCGAGCAGTTCGCCTACCCCAACGTCATGCAGGTGCCCGGCGTCGTCAAGGTCGTCGTGAACATGGGCGTCGGCGACGCCGCCAAGGACAGCAAGCTCATCGAGGGTGCCGTCCGAGACCTCACCGCGATCACCGGCCAGAAGCCGGTGGTCACCAAGGCCCGCAAGTCCATCGCCCAGTTCAAGCTGCGCGAGGGCATGCCGATCGGTGCCCACGCGACGCTGCGCGGGGACCGGATGTGGGAGTTCCTCGACCGGCTGGTCTCGGTCGCCCTCCCGCGCATCCGCGACTTCCGCGGCCTCTCGCCTCGGCAGTTCGACGGCCGGGGCAACTACACCTTCGGCCTCAACGAGCAGTCGATGTTCCACGAGATCGACCAGGACCGCATCGACCGCGTCCGCGGCATGGACATCACCGTCGTGACCACGGCGACGAACGACGACGAGGGGCGGGCGCTGCTCAAGGCGCTCGGATTCCCGTTCAAGGAGAACTGAGAGCATGGCCAAGACCGCCCTGGTCAACAAGGCGAACGCGAAGCCCAAGTTCAAGGTGCGCGGCTACACCCGCTGCCAGCGCTGCGGCCGACCGCACTCGGTGTACCGCAAGTTCGGCCTCTGCCGGATCTGCCTGCGGGAGATGGCGCACCGCGGCGAGCTGCCCGGTGTGACCAAGTCCAGCTGGTGACCACCGCGGGCGCACCCGCGCCCGCAGCCGCACCCCGCGGCATACCGAAACACCAACCGTCTACACCGCAGGTCGCCCCGCGCCGGCAAGGCTCGGGGGGAAACCACGGTGGGAGAGGGCGAGAAGCCCCATGACCATGACTGACCCGATCGCGGACATGTTGACCCGCGTCCGGAACGCCAACTCGGCGCACAAGGACTCGGTCTCCATGCCGTTCAGCAAGCTGAAGTCGCACATCGCGGAGATCCTCCAGGCCGAGGGCTACATCGCCGGGTGGGCCGTCGAGGACGCCGAGGTCGGCAGGACCCTGACGATCACGCTCAAGTACGGCCCCAACCGGGAGCGCTCGATCGCGGGCCTGCGGCGGGTGTCCAAGCCCGGTCTGCGGGTCTACGCCAAGTCCACGAACCTGCCCAAGGTCCTCGGCGGGCTCGGCGTCGCGATCATCTCGACGTCGACCGGCCTCCTGACCGACCGTCAGGCCGCGAGCAAGGGTGTGGGTGGGGAAGTCCTCGCCTACATCTGGTAAGGGGTACCCACCATGTCCCGCATCGGACGACTTCCCGTCCCGGTCCCCTCGGGGGTCGAGATCTCCGTGGACGGCCAGACGGTCTCGGTCAGCGGCCCCAAGGGCTCGCTGCGCCACACCGTCGCCGCCCCCATCACCGTCGAGCACGCCGAGCAGGTCGTCTCGGTCAAGCGGCCCGACGACGAGCGCATCTCGCGCTCGCTGCACGGGCTGACCCGGACCCTCATCTCGAACATGGTCGTCGGCGTCACCGAGGGCTACGTCAAGCGGCTGGAGATCCACGGCACCGGCTACCGCGTGCAGAACAAGGGCGGCGCCCTGGAGTTCGCGCTCGGCTACAGCCACTCCATCACCGTCGAGGCGCCGGAGGGCATCACCTTCACCGTCGAGACCCCCACCCGGTTCGCCGTGGAGGGCATCGACAAGCAGCTCGTCGGCGAGGTCGCCGCGAACATCCGCAAGCTCCGCAAGCCCGACCCGTACAAGGGCAAGGGCGTGCGTTACGCCGGCGAGCAGATCCGCCGCAAGGTCGGAAAGGCTGGGAAGTAAGCCATGGCACTGATCGTCTCCCGCCCCAAGGGCAAGACGGCGGCTCGAGGCCGTCGCCACCTGCGCGTCCGCAAGCGGGTCACCGGCACGGCCGTGCGGCCGCGCCTGGTCGTCTCGCGCTCCTCGCGCCACGTCTTCGTCCAGGTCGTGGACGACACCGTCGGCCGGACCGTCGCCTCGGCCTCCACCATGGAGGCCGACATCCGGGCCCTCGAGGCGGACAAGACCGCCAAGGCCAAGCGGGTCGGCGAGCTCGTCGCCGAGCGCGCTCGGGCTGCCGGGGTGGAGGCCGTGGTCTTCGACCGCGGCGGCAACCAGTACCACGGCCGCGTCGCCGCCATCGCGGACGGCGCCCGGGATGGCGGGCTGTCGCTGTGAGCAACCACGCCAGCGAGCCGGTGGGCACCGCGAACCCAACCACCTCCGTGATCGAGATGAGGAACATCTGATGCCAGGACCCCAGCGTCGAGGCACCGGTCCCGCGTCCGGTGGTGAGCGCACCGACCGCCGTGACGGGCGCGGCGACCGCCGCGACGACCGCCGCGGTGGCCGGGACGCCGAGAAGAACGCCTACATCGAGCGCGTCGTGACCATCAACCGCGTGGCCAAGGTCGTCAAGGGTGGCCGGCGGTTCAGCTTCACCGCGCTCGTGGTCGTCGGTGACGGTGACGGCACCGTCGGCGTCGGCTACGGCAAGGCCAAGGAGGTGCCCTCGGCGATCGCCAAGGGTGTCGAGGAGGCCAAGAAGGAGTTCTTCAAGGTGCCCCGCATCCAGGGCACCATCCCGCACCCGGTGCAGGGCGAGGCCGCTGCCGGTGTCGTCATGCTCCGCCCCGCCAGCCCCGGCACCGGTGTCATCGCCGGTGGGCCGGTGCGTGCGGTGCTCGAGTGCGCCGGCATCCACGACGTGCTGTCCAAGAGCCTCGGCTCGGACAACGCGATCAACATCGTCCACGCGACGGTCGCGGCCCTGCAGGGCCTGGAGCGTCCGGAGGCCGTGGCCGCTCGTCGCGGCCTGCCCGTGGACCGGGTCGCCCCGGCCGCCATGCTGCGCGCCCAGGCGGCGGGGACGGGTTCGTGATGGCCCGGCTCAAGGTGACCCAGACCGGGTCCGGCATCGGCGGCAAGCAGAACCAGCGCGACACGCTGCGCAGCCTGGGCCTGAAGCGCATCGGCGACGTCGTCGTCAAGGAGGACCGTCCCGAGATCCGCGGGATGGTCACGACGGTGACCCACCTGGTCTCCGTCGAGGAGGTGGAGTGATCATGGCGAAGGCCGACAAGACCGACCGGGCCGACCGGGCCGGGACCACCGGTGGCACCGGTGAGGGCACGGCGCAGAAGCAGCCGGCGGCCCTGAAGGTGCACCACCTGCGACCGGCGCCGGGGGCCCGCACGGCCAAGACCCGCGTCGGCCGCGGCGAGGGCTCCAAGGGCAAGACCGCGGGCCGCGGCACCAAGGGCACCAAGGCCCGCTACCAGGTGCGGCCGAGCTTCGAGGGCGGCGCCACGCCGATCCACATGCGGCTGCCCAAGCTCCGCGGGTTCAAGAACCCGTTCACGACCGAGTACCAGGTGGTCAACCTGGACCGGCTGGCCGCGCTCTACCCCTCGGGCGGCACGGTCACCGTCGACGACCTCGTCGCCAAGGGCGCCGTCCGCGGCGGCCGGCTCGTCAAGGTGCTCGGCACCGGCGAGATCGGCGTGGCCGTGGACGTCACCGCCGACGCGTTCAGCGCCAGCGCGAGGACCAAGATCGAGGCGGCCGGCGGCTCTGCGAGGACCGCCTGAGCCGCACTGGTCGTCGGTAGGCCGTGGGGCCGGGACCGGGGTTGACCTCCGGACCCGGCCCCACGGCATACCGACCACCGCTCCGCCGCCCCCCGGCGGCCGGACGGCGCGGCGCTCGCGCCGCTCGTCCCGCCCGCTGCCGGTAGGCCCGGACCCCCCGCTGGACGCGGGGTATGTTGTCACCGATCACTGACCAGGCGGCCCGACCGGCCGCCGCCCAGGGGAGGACCTGTGCTCACCGCTTTCGGCCGCGCGTTCAAGACGCCCGACCTGCGCAGGAAGATCCTCTTCGCGCTGTTCATCATCGTGCTCTACCGGCTCGGCGCCCAGGTGCCGACGCCCGGGATCAGCTACCCGGCCGTGCAGCAGTGCATCGCGGGGGCGCAGGACACCAACGGCCTGCTCGGCCTGGCCAACCTCTTCAGCGGCGGGGCGCTGCTCCAGCTCTCCATCTTCGCGCTGGGGATCATGCCGTACATCACGGCCAGCATCATCGTCCAGCTGCTCACCGTGGTCATCCCGCGCTTCGAGGCCCTCAAGAAGGAGGGTCAGGCCGGGCAGACCAAGATGACGCAGTACACGCGCTACCTGACGATCGCGCTGGCGGTGCTGCAGTCCTCGACGCTGATCACGTTCGCGCAGAACCCGAGCGCCCTCTTCGGTAACCCGGCCTGCACCAACATCCTCGTCGACCGCTCCGTGGTGACCATCCTCATCATGGTGCTGACCATGACCGCGGGCACCGGCCTGATCATGTGGATGGGCGAGCTCATCACCGACAAGGGCATCGGCAACGGCATGTCGCTGCTGATCTTCGTCTCGATCGCCTCCGGCTTCCCCGGGTCGCTGTGGGCCATCCAGCAGCGCTCCGGCTGGGACATCTTCCTCGGCGTCATCCTGCTCGGCTTCGTCATCATCGCGCTCGTGGTCTTCGTCGAGCAGAGCCAGCGGCGGATCCCGGTGCAGTACGCGAAGCGGATGGTCGGCCGGCGGGTCTACGGCGGGACCACGACGTACATCCCGCTCAAGGTGAACATGGCCGGTGTCATCCCCGTCATCTTCGCCAGCTCCCTGCTCACCATCCCCGCCCTCATCTCGCAGTTCAACCGGCGGGCGGACGGCTCCACGCCGGGCTGGGCGCAGTGGATCGACGCCCACCTGGTGCGCGGCGACCACCCCTGGTACATGCTGACCTACACCGTGCTCATCCTCTTCTTCACCTTCTTCTACGTGTCGATCACCTTCAACCCCACCGAGGTGGCCGACAACATGAAGAAGTACGGCGGCTTCATCCCGGGTATCCGTGCTGGGCGACCCACGGCCGAGTACCTGCAGTACGTCCTCACCAGGATCACCGTGCCGGGCGCGATCTACCTCGCGCTGATCTCGCTCATTCCGCTCATCGCGCTGGTGCTCGTCGGGGCGAACGCGAGCTTCCCCTTCGGCGGCACCTCGATCCTCATCATCGTCGGGGTCGGCCTCGAGACGGTGAAGCAGATCGAGTCCCAGCTGCAGCAGCGTCACTACGAAGGGTTCCTCCGCTGATGCGCATGGTCATCCTCGGCCCGCCGGGCGCCGGCAAGGGCACCCAGGCGGCGCGGATCGCCGCCCACTACGGCATCCCCTCGATCTCGACCGGGGACATCTTCCGCAGCAACATCAGGAACGAGACCGAGCTCGGAAGCCAGGTCAAGGACATCCTGGCCAGCGGCGGGTACGTGCCCGACGAGGTCACCAACGCCATCGTCGCCGACCGGCTCCGGGAGGCGGACTGCCAGCCGGGCTTCCTCCTCGACGGCTACCCGCGCACCACCGCGCAGGTGGCGGCGCTGGACGCCGTGCTGGCCGAGGACGAGTGCCCGCTGCAGAGCGTCCTGGAGCTGACCGTGGACGAGGACGCGATCGTGCAGCGGCTGCTGCGGCGGGCCGAGGTCGAGGGCCGGGCCGACGACACCGAGGACGTCATCCGCGAGCGGCTGGCGATCTACCGCCGGGAGACCGCGCCACTGGCCACGCTGTACGCCGACCGTGGGCTGCTCGTGCAGGTCGACGGCATGGGCGAGGTCGACGACGTCACCTCGCGCGTCGTCGCCGCCCTCGGTTGAGCGCACCCATGGGACTGTTCGGCCGCGAGCGGCTGCGTGGCCGGAGCCCGGAGCAGCTGCTCGCCATGCGCGAGGCCGGGCTGCTGGTCGCCCGCACCCTCGAGGTCGTCGTCGCGGGCGCCCGGCCGGGCGCCACCACCCTCGACCTCGACACCCTGGCCGAGGCCCACATCCGCGACCACGGCGGCATCCCCAACTTCCAGCTGGTCCCCGGCTACACCCACACGCTGTGCACGTCGGTCAACGAGGAGATCGTGCACGGCATACCCGGCCCGCGCGTCCTGCGCGAGGGTGACCTCCTGTCGGTGGACTGCGGCGCCGAGGTCGCCGGCTGGAACGGCGACGCGGCCGCCTCGCTCGTGGTCGGCGGCCCCGACGCGGCACGCCCCGAGGACCTCGCCCTCGTCGAGGACACCGAGGCCTCGCTCTGGGCCGGCATCGCCGCGCTCGCCGTGGGCTCGAGCCTGTATGCCGTGGGCGCGGCCGTGGAGGACTCCCTCACCGCCGCGGGGGAGCGGCGCGGCCGCGAGTACGGCATCGTCGAGGACTACGTCGGGCACGGGATCGGGCGCAGCATGCACGAGGACCCGCAGGTCCCCAACTACCGGGTCCCCGGCCGGGGCCCGACGGTCGTGGACGGCACGACCGTCGCGATCGAGCCGATGGTGACCCTCGGCGGGCAGGACAACCGGGTGCTGGCCGACGACTGGACCGTCGTGACGACCGACGGCTCACCGGCGGCGCACTGGGAGCACTCGGTCGCCGCGACCCGCGCCGGCGTGTGGGTGCTGACCGCCCTCGACGGGGGAGCGGCCCGGCTCGCCGGGCTCGGCGTGCCGGTGTACGTCCCGGCGTAGCACCGCCGCAGCGGGCCACCTCGAGCGCCGAGCCGGAGGAGCCGGCGGGTGCGTTCGGTCCCGTGTGGGGCCGCGGCGACGTCGCCGGTAGGGTGAATCGCGGCCGTGCGGCCCCGCCACGCGCGGTGCCGGAGCGGCCGGCCGACGCCACGAGGAGCCCGCGATGACCGCGACACCGGACCAGGGCGAGCGCATGGCGCTCGCCGCCGACTTCCCTCCGCGCGCCAAGGAGGACTGGCGCCGGCTGGCGGCGGCCGTGGTCAACAAGTCGCGCCCCGAGGACGACCGGCTCGACCCCGAGGCCGCCGAGGCGGCGCTCCGGACGGCCCTGCCCGGCGGGCTCGTCGTGGACCCGCTCTACCTCGAGCCGGACCCCGCGCGCCCCCTCGGCGTCCCGGGGGCCATGCCCTTCACCCGCGGTCTGGGGCTGCGCCCGGCCGACCGTCCCTGGGACGTCCGCCAGCTCCACGACCACCCCGACCCCGAGACCACCCGTGCCGCGGTGCTGGACGACCTCGAGCGCGGCGGCACGTCGGTCTGGCTGCACGTCGGCGCCGACGGCCTGGCGGCCGGTCACGTGGCCGAGGCACTCACCGATGTCCGCGCCGACCTGGCCCCAATCGTCGTCTCCTCGTGGGACGACCAGCAGGGCGCCGCCGCCGCGCTGCTCGCCGCCCTGGACGGGGTGCCGGACGCCACCGGGTCCCTGGGCCACGACCCGCTGGGGGCGGCCGCCCGCCTCGGCGGCAGCCCCGACCTCGGGCCGCTCGCCGAGGCGGCCGCCGCCGTCGCCGGCCGTCCGGGCCTGGGCGTCGCCACGGTCGACACGCGGCCCTACCACGACGCCGGCGCCACCACGGTCGACGAGGTCGCGTTCGCGGTCGCCACCGGGGTCGCCTACCTGCGCGCGCTGGAGGACGCCGGGGTGGACGCGGGCACCGCCGTCGGGCTGCTCCACTTCCGCCTCGCCGCCACCGCCGACCAGTTCCTCACCGCGGCCACCTTCCGCGCGCTGCGCCGGTGCTGGGCCCGGGTCGCCGAGCTGGCCGGAGTCCCCGAGCCGGCGCGCGGCGCGCGCACCCACGCGGTCACCTCGGCCCGCATGTTCACCCGCGACGACCCCTTCACCAACGTCCTCCGGAGCACCCTCGCCGTCTTCGGCGCCTCGCTCGGCGGCGCCGACGCCATCACCGTGCTGCCCTACGACAGCGTGGCCGGCCTGCCCGAGCGGTTCTCCCGCCGGCTGGCCCGCAACACCCAGCTCGTCCTCGCGGAGGAGTCCAACGTCGGGCGGGTCACCGACCCGGCGGGCGGCGCCTGGTACGTCGAGTCGCTCACCGACGACCTCGCCGCCCGCGCCTGGGGCGCGCTCCAGGAGGTGGAGCGGGCCGGCGGCATGGCGGCCGCCCTCGGCTCCGGCCTGGTCGCCGAGCGGGTCGCCGCCGGGGCCGCGGAGCGCGCGGTGGCGGTCGCCACGCGACGCTCGCCGATCACCGGGGTCAGCACCTTCCCCCAGCTCACCGAGCCCCCCCTGACCCGGGTGGCCCGGGCGGCGGTCCCGACCGAGGCGGGCGCCCTGGCGCCGGTGCGCGACGCGGAGCCCTACGAGGCGCTCCGGGACCGGGCGACGGCATACCGGCTCCAGCGCGGGCACCCGCCGGTGGTGGTGGTCGCCGCCCTCGGCGCCCGGCGCGACTTCGCGGCGCGCGAGACCTTCGTGGCCACCCTCCTCGCCGCGGGCGGCATCGAGGCCCGGACCGTCGAGGGCGGGCCGGCGGCGGCGGCCGAGGCGGCGAGCGAGGCCGGCACCCCGGTCGTCGTGCTCGCCTCCTCGCCGAAGGGGTATGCCGTGCACGCCGCGGAGGCGGTGGCCGGCCTCCGGGCCGCCGGGGTCGGACGGGTGCTGGTCGCGGGCCGCTCCCGGGAGCTCGGCGACGCCGCCGCACCGGTCGACGGGGAGGTGCGCGACGGCCTGGACGTCGTCGCGCTCCTCGGCGACCTCCTCGACACGCTGGGCGCCCCGACGGCGCCGGAGGGAGAGCAGGCATGAGCAGCATCCCGGACCTGACCACCGTCGACCTCGGCCCCGGCACGCCGGCGACGACCCGCCCGGTCACCGGCGGCGAGCCGTGGCTGACGCCCGAGCACATCGAGGTCGCGGCCCTGCACACCGAGGCCGACCTGGAGGGCCTGGACTTCCTGCACACCGTGCCGGGCGCCCCGCCCTACCTGCGTGGGCCCTACCCGACGATGTTCGTCACCCAGCCGTGGACGATCCGGCAGTATGCCGGCTTCTCCACCGCCGAGGAGTCCAACGCCTTCTACCGGCGCAACCTGGCGGCCGGTCAGAAGGGGCTCTCGGTGGCGTTCGACCTGGCGACGCACCGCGGCTACGACAGTGACCACCCGCGGGTCACCGGCGACGTCGGCATGGCCGGGGTGGCCATCGACTCCATCTACGACATGCGCACGCTCTTCGACGGCATCCCGCTGGACCGGATGTCGGTGTCGATGACGATGAACGGCGCGGTGATCCCCGTGCTGGCGCTCTACGTCGTCGCGGCCGGCGAGCAGGGCGTGGCGCCGGAGCAGCTGTCGGGGACCATCCAGAACGACATCCTCAAGGAGTTCATGGTCCGCAACACCTACATCTACCCGCCGGTGCCCTCGATGCGGCTGATCTCCGACATCTTCGCCTTCACCAGCGAGCGGATGCCCCGGTTCAACTCCATCTCGATCTCCGGCTACCACATGCAGGAGGCGGGGGCGACGCAGGACCTCGAGCTCGCGTACACCCTCGCCGACGGGGTGGAGTACCTCCGGGCCGGCAAGGCCGTCGGGCTCGACGTCGACCGCTTCGCCCCCCGGCTGTCCTTCTTCTGGGCGGTCGGCATGAACTTCTTCATGGAGGTCGCGAAGATGCGGGCGGCCCGGCTCCTGTGGGCCCGGCTGGTCAAGGAGCAGGGGGCGCAGCAGGACAGGTCGCTCTCGCTGCGCACCCACTGCCAGACCTCCGGGTGGTCGCTCACCGCCCAGGACGTCTTCAACAACGTCACCCGGACCTGCATCGAGGCGATGGCGGCCACCCAGGGGCACACCCAGAGCCTGCACACCAACGCGCTCGACGAGGCGATCGCCCTGCCGACCGACTTCAGCGCCCGGATCGCCCGCAACACCCAGCTGCTCCTGCAGCAGGAGTCCGGGACGTGCCGCACCATCGACCCGTGGGCCGGCTCGGCCTACGTCGAGCGGCTCACCCACGACATCGCGCGACGCGCGTGGCAGCACATCGAGGAGGTGGAGGCCGCCGGCGGCATGGCCAAGGCGATCGAGGCCGGCATACCGAAGATGCGGATCGAGGAGGCGGCGGCGCGCACCCAGGCGCGCATCGACTCCGGCCACCAGCCGGTCATCGGGGTCAACCGCTACGTCGTCGACGGCGCGGACGAGGCCGTCGAGATCCTGCGGGTGGACAACGCGGCGGTGCGCGCCAGCCAGATCGACAAGCTCCGCAGGCTGCGGGCGGAGCGGGACGAGGACGCCTGCCGCCGGGCGCTGACGGCCATGACCGAGGCCGCGCGCACCCCGGACGGGACGATGGGCACCAACCTGCTCGCCCTCGCCATCGAGGCGGCCCGCGCGCAGGCCACCGTGGGGGAGATGTCCGACGCCCTCGAGGAGGTCTTCGGGCGCTACACGGCCCAGATCCGTACCATCGGCGGGGTGTACAGCAGCGAGGCGGGGGACGACGCCAAGGTCGCCCACGCCCAGCGGCTCGTCGAGGAGTTCGACGAGGCCGAGGGGCGCCGGCCGCGCATCCTCGTCGCGAAGATGGGGCAGGACGGGCACGACCGCGGCCAGAAGGTCATCGCGACCGCGTTCGCCGACCTCGGCTTCGACGTCGACGTGGGCCCCCTCTTCCAGACCCCCGAGGAGGTGGCCCGGCAGGCGGTCGAGGCCGACGTCCACGTCGTGGGCGTCAACTCGCTCGCGGCGGGACACCTCACCCTGGTGCCCGCGCTCCGGCGCGAGCTCGACGCCCTCGGCCGCCCGGACCTGATGATCGTCGTCGGCGGCGTCATCCCGCCGCAGGACTTCGAGGCCCTGCGCGAGGCCGGCGCCGACGCGATCTACCCGCCCGGCACGGTCATCGCCACCGCCGCGACCGACCTCCTCGAGGAGCTGCGCACCCGGCTCGCCGCCGCGCCCGCGTGATGCCGGTGGTCGACGTCGGGGCGCTCGCGGCGGCGGTGCGGGCCGGCTCCCGGCCGCACGTGGCGCGGGCGATCACCCTCGTGGAGTCCAGCCGCGCCGACCACCGGGTGCTCGCCCGCGAGCTGCTGGCCGAGCTGGCCGCGGACTCCGGGAAGGCCGTCCGGGTCGGGATCTCCGGCGTGCCGGGTGCCGGCAAGTCCACCTTCATCGACGCCATGGGGGTGCGGCTCGTCGAGCGGGGGAGCCAGGTGGCGGTCGTCGCCGTGGACCCGAGCTCGCGCCGGACCGGCGGCTCCATCCTCGGGGACCGCACCCGCATGGCTGCCCTCGCCGGGACGGACCGGACGTTCGTGCGGCCCTCCCCGGCCGGCCGGCAGCTCGGCGGGGTCGCGCGGGCGACCCGGGAGTCGATGCTGGTGCTGGAGGCAGCGGGCTACGACGTCGTGATCGTCGAGACCGTCGGGGTGGGGCAGAACGAGATCGCCGTCGCGGAGATGGTGGACACCTTCCTCCTGCTGACCCTGGCCCGGGCGGGTGACCAGCTGCAGGGCATCAAGCGCGGCATCCTCGAGCTCGCGGACGTCATCGCCGTCAACAAGGCCGACGGCGACGGCGAGCGCCCGGCCAAGGTGGCGGCCAAGGAGCTGATGGGGGCGATGCGCCTGGTCATGCCGGGCTCGGGGGTCCGGCGGCCGCCGGTGCTCACCTGCTCGGCGATGACCGGCGAGGGTCTGGACGAGGTCTGGCAGTCGGTGCTCGAGCACCGGGCCTGGCTGGAGGAGCAGGGCTCGCTCGCCGAGCGGCGGGCCCGTCAGCAGGAGGACTGGATGTGGGCGATGGTCGACGCCCACCTCCACGACGCGGTGCGGGAGTCGCCGTCCGTGCGCACCGGGCTGGCCGGGCCGGACGGGCTGGCCGGGGCGGTCCACGACGGGCGGGTCAGCGCGGTCGAGGGCGCCGCCCGGGTGCTGGAGCTCTTCGCCGCCGACCTGCGCCGGAGCGGCTGAGCGGGCTCCCGGGGCCGATTTCCCCGGGGGTCGACCGATCCCGTACGCTTGGGGGTCGGTCGCGTGTGCCCGTCCTCGGGCGTGCGGCCGACTCCTTCGGACCGCTGAAGTGATCGACGGCGGCCCACACGACGGATTGAGAGGGTATGGCCAAGAAGGACGGCGTCATCGAGATCGAGGGCACCATCGTCGAGGCTCTCCCGAACGCGATGTTCCGGGTCGAGCTGAGCAACGGGCACAAGGTCCTCGCGCACATCTCGGGCAAGATGCGCCAGCACTACATCCGGATCCTCCCCGAGGACCGGGTCGTGGTGGAGCTCAGCCCGTACGACCTGACCCGCGGCCGCATCGTCTTCCGTTACCGCTGACCCCGGTCGGCGACACCGCACCACCCAGCACGCACGGCAGCACCAGCACGACCGAGCACCAGCACCACGCACGACCCGGCGGGCCGGCCCCGTCGGGAGGATCGAGACGACAGCAGAGGCGATGAAGGTCCAGCCGAGCGTCAAGAAGATCTGTGACAAGTGCAAGGTGATCCGCCGCAACGGGCGGGTCATGGTGATCTGCGAGAACCTGCGCCACAAGCAGCGCCAGGGCTGACGCGAGTCAGACGCAGCACCGCCCCGCGAGGGGTCGCACGGGTCCCAGCGGACTTCGAGCAGACGCAGCAGTGAATGCAGCACCCGGCCCCCGGCCGCGCCCCTCCATGGAGGAGGGCGACCGGGACGTCACCCCCGGCCCGGAGGCCGGGGACCGGGCACCAGCCCGGACCGGTGACTGCACCAGACCTCCGGACGACACAGAAGGAACCATCACCAGATGGCACGTCTAGTTGGAGTGGACCTCCCGCGCGACAAGCGCGTCGAGGTCGCACTGACCTACATCTTCGGGGTGGGGCGCTCCAGCGCCACCCAGGCGCTCGCCGCGACCGGCGTCGACCCGAGCACCCGCGTGAAGGACCTCGGCGACGAGGACCTCGTGCGGCTGCGCGGGTGGATCGAGGACAACCTCAAGGTCGAGGGTGACCTCCGCCGCGAGGTCGCCGCCGACATCCGCCGCAAGGTCGAGATCGGCTCCTACGAGGGGCTCCGGCACCGCCGCGGCCTGCCCGTCCGCGGCCAGCGCACCAAGACCAACGCGCGCACGCGCAAGGGTCCCAAGCGCACCGTCGCCGGCAAGAAGAAGGCGGGCAAGTAGCCGTGCCCAGCCCCCGCGCCGCGCACCTCGCCGCGCCCGCCGCCGCCGCCGCCCCGAAGCCCTCGTAGGAAGAAGAGCCCATGCCTCCCAAGGGTCGTCAGACCACCGGCGCCAAGAAGGTGCGCCGCAAGGAGAAGAAGAACGTCGCGGTGGGCCAGGCCCACATCAAGAGCACGTTCAACAACACGATCATCTCGATCACCGACCCCGCCGGTGCCGTCATCGCCTGGGCCTCCGCGGGCCAGGTCGGCTTCAAGGGTTCGCGCAAGTCCACCCCGTACGCCGCGCAGACCGCGGCGGAGGCGGCGGCACGCCGTGCCATGGAGCACGGCATGCGTAAGGTGGACGTCTTCGTCAAGGGCCCGGGCTCCGGTCGTGAGACCGCGATCCGGTCCCTGACCGCGGCCGGCCTCGAGGTCGGCTCGATCTCGGACGTCACGCCCTCGCCGCACAACGGTGTCCGCCCGCCCAAGCGCCGGCGCGTCTGAGCTAGAAGTCGGGAGAGAGAACAGCCATGGCCCGTTACACCGGACCCATCACCAAGAAGTCCCGCCGCCTCAAGACCGACCTCGTCGGTGGCGACAAGAACTACGAGCTCCGTCCCTTCCCGCCCGGCCAGCACGGCCGCCGGCGCATGCAGGAGAAGGAGTACCTCACCCAGCTGCAGGAGAAGCAGAAGGCCCGCTTCACCTACGGCGTCATGGAGAAGCAGTTCCGCCGGTACTACGCGGAGGCGGCCAACCGCCCCGGCAAGACCGGCGAGAACATCCTCACCATCCTCGAGTCGCGGCTCGACAACGTCGTCTACCGCGCGGGCCTCGCCCGCACGCGGCGGCACTCGCGCCAGCTCGTGACCCATGGCCACTTCGAGGTCAACGGTCGGCGGGTCGACGTGCCGAGCTACCGCGTCGAGCCCTACGACATCATCACCGTGCGCAAGCAGTCGGTGGAGACCTTCCCGTTCCAGCTGGCGCGGGAGACCTTCGGCGACCGGCCGGTGCCGGCCTGGCTCTTGGTCGTGCCGGGCTCGTTGCAGATCCTCGTCCACCAGCTGCCGACCCGGGCGCAGATCGACACCGTGCTCACCGAGCAGCTCATCGTCGAGTACTACTCCAAGACCTGACCCGCGGGGGGCTTCCGCCCCCCGTGGAGCCCCCGGAGCGCCACCGCGCTGGTCGTCAGGTGGCCCTCGGCGGGCGCACGACAGCACCAGGCGGCCGGTCGCGGACCGATGTGGTCCGGCCGTGCGGGGCCCCGCGCCCCGCGCACGTCACGAGGCGTCATATAGCGGTCGCCCGTGGGAAGGAAGAACTCTCGTGCTCATCGCACAGCGCCCCATCCTCAGCGAAGAGGTCGTCACCGACAACCGCAGCCGGTTCGTCATCGAGCCGCTCGAGCCGGGCTTCGGCTACACGCTCGGCAACTCCCTGCGCCGCACCCTGCTCTCGAGCATCCCCGGTGCCGCCGTGACCAGCATCCGCGTCGACGGCGTGCTCCACGAGTTCTCCACGATCCCGGGGGTCAAGGAGGACCTCACCGAGATCATCCTCAACATCAAGGGCCTCGTCGTCTCCTCCGAGCACGACGAGCCGGTCACGATGTACCTGCGCAAGCAGGGGGCCGGCGCCGTCACCGCCGCCGACATCGCCCCGCCCGCCGGGGTCGAGATCCACAACCCCGAGCTGCACCTCGCGACCCTGAACGACAAGGGCACGGTCGAGATGGAGCTCACCGTCGAGCGCGGCCGCGGCTACGTCTCGGCACAGCAGAACAAGGCCGGCGACCAGGAGATCGGCCGCATCCCCGTCGACTCGATCTACAGCCCGGTGCTCACCGCGACCTACAAGGTCGAGGCGACCCGTGTCGAGCAGCGCACCGACTTCGACCGCCTCATCGTGGACGTGGAGACCAAGCGCTCGATGGCGCCGCGTGACGTGCTCGCCTCTGCCGGCCGGACGCTGGTCGAGCTCTTCGGGCTGGCGCGCGAGCTCAACGTCGAGGCCGAGGGCATCGACATGGGCCCCTCGCCGTCCGACGCCGCGCTCGCCCAGGACCTCGCGCTGCCGATCGAGGACCTCGACCTCACGGTCCGTTCATACAACTGCCTCAAGCGCGAGGGCATCCACACCGTCGGTGAGCTCGTGGGCCGCAGCGAGGCCGACCTGCTCGACATCCGCAACTTCGGCGCGAAGTCGATCGACGAGGTCAAGGCCAAGCTGTCCGGGATGAGCCTGCAGCTCAAGGACAGCCCGCCCGGGTTCGACCCCAGCGCGATCGCGTACGACGACGACTTCAGCTTCACCGACGGTGACGACGACGCGTCGTTCGCCGAGGACGAGCAGCTCTGACGTAACCGCCCTCGGCTCGGACCGGCGGTCGCCGGGGCCGGGCCAGGAGACCAAGGAGAAGACATGCCCACCCCCACCAAGGGTCCCCGTCTCGGAGGCGGTCCGGCGCACGAGCGGCTCATCCTCGCCAACCTCGCCACCTCCCTCTTCGAGCACGACCGGATCACCACCACCGAGGCCAAGGCGAAGCGGCTCCGCCCGCTCGCCGAGCGCCTCGTCACCTTCGCCAAGCGTGGGGACCTGCACGCGCGGCGCCGGGTGATGACGGTCGTGCGCGACAAGGGGGTCGTGCACCGGCTCTTCGTCGAGATCGCGCCGGACATGGCCGAGCGGCAGGGCGGGTACACGCGGATCACCAAGATCGGGCCCCGCAAGGGCGACAACGCCCCCATGGCGGTGATCGAGCTGGTCCGTGAGCCCGTGGCCCGCAAGGCGACCGTCGTGGAGGCCGAGTCGGCGGCCAAGCGCGCCGCCAAGGACGC
>DASQFD010000040.1:0-3129 GCA_035633255.1 Dermatophilaceae bacterium
CCGGCCGGGTGCTGGAGGTGCGCACCGCTGACGGCCGGGAGCTCGGCGCGGTCGAGCCCGCGGCATACGGGCGGGTGCTCGTGGACGCCCCGTGCACCGGCCTCGGCGCGCTCCGGCGGCGCCCGGAGGCGCGCTGGCGGCGGCTCCCCTCCGACCTCGCCGAGCTCGGGCCGCGGCAGCGGGCGCTGCTGGGCAGCGCCGTGGACGCGGTCGCGCCGGGCGGCGTGGTCGCCTACGCGACCTGCAGCCCGCACCTGGCCGAGACCACCACCGTGGTCGAGGACGTCCTGCGGCGCCGTCCCGAGGTCGAGCAGCTCGACGCGCGGGGGCCGCTCCGCGCGGCGTCTGGCGGCCGGATCGCGGACCTGGGGGAGGGCCCGGCGGTCCAGCTGTGGCCGCACGTGCACGGCACCGACGCGATGTTCCTCGCTCTGCTGCGACGTCGCTAGCGTGGGGCCCGTGCAGATCTCGCCGTCCCTCCTCTCCGCCGACTTCGCGAACCTCGAGGCGGAGCTGCGGCGGGTCGCGGACGCCGACTGGGCGCACGTGGACGTCATGGACGGGCACTTCGTGCCCAACCTCACCGTCGGGCTGCCGGTCGTCGAGGCGCTGCTGCGGGTGAGCCCCCTCCCGGTCGACTGCCACCTGATGATCGAGGACCCGGACCGCTGGGCGCCGCCGTACGCCGAGGCGGGAGCCGGCTCGGTGACCTACCACGTGGAGGCGGCGGGCGACCCGGTGCGGCTCTCGCGCGACATCCGGGCCGCCGGGGCGCGCGCCGGGATGGCCCTCAAGCCGGGGACGCCCTTCGCCCC
This sequence comes from Dermatophilaceae bacterium, assembly GCA_035633255.1. Lineage (GTDB taxonomy): Bacteria > Actinomycetota > Actinomycetes > Actinomycetales > Dermatophilaceae > DASQFD01. The sequence goes on from DASQFD010000040.1 coordinate 816, forward strand.
GTATGCCGGTCTGCTCCCCGAGGTCGACATGGTGCTCGTCATGACGGTGGAGCCGGGGTTCGGGGGACAGGCGTTCCTGGACGACCAGCTGGAGAAGGTCCGGGAGGTGCGCGAGGCGGTGCGGCGGCACGGCGGGGAGATCTGGGTGCAGGTCGACGGCGGGGTCTCGGCCGAGACCATCGAGCGGTGCGCCGAGGCGGGGGCGGACGTCTTCGTCGCCGGCTCGGCGGTCTACGGCGCGGAGGACGCCGCGGCGGCCGTGGCCGGGCTGCGGGACCTAGCGGCGCGGCACACCCACCCGTCACCGTGACGGGCGCTGGCAGCGGCGGGACGTCCGGCGCCCGAGACGGGGTGACGCCGTCCCTGGCGACCCTGCTCGGCGAGTCGGCAGGAGTCCTCGACGGCGTCGACGTCGACGGCGCGGGGCTGGCGCCGGGCGAGGTGCTCGACGGGGCGGAGCTCGTGGACTGCACGGTGACGGGCGCCGTCCTCGAGCGCGCGCGGATCGTGCGGTGCCTGTTCGAGGGCTGCACGTTCCGCGCGTGCGACCTGTCGATGGCCGACCTCACCGACAGCCGGCTCTCGGAGTGCCGGTTCGTCGACTGCAAGCTGCTGGCCACTGACCTCACGGTCCTCGGCGGGTTGTCGATCGCCGCGGTGCCGGTGCGGTTCGAGGGATGCCGCCTGGACCTGGCGACGTTCGCGGGCACCGACGTCAGCGGCGCGGTCTTCGAGCGCTGCCGGCTGCGCGAGGTGGACCTCACCGAGGCGGTGCTGCGGCGTTGCACGTTCGACGGGTGCGACCTCGAGGGCGCCCGCTTCGCGCGCACCGACCTGCGCGACGCCTCGCTGGTCGGCGCCACCGGGTGGGCCCTCGACCCACGGGAGAACCGCGTGACCGGGCTGCGCGTCGACCTCGCCGGGGCACCCCGCCTGCTGGGGGCGCTCGGCGTCACCGTCGAGTGATCCCGTGGCGGGTCGCTGCCGGGTGAACCAGGTGGGGTCCTGACCCCACCCACTTCACCCAACCCCAGCAAACCCCACCTGCTTCACCCGACCCCACCTGCTTCACCCGACCCCACCGGCTTCACCAAACCCCACCTGCCTCCCGGGCACGGGCCGATACGCCGTCGAGGCTGGACGGGCAGGCCCGGTGATGTCGGCAGCGGCTCGGCGGCTGCTGCGGCGTCGTGGTGGGTGGGTCCACTGTGGTCCTGACCCCAGCGGATCCACCCGGTCGCGCTCGGCGACTCGCTCGTGGAGCCCGCCAGGCGGCGGAAAGGCACCTCAGGGGTCACCAGGGCCTGTGGATGACGCGCACCGCGTCCGGGGCGCCGGCGCCATCCTCGTGCGCATGGACCTCGACCGCGTCGCGCGCTCCCAGCACGGCGTCGTCTCGCGCGAGCAGGCGCTGGAGGCACTGACCCCGGAGCAGCTGCGGTGGAGGCTGCACCGTGGTGACTGGGCGGTCGTCCACCCGGGCGTCTACCGCACCCACACCGGTCGGCTCGACTGGCTGGGGCGGGCCAGCGCCGCCCTGCTGCGCCTCGGGCCCGGGGCGGCGCTCGAGCTGGGCTCCGCCGCCCACGTGCTGCGGTTCCAGGACGCCGCCCCACCGGTCATCGCGGTGGCGGTGCCCCACGACCGGCAGCGGCGGCGGCCGCCCGGGACGCGGGTGCGCCGTCGGCGGCGCCTGGTCACGACGACGCGCCGTGGCCTGGTGGTGGTCACCGCGGCGCAGACGGTCCTCGACCTCGGTGACGCCCCGGGGGCGACCCGGCAGGACGCCGTGTCCGTCGCCGCGCGGGCGGTCCAGCGCCGGGCCGTGACGGTGCCCGCCCTCGTCGAGGAGCTCGAGGGACGCCCTGCGCACCAGCACCGCCGCGCCGTGTCGCTGGCGCTCGGGGTCGTGGCGCTGGGCGCCGAGAGCGGCCTCGAGGTCGACTTCCACCGCAACGTCCTCCAGCGGCACGGGCTCGCCCCGATGCGGATGGCGGTCCCCGACGTCGCGGGCGAGCGGACCATCCGGCGGGACTTCGTCGACGACGAGCACGGCGTGGTCGTCGAGGTCGACGGCCGGATCGCCCACGGCGCCGCGGAGCGTGCCGCCGACGCACGCCGCGACCGCCGCACGGCGCGTCGCGGGTGGGTGACGCTGCGGGCCGGGTGGGTGGACGTCGAGTTCGAGCCGTGCGAGCTGGCCCTCGACGTGCACGGCACCCGGGCGAGCCGAGGCGACCGGCGGACCATCGAGCCGTGCGGTGCGCCGTGCGCCGTCCACCGGGCGGGACGGGCCGACGACCGCACCGCTGGG
>DASQFD010000041.1:0-20333 GCA_035633255.1 Dermatophilaceae bacterium
ACCCCGGCCGCGCGCCCGCCCGCCCGTCCGACGCCGCGACCGGGCGGCCCCCGCGCCTGACCCCAACGCGACCCTGCCGGCCCCAGCCGGCCCCAGCCGGCCCCAGCCGGCCCCACCTGCCCGACGCACGAGCACCACGAAGAACAAGGAGATCGGCCCATGCCGAAGAACAAGACCCACAGCGGAGCGAAGAAGCGCTTCCGCGTCACCGGCTCCGGCAAGATCATGCGGCAGCAGGCCGGTCACGTGCACAAGTTCCACGAGAAGAGCCCGCAGAAGGCCCGCGCCCTCAGCCGGGACCTCCAGGTGAGCCCCGCCGACCTCCCGAAGGTGAAGAAGCTCCTCGGCAGGTGAGCCGGCCCTCCCCCTGAACGCACCAACCAGCAAGGAGTACTCACGTGGCACGCGTGAAGCGGGCGGTCAACGCCCACAAGAAGCGCCGGGTCGTCCTCGAGCAGGCCAGCGGCTACCGCGGGCAGCGGTCGCGGCTCTACCGGAAGGCCAAGGAGCAGGTCACCCACTCGATGGGCTACGCCTATCGTGACCGCCGGGCCCGCAAGGGCGACTTCCGCCGGCTGTGGATCCAGCGGATCAACGCCGGGGCCCGGGCGAACGGCATGACCTACAACCGCTTCATCCAGGGACTGAAGGCCGCCGAGGTCGAGGTCGACCGCCGGATGCTGGCCGAGCTCGCGGTCAACGACCCGGGCGCCTTCACCGCGCTCGTCGACCTCGCGCGGGCCAACGTCCCGGAGCAGGCGCAGGCGCCCGCGTCGGCCTGACCGGACCATCCCACCGGGCGCCGTCACCGCGAGGCCGACTGCCGCCGTGCTGACCAATCCGAGGTCGGAGCGCGTGCGGTCGGTGCGTGCGCTCACCCGGCGCTCGGTGCGCTCGCGCACCGGACGCTTCGTGGTCGACGGCCCCCAGGGCGTGCGGGAGGCGCTCCGGTATGCCGGCCCCGACGTCCTCGACCTCTACGTCACCCCGGCCGCGGTCGCCCGGCACCCGGAGGTCGTCGGCGCCGCCCGCGCGGCGGGGGTGCGGGTCCACGAGTGCGACGAGGTCGTCCTCGCCGCACTCTCCGAGACGGACGCGCCGCAGGGGCTGCTGGCGGTGCTGCGGCACCCCACCGCCACCTTCGAGGACGTCCTGGCGGCCGGGCCGCGCCTGCTGGTGCTGCTCACGTCGGTGCGCGACCCCGGCAACGCCGGGACCGTGATCCGCGGTGCGGACGCGGCCGGCGCCGACGCCGTGCTGGTCAGCGAGGAGTCGGTCGACGTCCTCTCGCCCAAGGTGGTCCGCTCGACCGCCGGCTCGCTGTTCCACCTCCCCGTGGTGGCCGGTCTGGGGAGCGAGGCGACGCTGGAGGCGTTGCGCGCACACGGCATACGCCTGCTTGCCGCAGACGGGGCCGGCCGGACCCTCCTTCCGGACGCGGACCTCACCGCACCGCACGCCTGGGTGATGGGGAACGAGGCGTGGGGGCTGCCCGCCGACCTGCGCGACCGCTGCGACGACGTGGTGCGGGTGCCGATCCACGGACTCGCGGAGTCGCTCAACCTGGCGATGGCGGCGACGGTCTGCCTCTACGCCTCGGCGGGTGTGCTCGGCAACACCGGGCCGCCGGTGTCCGAGGCCACGACTAGGGTTCCGACATGACCCTCTTCCCGGTGACGCCCTTCCGGCCACCGGACGCGAACGAGGCGGCGGAGATGCTCCCCGACGGTCTCGTGGTGGCGGAGGGGCCGGACGGCGTCATCACCACGATGAACTCCCGGGCGGAGCAGGTGACCGGGCTGCGCGCCGAAGAGGTCATCGGTCGCCACCTGCGCGACGCGCTGGCCTTCCGGGACCACGACGGCCAGTGGTGGTGGGACCTGGCGAGCCCGTGGCAGGGCATCGCGACGCGCACCGGGCACCGGGAGAAGCTGCTCATCCTGCCCAACGGCCACGAGGTGCTGCTCACCTCCCGCTACCTGCGGCGGGACCGGAGGGGGCCGGTCATCGCCGTGCTCCTCTCGCTGCGCGACGCGGAGGCCCGCCGTCGGGCGGAGGCGAGCCACTCCGCGCTCATCTCGACCGTCGCCCACGAGCTGCGCTCACCGCTGACCGGCGTGAAGGGGTTCTCCTCGACGCTGCTGCGGCGCTGGGACCGGTTCAGCGACGACCAGAAGCGGCTGATGCTCGAGACGATCGAGGCGGACGCCGACCGCGTCACCCGGCTGATCAGCGAGCTGCTCGACGTCTCGCGCATCGACTCCGGACGGCTGCGCATCCACGTCCAGCAGGTGGAGGTGCGGCCGGTTCTCGACCGTCACGTCGAGCGGTTGACCGCCTCGGGCGTCCCGCGTGACCGGCTCACCGTCGAGGTGCTCCCCGGCGCCGAGCGGGTGTGGGCCGACCCGGACCGGCTCAACCAGATCCTCGCCAACCTCGTCGAGAACGCGGTGCGCCACGGCGAGCACGCCGTGCGGGTGCGGGTGGCGCCGGCGGCCCGGCCCGACGAGGAGGGGGTCGTCCTCACGGTGGACGACGACGGTCCCGGCATCCCGGAGAACCAGCGCGAGGTCGTCTTCAGCCGGTTCTGGCACGGGCACGCCCAGGGCAGCACGGGCCTCGGCCTCTACGTCGTGCGCGCCCTGGTGCGCGCCCACACCGGCCGCGTCAGCGTCGCCGAGAGCGACCTGGGCGGCGCCTCCATCCAGGTGCACCTGCCGCTGCCGCCGGGGGAGTGAGCGCCGCTCCCCGTGCACCGCGGATCCGGGCGGGTCGGCCGCCGCCCGCAGCGGGCCCCCGGGCCCGGCGGTGGGAGACTAGTCCCTCGTGCCGGTCTCCGTCCAGCCCTACCGCCTCGCGCTGGCGTCACCGGCGCTGCGCTCGGCGCTCCTGCTCGGGTTCCTCGTCCGGCTGCCGGTCTTCTCCGCCGGGGTGCTGCTGACGGTGCACGTGGTCTCCGGGCTGGGCGGGACGTATGCCGCCGCGGGCCTGCTCTCGGCCGTCGCCACCCTGAGCATCGCTTTCAGCGGGCCCTGGCGGGGCAGGCTCCTGGACCGGGTCGGGTTGCGACGCGTGGTCGCGCCCTCGACCGCGGTGGCCCTGGCGTGCTGGTCGGTGGCGCCGTTCGTGGGGTACTGGCCGCTGCTCGTGCTCGCCGCGATCGCGGGGCTCTTCGTCATCCCGACCTTCTCGATCATCCGGCAGGCGGTGATCGCCGCCGTGCCGGGCGAGGGTCGGCGGACCGCGATCGCGCTCGACTCCGGCTGGCGCCACCGGTCCCGCCGCGTCCTGCCCGCTCGGGCGTGACCGTTGGCCCCTTGCTCACTCGGGGTTTGCGGCGAGCGGGAGCGCCAGGTCGGCGCGCAGGCTCGCTGACTGTCAGTTCGGCGGGGCCCCCGGCCCCCGGAACTGACACGTTGGGTGGGCTCACCCGTCCCGCCGCGTGCCGGGGAGCCGGGGAGCCGCCGGTATGCCGGTCGCCCGCGGGCCGTCGTGGGCGTCGCGGCTCGAGCGGATCGGGCTGGACAACACCGCGCCGACCTCGCATCCTCACCAGCCAACGCCCCGGGTGAGCGCACGCGGCCCGGTCGGTAGGGCCCGGTCGGTAGGGTTGTCCCGTGACCTCCCGCCGGCCACCGTCGCCGCGCCTCTCGCGGCGATTTACGGCGCCCTCGGGCACGCCGGCGACGCCCGCCTGACCCGCGGGCGCACGGCATACGGTCGGAAGGACCGGACCACCACCTCGCGACGGGCGCCCGGGGGCTCGACCAGCACCGTCCCGTCCGCGTGGCCGCACTAGGCTGCTCGGGCCCCGCCGACCGAAGTGGAACCATGTCCGGACCCAACACCCAGTACGACCCCGCCCGCGTCGCCGCGCTCGACCCGGCCGTCGTCGAGCGTGCGGTGACCGACGCCCTCGCCGCCGCCGCCGCTGCCGACTCGCTCGACGCCCTGAAGGGCGCCCGCAGCGCACACTCAGGCGACCGCAGCCCGCTCGCCCTCGCCAACCGGGAGATCGGCGCCCTGCCCCCGAGCGCCAAGGCCGAGGCCGGCAGGCGGGTCGGCCAGGCCAAGGCCGCCGTGGCGCGCGCGTTCGCCGAGCGCCAGTCGGCGCTGGAGGCGGAGCGGGACGAGCGGATCCTCACCGAGGAGGCGCTCGACCTGACGATCGTGCCGCCACGCCGCCGCGTCGGCGCCCGGCACCCGGTCAGCCTGGTCACCGAGCGGGTCGAGGACATCTTCGTCGGCCTCGGCTGGGAGATCGCCGAGGGCCCCGAGGTGGAGGCGGAGTGGCTGAACTTCGACGCGCTGAACCTCGGGCCGGACCACCCCGCCCGCCAGATGCAGGACACCTTCTTCGTCGAGCCGGCCGAGACGTCGGGGCTCGTGCTGCGCACCCACACCTCGCCGGTCCAGGTGCGCACCATGCTGCACCGGGACCCGCCGGTCTACGTCCTGTGTCCCGGCAAGGTGTTCCGCACCGACGAGCTCGACGCGACGCACACCCCGGTGTTCCACCAGTTCGAGGGGCTGGTCGTCGACGAGGGCATCACCATGGCGCACCTCAAGGGCAGCCTCGACGCGTTCGTCGAGCGGCTCTTCGGCGAGGGGACGGTCACCCGGCTGCGCCCGTCCTACTTCCCGTTCACCGAGCCCAGCGCCGAGATCGACTGCCGCTGCTGGGTCTGCGGCGGCGGGGGACTTCGGCAGGGCTCGGCCTGCCGCACCTGCGGCGGCACCGGCTGGATCGAGGTCGGCGGCTGCGGCATGGTCAACCACCACGTCCTGCGGGCCTGCGGGGTGGACCCGGACCGCTACACCGGCTTCGCCTTCGGTCTGGGCATCGAGCGCTCGCTCATGCTCCGGCACGGCGTCGCCGACATGCACGACGTCGTCGAGGGCGACGTCCGCTTCAGCACCCAGTTCGGGATGGAGATCTGATGCACGTCCCCGTGGAGTGGCTCCGCGAGCTCGCCCACGTCGACCCCGGGGTCAGCGGCGCCGACATCGCCGCTGCGCTGGTCGAGGTGGGCCTGGAGGAGGAGGGCCTGCACGGCGGCGAGGTCACCGGGCCGCTGGTGGTCGGTCGCGTCCTCGAGAAGCACCCCGAGCCGCAGAAGAACGGCAGGACCATCAACTGGTGCCGAGTCGACGTCGGCACCGCCAACGGCACCGGCGAGCCACAGGGCGTGGTGTGCGGGGCGCACAACTTCGAGCCGGGGGACCTGGTCGCGGTGATCCTCCCCGGGGGGGTGCTGCCCACGCCCGCCGGGCCGCTGGAGGTCACCGCCCGGAAGACCTACGGCCACCTCTCCGCCGGGATGATCTGCTCCGAGCGCGAGCTGGGCCTGGGCGAGGACCACTCCGGCATCCTCGTGCTCACCGACCGCTTCGCCGGTGACCCGCAGGCCCTCGCGGCCCTGGTGCCCGGCGCCGACGCCATCGCGCTCCTCGGCCTCGACGAGGAGGTCGTCGAGGTCAACGTCACCCCCGACCGCGGCTACTGCCTCTCGATGCGCGGGGTCGCCCGCGAGTACGCCCTGGCCACCCGCACGCCCTTCGAGGACCCGGCCGACCTCCCGGTGGCGCCGCCCGACGACACCGGGTATGCCGTCCGGCTGGCCGACGAGGCGCCCCTGGCCGGGCGGCCGGGCTGCGACCGCTACGTCGCCCGCGTCGTGCGGGACGTCGACGTGTCCGCCGCCACGCCGCGGTGGATGCAGTCCCGGCTCACCGCCGTGGGCATGCGGCCGATCTCGCTCGCCGTCGACGTCACCAACTACGTGATGATGCTGCTCGGCCAGCCGCTGCACGCCTTCGACCTCGAGACGCTGTCCGGCGAGATCGTCGTCCGCCGGGCCCGGCCGGGGGAGACGCTGCGCACCCTCGACGACGTCGATCGGCGCCTCGACCCCGAGGACCTGCTCATCACCGACGGCGGGGAGACCGTGCTCGCCTTCGCCGGCGTGATGGGCGGGGAGTCCTCCGAGGTCTCGGGCACCACCGGGCACGTCCTCCTCGAGGCGGCGCACTTCGACCCGGTGACGGTCGCGCGCACCTCCCGGCGGCACCGGCTCGTCACCGAGGCCTCGAGGCGCTTCGAGCGAGGGGTCGACCCGGCCGTCACCGACCGGGCCGCGCAGCTCGCGGCGAGCCTGCTCGTCGAGCTCGGTGGCGGCACGCTCGACCCCGGGGTCACCGACGTCGGCGCCGTGCCCCCGTGCGCTCCGATCCGCTTCGACGCCGGTATGCCGGCGCGCTACGTCGGTCTGGACTACTCGCGCGAGGAGGTGGTCACCATCCTGCGAGCCGTGGGGTGCCGGGTGACGGCGGCCGCCGCGGAGGGCGCGGCGCAGGGCGAGGGCGCGGCGCAGGGCGAGGGCGCGGGCGCGGCGCGGGGCGAGGGCGCGGACGTGGACGCCCTGACCGTCGTCCCCCCGAGCTGGCGACCGGACCTGGTCGACGGGCCGGACCTGGTGGAGGAGGTGGCCCGGGTGCACGGCTACGGCGCCATCCCCTCGGTGCTGCCGGCGGCCAGCGGTGGTCGAGGGCTCACCCACGGCCAGCGGGTCCGCCGCCTCGTCGCGGCGACGCTGGCGCAGCAGGGGCTGGTCGAGGTGCTGAGCGACCCCTTCGTCCGGCCGGGCCTCTTCGAACACCTGGGCTATGCCGCGGACGACCCGCGCCGCCGCACGGTGCGGCTCGCCAACCCGCTCCAGGACGACGTCCCACTGATGCGCACCTCGGTGCTCGACACCCTGCTGGACACGTTGCGCCGCAACGTCTCCCGGGGCGCCCGGGACGTCGCGCTCTACGAGCTGGGGCTGGTCACCGAGGGGCGGCAGGGCGGCCACCGCGCCCCGGTCCCTTCCGTCGAGCGACGGCCGGACGACGCCACGGTCACGGCGCTGCTCGAGGCCGTCCCGCACCAGCCGCGGCACGTCGCGATGGCCGCCGCGGGAGAGGCCGTGCCGGCCGGCCCGTGGGGACCGGCGCGGCGGTACGACGCCTCCGACGCCGTGGCCTGGGCCACCGAGCTGTGCCGCGCGCTCGGTCTGGCCGGCCGGGTGCGGGCGGCGCAGCGGGCCCCCTTCCACCCCGGTCGGTGCGCGGAGGTGCTCCTCGCCGACGGCACCGTCGTGGGCCACGCCGGTGAGCTGCACCCCAAGGTCGTCGCGGCCCTCGGGCTGCCGCCCGGGACCGTCGCCGGGGAGCTCGTCGTCGACGTCCTGGTCGCCGCGACCGGGACCCCCGTCCAGGCCCGGCCGCTCTCCGCCTACCCACCGGCGCTGACGGACCTCGCGCTCGTCGTCGACGAGGCGGTCCTCGCAGCGGAGGTCGAGGACGCGCTGCGGGGCGGTGCCGGTGAGCGCCTCGAGGCACTCGCGCTCTTCGACGTCTACCGCGGGGCCCAGGTCGGCGCGGGCCGGAAGTCGCTGGCCTACCGGCTCGTGTTCCGGGCGCCCGACCGCACCCTGACGACCGAGGAGGTCAGCGGGCTGCGCGACGCGGCCGCGCGCCGCGCCGGCGAGGCGGTCGGCGCGGTGCAGCGGGCGTGAGCGTGCCGGGGGGAGCGGCGGCGGGCGTCGCGCTGGTCTCCGGCGCGTCCCGGGGGATCGGGCGGCACCTGGCCGACGGGCTGGAGTCCGCCGGGTGGGTCGTCGAGCGTGGCAGCCGGGCCGTCGCCGACGTCACCGACCGGGCCGCGGTCCAGGAGTGGGTCGAGGACGTCCTCGAGCGGCGCCGCCGCATCGACCTCCTCGTCAACGACGCCGGCGTGATCGACGCCGAGGTCGACCTGTTCGACTCCGACCCCGACGACTGGTGGCACGCGCAGGAGGTCGACGTCCTCGGCGCGTACCTGCTCACCCGCGCCGTGGCACGGCACCTGCGACTCCGGCCGCGGTGGCCGGGTGGTCAACCTGAGCAGTGGCGCCGCCCTGCGGCCCGCCCTCGAGGCGAGCGCCTACAACCTCAGCAAGACGGCCCTGAACCGGCTCACCGGGTCCACGCACCTCGCCGGCGCGGCACACGGCATACGGGCCTTCGACCTGGCGCCGGGGGTGGTCCGCACGGACCTGACCGCGAGCATGCGGGCGCACGAGGGCCGCACCGAGTGGACCGACCCGGCCGACGTCGTCGCGCTCGTGCTGGCGCTGGCGTCCGGCGAGCTCGACGCGTGGTCCGGCCGGCACGTGCGGGCGGGCGTCGACACCCCGGAGTCGCTGCGGGCGAAGGCCGCCGCCGGGCTGGGGGAGCGGGACCGCACCGTCGGCCTGGTCCCCTGGGGCGAGGACGACTCGCTCGCCCCCTGAGCGGGTCGGCGCCGGGGCAGGTGCGACCCGCGAACGGGGCCGTCCCCGGGCACATCATGGCCATGCAGAGCTGTGCAAGACTATGCGGCATGCTGTCCGTCGCGGTCGCCGGTGCCAGCGGGTATGCCGGTGGCGAGATCCTGCGCCTGCTGCTGGCGCATCCGGGGGTCACGGTCGGGGCGGTGGCCGCCGGTGCGAACGCCGGTGAGCGCCTCGGCGCGGTGCACCCGCACCTGACGCCGCTCGCCGACCGCGTCCTCGAGGACACCACCGCGGGCACCCTGGCCGGCCACGACGTCGTCGTCCTCGCCCTCCCGCACGGCCACTCCGCCGCCCTCGCCGACGAGCTCGGCCCCGAGACCGTCGTGGTGGACTGCGGCGCCGACTTCCGCCTCGACGACCCGGACGCCTGGGCCGCCTTCTACGGCACCCCGCACGCCGGCGCCTGGCCCTACGGGCTGCCCGAGCTGCCGCTCGCCCACGGCCACCGTCAGCGCGAGGCCCTGCACGGCGTGCGCCGGGTCGCCGTCCCCGGCTGCTACCCGACCGGCGTCGGCCTCGCGCTCGCGCCCGGCCTCGCCGCCGGCGTGCTCGAGCCGGAGGACGTCGTCGTCGTGGCCGCCTCGGGGACCTCCGGTGCGGGCCGGGCCGCCAGGCCGCACCTGGTCGGGGCCGAGGTCATGGGGGCGATGTCGCCCTACGGCGTCGGCGGCGTCCACCGGCACACCCCCGAGATCGAGCAGGGCCTCACGGCCGCGGCCGGCCGGCGGGTCACCGTGTCCTTCACCCCGACGCTCGCCCCAATGCCCCGCGGCATCCTCGCCACGGGCACCGCCCGGGTGGTGCCGGGCACCACCGCCGGCGCGGTCCGGGAGGCGTGGGCGAGCGCCTACGCCGACGAGCCGTTCGTCCACCTGCTGCCGGAGGGCAGCTGGCCCAGCACCGCCTGGGTCCTCGGCAGCAACTGCGTGCACGTCCAGGTCACCCTCGACGAGCGGGTCGGCCGGGTGGTGGCCGTCGCGGCCGTGGACAACCTCACCAAGGGCACCGCCGGGGCGGCCGTGCAGTGCCTCAACCTCGCGACCGAGCTGCCGGAGACCACCGGCCTCCCGGTGGCCGGGGTGGCGCCGTGACCGGGACGGGCGTCACCGCGCCGCAGGGCTTCCGCGCCGCCGGTGTCGCCGCCGGGCTGAAGTCCACCGGCGCCCCGGACGTGGCCCTCGTGGTCAACGATGGACCCCGCCACGCCGCCGCCGCCGTCTTCACGGGCAACCGGGTGGAGGCCGCGCCGGTGACCTGGTCGCGCCAGGTCCTCGCCGACGGCCGGGTCGACGCGGTGGTCCTGAACTCCGGTGGCGCGAACGCCTGCACCGGGGCCGCCGGGTTCGCCGACACCCACCGCACCGCCGAGCTCGTCGCCGAGGTGCTCGGCGTCGCCGCCGGTGACGTCGTGGTCTGCTCCACCGGCCTCATCGGCGAGCGACTGCCCATGGACCGGGTCGAGGACGGGGTCCGCCGGGCTGCCGCCGCGCTGGCACCGGACGGCGGCCCGGACGCCGCCGCCGCGGTGATGACCACCGACAGCGTCCCCAAGCAGGCCCTCGTCGCTCGCGAGGGGTGGTCGGTCGGCGGCCTGGCCAAGGGCGCCGGGATGCTCGCGCCGGCCCTGGCCACCATGCTCGTCCTCGTGACGACGGACGCGGTCGCGGAGCCGGAGGACCTCGACGCCGCCCTCCGCGCCGCCACCGCGGCCACCTTCGACCGGGTGGACGTGGACGGCTGCATGTCAACCAACGACACCGTCCTGCTCCTCGCCTCCGGGGCCTCGGGCGTTCCCGCCACCGCCGCGGACCTCACCGGGGCCGTCACCGCCGTCTGCGCCGACCTGGCCCGGCAGCTCGTCGCCGACGCCGAGGGCGCCGCCCACGAGGTCGCCGTCGAGGTGCGCGGCGCCGCCACCGAGGCCGACGCGCTCGAGGTCGCCAGGTCGGTGGCCCGCAACACCCTCGTCAAGTGCGCGATCTTCGGCAACGACCCCAACTGGGGCCGGATCCTCGCCGCCGTCGGCACCACGCGCGCCGCCTTCGACCCGGCCGACCTCGACGTCGCCGTCAACGGCGTCCGGGTGTGCCGGTCCGGGGGGGTGGGCGAGGACCGCTCGCTGGTCGACCTCACGCCGCGGCAGGCCCACCTGCTCGTCGACCTGCACGCCGGCGACGCCTCCGCCACGATCTGGACCACCGACCTCACGCACGACTACGTGCACGAGAACTCCGCCTACAGCACCTGAGCCGATGACCTCGCCGCCCAGCACGACCCCCGAGACCGCCGGCCACGCCGCCACGCTGCGCGGTGCGATCGACGCCGCGGCGCTGCGCGTCGCGTCCACCAAGGCCAGCACCCTCGTCGAGGCGCTGCCCTGGCTCGAGCGCTTCCGCGGCGCCCTCGTCGTGGTCAAGTACGGCGGCAACGCCATGGTCGACGACGCCCTGAAGGCGGCCTTCGCGCAGGACGTCGCCTTCCTCCGGTATGCCGGCCTGCGCCCCGTGGTCGTGCACGGCGGCGGTCCCCAGATCGGCGCCATGCTGACCCGGCTCGGACTGGAGAGCGAGTTCCGCGGTGGGCTGCGGGTCACCACCCCGGAGGTCATGGACGTGGTGCGGATGGTGCTCACCGGCCAGGTGGGCCGCGAGCTGGTCGGGCTGCTCAACCAGCACGGCCCGGTCGCGGTCGGGCTCTCCGGTGAGGACGGCGGGCTCTTCGGGGCCCGGCGCCGCGGGGTGGTCGTCGACGGGGAGCACCACGACCTCGGGCTGGTGGGGGACGTCGAGAGCGTCGACCCCGCGGCCGTCTCCGACCTGCTCGACGCGGGCCGGATCCCGGTCGTCTCGACCATCGCGCCGGACCTCGACGCCGACGAGGCGCGGGTCCTCAACGTCAACGCCGACACCGCCGCCGCCGCCCTGGCCGTGGCCCTGGAGGCCCGCAAGCTCGTGGTCCTCACCGACGTCGAGGGGGTCTACGCCGCGTGGCCGGACCGCGCCTCCCTGCTCTCCCGGCTCACGGTGACCGGCGCCCGGGAGCTGCTCGGCCGCGTCGACGCGGGGATGATCCCCAAGCTCGAGGCGTGCATCCGCGCCGTGGAGCAGGGCGTGCCACAGGCGCACGTCGTGGACGGCCGCCGGCCGCACTCCCTCCTGCTCGAGGTCTTCACCAGCGAGGGGATCGGCACCGTGATCGAGCCGGACCCGGGGCCCGCGCATGGCTGAGTCGCCCGGTCCCGGCACCGGCGCGGCGGTGCTGCGCCGCTACGAGCGGTCGCTGATCGGCGTCTTCGGCACCCCCTCCCTCGTGCTCGACCACGGCGAGGGTGCGTGGGTGTGGGACGCCGACGGACGCCGCTACCTCGACCTCCTCGGTGGCATCGCCGTCAACGCCCTGGGCCACGCCCACCCGGCCCTCGTGGCGGCGATCTGCGAGCAGGCCGGGCGCCTGGTCCACGTCTCGAACTTCTTCACCACCGAGCCGCAGGTCGCCCTGGCCGAGCGGATCATCGACCTCGCGGGTGCCCCCGAGGGCTCGGCGGTCTTCTTCGCCAACTCCGGGGCGGAGGCCGTCGAGGCCGCCATCAAGCTGGCCCGGCGCACCGGCCGCCCCGGGATCGTCGCCGCCGAGGGCGCCTTCCACGGCCGCACCACCGGCGCCGTGGCCCTGACCGCGAAGGCGACCTACCGCGAGCCCTTCGCCCCGCTCCTCCCCGGGGTCAGCCACGTGCCGTTCGGGGACGTGGAGGCGCTCCGCGAGGCGGTCACCGAGCAGACCTCCGCCGTGTTCCTGGAGCCCATCCAGGGTGAGGCGGGGGTCGTCCCGGCCGGCGCGGCATACCTGCAGGAGGCCCGGCGGGTGACGACCGGGGCCGGCGCGCTCCTCGTCGTGGACGAGGTGCAGACCGGTGTCGGGCGCACGGGGGAGTGGTTCGCCTTCCGGTCCGCGGGCATCGTGCCCGACGCCATGACCCTCGCCAAGGGCCTGGGCGGCGGGATGCCGATCGGCGCCCTGGTCGCGTTCGGGCCGGAGAACGCCGCCCGGCTCGGACCCGGCCAGCACGGGTCCACCTTCGGTGGCAACCCGCTCGCGGCCGCCGCCGGCCTGGCCGTCCTGCGCGCGATCGAGGAGGAGGGGCTGCTCGAGGCCGCCACCACCGTGGGCGACCACCTCGCCGCCCGCGTGACCGCCCTCGGCCACCCGCTGCTCACCGGGGTCCGCGGCGCCGGCCTGCTCCGGGCGATCACCCTGGCCGAGCCGGTCGCGGCCGCGGTGGTCACCGCCGGCCGGGCGGCCGCCACGGACGGGGTCGCGGGCGGCGGCGCCACGGGCTTCCTGCTCAACGCCCCCGCGCCGGACGTGCTGCGGCTCGCCCCGCCGCTCGTCCTGACCACCGCCCAGGCCGACCTGTTCGTCGACGCCCTGCCCGCCCTGCTCGACGCCGCCACCAAGGAGAGCCGATGACGCTGCGCCACTTCCTGCGGGACGACGACCTCACCGCCGCGGAGCAGGCGGAGGTGCTGACCCGCGCCCTCGCGCTGAAGTCCGCGCCCTTCTCCGAACGCTGCCTGGAGGGTCCGCGCGTCGTCGCCGTGCTCTTCGACAAGCAGACCCTGCGCACCCAGGTGTCCTTCACCGCCGCCATCGCCCACCTCGGCGGCTTCCCCATGGTCATCGACGGCAGGCTCGCCCAGGTCGGGGTCCGCGAGTCCATCGCCGACACCGCGCGGGTCCTGACCCGGGAGGCGGTGGCGATCGTCTGGCGCACCTACGGGCAGGAGCGTCTGGACGAGATGGCCGCCCACTCCAGCGTGCCGGTGGTCAACGCGCTCACCGACTCCTTCCACCCGTGCCAGGTCCTGGCCGACCTGCTGACCGTGCGCGAGGCCTTCGGCGACCTCGCCGGGAGGACCCTGGCCTACCTCGGCGACGGCGCCAACAACATGAGCCACAGCTACCTGCTCGGCGGTGCGCTGGCCGGGCTGCACGTCCGCGTCGGCGCCCCGGAGGGGCACCACCCGGACCCGGCCGTCCTCGCCCGCGCGACCGAGATCGCGGCCGCGCAGGGGGGCTCGGTCAGCGTGCACCCGGACCCGGTCGCGGCGGTCACGGGCGCCGACGCCGTGGCGACCGACACCTGGGTTTCGATGGGGATGGAGGAGGAGAAGGACAGCCGCCGGGGCAGCACCAGCCCCTTCGCGCCCTTCGCCGTCACGGCCGACCTGATGGGGCGCGCCCGGCCGGAGGCGGTCTTCCTGCACTGCCTGCCGGCCTACCGCGGCTTCGAGGTGGACCCCGCCGTCATCGACGGCCCGCAGTCCCGGGTGTGGGACGAGTCGGAGAACCGACTGCACGTGCAGAAGGCCGCCCTGGCGTGGCTGCTCGAGCAGTCGGCGCGCGGGTGAGCGCGCCGTGACGGTGTCGACGAGCCGCGGCGCCCGGCAGCAGCGGGTGGTCGAGCTGCTCGCCCAGCACGCCGTCCGCAGCCAGACCGAGCTGCTGGACCTGCTGGCCGCCGACGGCATCGAGGTCACCCAGGCGACCCTCTCCCGGGACCTCGTCGACGTCGGCGCGGAGAAGGTGCGGGTCGGGAAGAACCTCGTGTATGCCGTGCCCGGCCAGGGCGGGGACCGCACCGTCCGCCCCGCGGCCGGGGCCGAGCAGGTGAGCACCCGGCTGCACCAGCGCTGCCACGAGCTGCTCGTCACCGCCGAGGTCTCGGCCAACGTGGTCGTCCTGCGCACCCCGCCGGGCGGGGCCAACTACCTCGCCTCGGCGATCGACGGCGGCGCCGTCGGGGAGGTGCTGGGCACCATCGCCGGGGATGACACGATCCTGCTCGTGACCAGCGGCGCGGCGGCCAGCCGGGCCGTCGCCGACCGCCTGCTGGCCTGGACCCGGAGGGACCCCTCGTGAGCGAGCCGACCGCCGTCAGCCTGTGGGGCGGCCGCTTCTCCGGCGGTCCGGCCGACGCGCTGGCCGAGCTGTCCCGCAGCACCCACTTCGACTGGCGGCTCGCGCCCTACGACATCGCGGGCTCGCGGGCCCACGCACGGGTCCTGCACGCGGCCGGGCTGCTCGACGACGCCGCGCTCGACACCATGCTGGACGCGCTGGGCCGCCTGCTGGCCGACGTGGAGTCCGGTGCCTTCGCGCCGCAGCCGTCCGACGAGGACGTCCACACCGCCCTCGAGCGCGGGCTGATCGAGCGAGCCGGCGCGGACGTCGGCGGCCGGCTGCGCGCCGGGCGGTCCCGCAACGACCAGGTCGCCACGCTGCTGCGGATGTACCTGCGTGACCACGCTCGCTCGGTCGCCGGGCTCGTCCTCGACGTCGTCGACGCGCTCGTGTCCCAGGCCCGCCGGCACGAGGGCGTGCCGATGCCCGGCCGCACCCACCTCCAGCACGCCCAGCCGGTGCTCCTCGCCCACCACCTGCTGGCCCACGGGTGGGCCCTGCTGCGCGACGTCGACCGGCTCCGCGACTGGGACGCCCGGGCGGCGCTCTCCCCCTACGGCTCGGGCGCCTTGGCCGGCACCTCGCTCGGCCTGGACCCCGAGGCGGTGGCCGCCGACCTCGGGTTCGCCGGGGCGGTGGAGAACTCCATCGACGGCACCGCCTCCCGCGACGTCGCCGCCGAGCTCGCCTTCGTCCTGGCCATGGTGGGGGTGGACGTCTCCCGGCTCGCCGAGGAGGTGGTGCTCTGGGCGACCAGGGAGTTCGGCTTCGTCACCCTCGACGACGCCTACTCCACCGGGTCGAGCATCATGCCGCAGAAGAAGAACCCGGACGTCGCCGAGCTCGCCCGCGGCAAGGCCGGGCGGCTGGTGGGGGACCTGACCGGGCTGCTCACCACCCTCAAGGGTCTCCCGCTCGCCTACAACCGGGACCTCCAGGAGGACAAGGAGCCCCTCTTCGACGCGGTCGACACCCTCGAGGTGCTGCTCCCCGCCTTCGCCGGCATGCTCGACACCCTCGTCGTCCACCCCGAGCGGCTCGCCGCGCTCGCTCCCGAGGGCTTCGCCCTGGCCACCGACGTGGCCGAGTGGCTGGTCCGCCGGGGGGTGCCCTTCCGCGAGGCGCACGAGGTGGCCGGTGCCTGCGTCCGGGCCTGCGAGGTCCGCGGCATCGAGCTGTGGGACCTGTCCGACGCCGATCTCGCCGCCGTCAGCCCGCACCTGACCCCGGGCGTGCGCGGCGTGCTCACCGTCGAGGGCTCGCTCGCGTCGCGCGACGCCAAGGGCGGCACCGCGCCGGCGCGGGTGCGCGAGCAGCTCGCCACGCTCGAGGAGCGGCTCGTCGGCGCCCGGGCGTGGAGCGGGAGCCGCGTCGAGGTCCGGTGAGCGCGCGGTGACCCGGGGCGGACGGCTGCCCCGGTCCTTCTTCGCCCGCCCGGTGCTCGAGGTGGCGCCGGACCTGCTCGGCTGCCGCTTCACCGCCGGCGGGGTCACGCTGCGGCTCACCGAGGTCGAGGCGTATGCCGGTGAGGCCGGCGACCCCGGGTCGCACGCCTTCCGCGGACGCACCCCGCGCACCGCGGTGATGTTCGGCCCGCCCGGACACCTCTACGTCTACTTCACCTACGGGATGCACTGGTGCGCCAACGTCGTCTGCGGGCGCGACGGCGCCGCGTCGGCGGTGCTGCTGCGGGCCGGGGGGGTGGTGGGCGGGCACGAGGTGGCGGCCCGCCGGCGCGCCGGCGTGCGGGAGCGGGACTGGGCTCGCGGGCCGGCCCGGCTGGCGACGACGGTGGGGCTGGGGGGAGGCGACAACGGGGTCGACGTGTGCGGGCCGGCGACCGGCCCCCGCTTCGAGGGGCCCGCGGCGCCGGTGGACCCGGCGCGGGTCCGGACGGGTCCGCGCGTGGGGGTGTCCGGGCCGGGAGGCGACCCCACGGCATACCCGTGGCGTTTCTGGCTGGACGGGGAGCCGACGGTCAGCGCCTACCGCCCCGGGGTGGCTCGCCGCCGACGCTCGAGCTGAGCGCGGGCGTCGCACCGGCCCGCCACGCCGCGTGGTGCGCCTCGATCTCGGCGCGCAGCCTGCGCCGGACCTCCTCGGGGGCGAAGGACGCGTCCACCGCGGCGAGCGCGAGGTCGGCCAGGCCACGCTCGTCGAGGCCGAGGAGGTCGGCCGCGATGCCGTACTCACGGTTCAGCGTGGTGCCGAACATCGGCGGGTCGTCGCTGGAGATGGTGACCAGCACGCCCGCCTCGACCATCGCCGGCAGCGGGTGGTCCTCGAGGCGCTCGACGACCCGGGTGGCGACGTTGGAGGTGGGGCAGACCTCGAGCGGGACCCGGTGCTCGGCGAGGTGGGCGAGCAGCGCCGGGTCCTGCACCGACGAGGTGCCGTGGCCGATGCGCTCGGCACCGAGGAGGGTGAGCGCGTCCCACACGCTCTGCGGCCCGGTCGACTCACCGGAGTGCGGCACGCTGTGCAGGCCGGCCGCCCGGGCGGCGGCGAAGTGCGGCGCGAACTGCGCCCGTGGGACGCCCACCTCGGGGCCGCCGAGCCCGAAGCCGACGAGCGCCGGGGGGCCGTGGTCGAGGGCGTGCGAGACGGTGCGGTCGGCGGAGCGCAGCCCGGCCTCGCCGGGGATGTCGTAGATCCAGCGCAGGACCACGCCGAGGTCGCGCTCGGCGGCGACACGGGCGTCCTCGATGGCCTCGGTGTAGGCCTCGATGGGGATGCCGCGGACCACCGAGGTGTCCGGCGTCATGGTCAGCTCGGCGTACCGGACGCGCTGCCCGGCCAGCCCGCGGGCCACCTCGTGGGTGAGCAGCCGCACGTCCTCGGCGGTGCGCACCAGGTCCACGACGGTGAGGTAGACCTCGACGAAGTGGGCGAAGTCGGTGAAGGTGAAGAAGCGCGCCAGCTCCTCCTCGTCCACCGGCACCTTCGGGCCCGGGTGGCGGGCCGCCAGCTCCGCCACCACGTGCGGCGACGCCGACCCGACGTGGTGGACGTGCAGCTCCGCCTTGGGCAGGCCGGCGAGGTATGCCGTCCGGTCGCGTCCCTGGTGCATCGGGCCAGTGTGCCCGGTGGGGTTGCCTCCGGGCGGCGAGGCGGGTAGGCAGGGGGTGGCGCCTCGGGCGAGTCCTGCGTGGGTCACGCGCGTGGTCGCGTGGGGCGCGTGGGGCGCGTACCGCCGAGGTGGAGACGACCCCGACACGAGGAGCACCACATGGCCACGATCCGCACCGCCGCCGCCCACTGGGCGGGCTCGCTGCTGGAGGGCTCGGGGGAGGTCGCCCTGCAGTCCTCCGGTTCCGGGACCTTCCCGGTCACCTGGCCGTCGCGGGCGGAGGAGAGCCCGGGTGGGCGGACCAGCCCCGAGGAGCTCATCGCGGCCGCGCACTCGACGTGCTTCTCGATGGCGCTCTCGCACGCGCTCGCGCAGGCCGGGACCCCGCCGACGTCGATCGACACGACGGCGTCGGTGACGTTCGTGCCCGGGACCGGGATCACGGGCATCGCCCTCTCGGTGACCGGCGCCGTGCCGGGCCTGGACGCGGCCCAGTTCGAGGAGGCCGCGCAGACCGCCAAGGAGGACTGCCCGGTCAGCCAGGCGCTCAGGGCCGTGCCCCTGGAGCTCGAGGTGCACTTCTCGGGCTGAGGCGACGGAGCCGGCGGTGCGCGGTCCTGCGCCCGGTGGACGCGGCGTCCGGCCGGACCGGGGCCCGTGACAGGCTGGCCCGGGCCGCGAGCCGCCGCCGACCGGCGGCGCCGATGCGCGCCGTGAGGAGAGGGACGCGTGGGCGGCGAGCTGGCCGAGGTGTTCGTCGAGCTGCGCTGGCGCGGCCTGGTGGCCCAGACCACCGACGAGGCGGCACTGCGCGCGGCGCTGTCCGCCGGGCCGGTGACGGCCTACTGCGGCTTCGACCCGACGGCGCCGTCCCTGCACATGGGCAACCTCGTGCAGCTGGTGGTGCTGCGGCACCTGCAGCGGGCCGGGCACCGCGTCATCGCCCTCGTGGGCGGGTCCACCGGGCTGATCGGCGACCCCAGGCCGTCGGCGGAGCGGGTGCTGAAGAGCAAGCAGCAGACCGCGGCCTGGGTCGACCGGATCCGCGAGCAGGTAAGGCCGTTCCTCGACTTCGAGGGGCCGAACGCCGCGGTCCTCGTCGACAACCTCGAGTGGACCGAGGGCCTGAGCGCGCTCGACTTCCTGCGGGACGTCGGCAAGCACTTCCGGGTCAACTCGATGATCCGCAAGGAGGCCGTCGCGGCCCGGCTGGAGAGCGAGGAGGGCATCTCCTACACCGAGTTCAGCTACCAGCTGCTGCAGGGGCTGGACTTCCTGGAGCTGCACCGCCGGTACGGCTGCACGCTGCAGACCGGCGGCCAGGACCAGTGGGGCAACCTGACGGCCGGCTCGGACCTCATCCACCGGGTGGCGGGGGTGTCGGTGCACCTGCTCACGACCCCGCTCGTCACGGACGCGTCGGGGCAGAAGTTCGGCAAGAGCGAGGGCAACGCCGTCTGGCTCGGGGCGGACATGACGAGCCCGTACGCCTTCTACCAGTTCTGGCTCAACGTCGAGGACGCCTCGGTGGTGGCGCTGCTGAAGGTCTTCACCGACCGGACGCCGGAGGAGGTGGCGGAGCTCGAGCGGGCCGTCGCCGAGGAGCCCTTCCGCCGGGCCGCGCAGCGCACCCTCGCCCATGACGTGACGAGCCTGGTGCACGGGGTGGCCGCCGCCGAGGCGGTCCGCGCCGCGTCGGAGGCACTCTTCGGCCGAGGGGACCTGCGGGCCCTCGACGCGGGGACGCTGGCCGACGCCACGGCGGAGCTCCCCGGGGCGGTGGTGGCGCCCGGCGCCACCCTCACCGACGCGTTGGTGGCGGTCGGGCTGGTGGCCTCGCGCAACGAGGCGCGGCGCGCCGTCGCCGACGGCGGCGCCTCGCTGAACGGGGAGCGGGAGGGCGACCCCGACCGCGTCCTCGTGGACGCGGACTTCCTCCACGGCCGAGTCGCCGTGCTGCGCCGTGGCCGCCGGGCCCTGGCCGCCGCGCGGCACCCCTGACCAGCGGACTTGTGTGTGGCGGCCCCGGTGACCTAACGTTCTGCGCGTCAGCCCGCGAGGGAGGAACGGACGCCACCGAGGCGGAGCGAGAGCCCCGCACGAAGCAGGCCGGTCCCCGGAGCTGACCCCCACACCGGTGCGAGCCGGTCGGCGCGGACGTCTTCGACGCAGGCTGCTACAGTGGGTGGCCCCGCGGAGGTCCAAGCGCGACCAGCCCGACCGCTCCGAGAGCGGATCACGGGTTTGACGCCCAAGCATGGCCGCGGGTACAGTACGAGGGTTGCCCCGAAGCACGGCTCACCGAGTCGAGTGACGGTGCGCGTCCGAACCTTGAGAACTCAACAGCGTGTCAAAAATCGATGCCAAACAACCTCGTCCCGAGGAAGCGGCGCACCGGCCTCCGGCCGGCACGGCGTGACTCGGACGAAAATTCCTTGGTTGGACAACGAATGAACAGCGAATTCGCTGGACGTTCTTGCTCAGCCAGTGTGACAACCCTTCGTGGGTTAGCAGTTTCCCGGGTCCGCCCGGGAGCAGACATCAACGGAGAGTTTGATCCTGGCTCAGGACGAACGCTGGCGGCGTGCTTAACACATGCAAGTCGAACGGTGACCTCGGAGCTTGCTCCGGGCGATCAGTGGCGAACGGGTGAGTAACACGTGAGCAACCTGCCCCAGACTCTGGAATAACCCCGGGAAACCGGAGCTAATACCGGATACGAGACGGAGAGGCATCTCTGCCGTCTGGAAAGTCTTTCGGTCTGGGATGGACTCGCGGCCTATCAGCTAGTTGGTGAGGTAATGGCTCACCAAGGCGACGACGGGTAGCCGGCCTGAGAGGGCGACCGGCCACACTGGGACTGAGACACGGCCCAGACTCCTACGGGAGGCAGCAGTGGGGAATATTGCACAATGGGCGAAAGCCTGATGCAGCGACGCCGCGTG
>DASQFD010000042.1:0-2995 GCA_035633255.1 Dermatophilaceae bacterium
CCGGTCTGCGCCAGGCGGGCGCGAGCCTGGGCCGCCTTGACCGCCGTGGTCGTCGCGGGACCGAAGGCGCCGTCGGCCGTGATGCGCAGGGCCCGCTGCAGGGCGGTGACCGCCACCCCGCGTGAGCCGGCCCGGACCACGGTGCCCCAGTGCGGCAGCAGCGGGTGCCGGCGCGCCTCGAGGGAGTCCCAGGTGCGCCGGTCGACGATGCCGGTGACCGGCAGCCGGCCGGCCTTCTGGAAGGCCGTGACGGCCGCCGTGGTGCGCGTCCCGAAGGCGCCGTCCACGGAGAGCCCGCCCAGGCCGGCCTGGAGCACCGTGACGGCCGGGCCCCGGGAGCCCGAGCGCAGGACCGTCCCCTTGTGGGCGGTGAACTCCGTCGACAGGGACGCGGTCGCGGCGCCCGCGAGGGTCGAGCCGGAGCCGGTCCCCGACGAGCCGGCGGCGCCTCCCACCCGGGCGGCCAGCGCCTTCCAGGTGGACGTGGCCACGACGCCGGTCACCGGCAGCCCGGCTCCCCTCTGGAAGGTCCTGACCCGGGCCAGCGTGGCGGGGCCGAACTGCCCGTCCACCGCCAGCCCGCCGAGGGCGCGCTGCAGGGCCCGCACGGCCTCGCCTCTGGACCCGAGCCGCACGGTGGTGCCGAGGTACGGCTGCAGGGACGCCGCCGTGCCGGCCGTGGGGGCCGGGCTCGAGGTGGCGGTCCTCCTCGGGAACAGGCCCAGCGCGATGAGCCGCCGCCAGGTCGCGTCGTCGACGACCTGGGTCGCCTTGACCCCGTTGCGCCCCTGCCAGGTGCCGACCGCGGCGGCCGTGCGCGGGCCGTACTGCCCGTCGACGGTGGCGCCGACGATCCGCTGGACCCGGCGGACGTCGGTGCCGGTGGAGCCCTGCCGCAGCACCGGGTAGCCCGTGGAGGTCGGGGCCGGCGAGGCGACGGCGACCGAGGTGGCCGCCCCCGGACGGGGGCCGGTGTACATCGTCGCGGCGGTCACCGCGACCCCCGTCCACCACGAGGTGTGCCGGTAGGCACCGTCCCAGGTGAAGGAGAAGTGGATGTGGTCGGTGTGCGGCGAGGCGCCGGTGTATGCCGTCCAGCCGCGCTCGGGCGCGTAGGCGCGCCACATCTGGCGGTTCCAGATGATGTACATGACCCCGAAGCGACGGGCCATCGCCCCCGGGCGCCCCGCGGAGTCGGGGGCCGAGAGCCACCGGGTGATCGCGTTGCCGAGGGCCAGCCCCTCGGGGGTCCTGGCGTTGAGCATCCAGTCCATCGCCCGGCCCTCGCCGTGCTCACCGGTGACGCAGCGGCGGTTGACCCCGTAGACGTGCGTGCCGTAGTGGGCGTTGAGCAGGCGGGCGAAGGCGACCGGCCCGGGCAGGTCCCCGGCGAGGCAGCGGGTGGCGGGCTGGTAGGGCGGAGCCACGTCCAGCGCCTTCGGGAGCGTCTTGGTCGGCGGCCGCGGCACGACGACGGCCGGGGCGGCGGCGTGCGCCGTGCCGCCGACGGCGAGGCTCAACGGCACGCCGAGCAGGGCGGAGAACGTCCCCCAGGTGCGGTGGCGACCGGCGGGAGGCCGGGGCCCCGAAGGGACCGCGGCGTCGGCGGTGGCCGGGACGGCGGGAGTGGTGGTGCGAGGGCGCACGGCGGGAGCTCCTGCGGGCTGCGGGATCGGGGGGTCAGGCAGCGCCGACGCCACCGGCGACCTGAGCCCTCCCGTCGGGGCGCTCCGGCACGGTCAGCGTGCGAGAGGTGACCCGACGACACGTCACAGGGGTCACTGCAGCATCGGTCGTCCACCGTTCTCCCACTGGTCCCGTCGGGCACGCAACACCCCAGGGCTAATTACAGGGATGTACTTCGGCTCAGGGCCATGTTTCACGTCGGTGTTCCGGTGTCCGCCTGCCGGGACCGGACGATCTGCGGGCGCGGTCAGGCGGCGATCGGGCGGCGATCGGGCGGCGGTCGGGCGGCGGTCGGGGCCCGGAAGGGGGTGGGCCGCCGTCAGGCGCCGGCGCCACCGGTGGCGATGTGCTCGATGACCTCGGTCGCCCTTCTTCGCGACGTTCCGCGCGTCGGCCGACACCCCGACGACGAGCCGGTCACCCAGGGCGGCCGCCCGGAGGAGCAGCCGCAGGTGACCGACGTGGAAGACGTCATGGGTCCCGAAGGTGACGACGGTGCGGTGCGACACGGCTTCCCCTGACGGCGGGGACGTCGGCGAGGCGCACGATATCCGGTGCCGCCCGCCGGCTCGCGGAGGCGCGTCAGCGCTGCAGGGGCTCGAACGTGACCTGGGAGCCGGACACGACGACCCGCGCCGACGGCCGCGCGGGGACGCCCTGCACGACCGTGTACGCGGGCACGTCCCGCGTGACGACCGCCCCCGCCCCGACGACCGCGTGGTCCCCGATCGTCACCCCCATGTTGACCGTCGCGTTCGCGCCGAGGAAGACGTGGTCACCGATGTGCACGGACATCCGGTCCACGGTCGGGTACTCCCGGCCACTGACGCACCGGCGGGCGCTGGAGTGGGTGTAGATGTGCACCCCGCTCGAGATGTCGCAGCCGCGCCCGATCGTCAGGCCGCCGCTGCCGTCCAGCAGCGTGAACGCCCCGACCCAGGTGCCCTCGCCGACCTCCGGCTCACCGACCACCCAGGCGTGCGGGTTCCACCGGTTCGGGGGCAGGCCGGCGGGGCCGGCGGGATCCGGGTCCGGGTTCGGGTGCGCCATGGCCACGCCGCCTTCCGCGTCTGGGCCGTAGCCGCCCGGGGGGGCGGCCCGACCACTGTAGTTCCGGCCCCACGAAACACCTCCATGGCGCCGGAACGGCCGCCGGGCTCAGCCCGGGACCCGCGCCCGCCACCAGGCCGCGTCGTCCACCAGCCCCTCCGGCGGCTCCGTGCCGGCGGCCCACGCCGCGGCACCCGGGCCGCCCACGGCGTACACCTCCCGCAGCCGGGTCACCGTCTCCAGCGGCACGCCGGCGCGC